>DATGRC010000075.1:0-24610 GCA_035303865.1 Acidimicrobiales bacterium
AGAACATCGCCAAGGCCGACGAGCTCGGCCTGGCCATGGTCTTCACCGGGGAGCGCCACTTCCTCCACTAGGCCGCCGCCCCTCGCTTCGGCGCGCCCGGCTTGGCCGGCCGCTCCGGGGGGCCTCGTAGGATCGCAGCCATGACCGCCGTGATGATGCCGGGCGGCCCCGTCGCCGAGGCCGTGTTCGCCGACCTGCGACCCCGGATCGAGGCCCTCAAGGCCCGGGGCCACACCCCGGGGCTGGCCACCGTGCTCATCGGCGACGACGGCCCCTCCGCCCGCTACGTCGGGATGAAGCAGCGCAAGGCCGAGGAGCTGGGCTGCAGCAGCCCGCACGTCCACCTCCCGGCCGACTGCACCACCGAGCAGGCCATCGACGCCGTCCAGCGCCTCAACGAGGACCCGGCCGTCGACGCCATGCTCGTCCAGTACCCCGCCCCGCCGCAGGTGGACTTCGACGCCGTGCTCATGGCCATCGACCCCGACAAGGACGTCGACGGCCTGCACCCCACCAACGTCGGCCGCCTGGCCCTCGGCATCCCGGGGCCGGTGTCGTGCACCCCAGCCGGGATCGAGGCGCTCCTCGCCCACTACGAGGTGCCGGTCGCCGGCCGCCACGTCGTCGTCGTGGGGCGGGGCGTCACGATCGGCCGGCCGCTCAGCATCCTCCTGTCCCAGAAGCGGCCCACCGCCAACGCGGCGGTCACCCTCGTCCACACCGGCGTGCCGAACTGGGCCGACTACACGCGGGAGGCCGACATCCTCGTCGCCGCCGCCGGCGTGCCCGGCATGATCCAGCCCGAGCACGTCCGCCCCGGCGGGGTCGTGGTCGGGGCCGGCGTGCGCTACGAAGGCTCGCGGCTCCTGCCCGACGTCGACGAGTCCTGCGAGGCGGTGGCGGGCTGGATCACCCCGCGGGTGGGCGGGGTCGGGCCCACCACGATCGCGATGCTCTTCCGCAACCTCGTCGAAGCGGCCGAGCGCCGGGCCGGGCTGGGCGGCTGAGCGGTCGCCCCGGCCCCGCCCAGGGCGTACGGTTTGTCCCCCATGACGCGGATCGCTGACCTCGTGGCCGCCGGGCGCACGCTGTCCTTCGAGCTGTTCCCTCCCAAGACCGAGGAGGCCGAGCGCCAGCTCGAGAAGTGCGTGCTGGAGCTGGCCGAGCTCGAGCCGTCGTTCGTGTCGGTCACCTACGGGGCGCTCGGCAGCACCCGCGACCGCACCCGGGCCGCCGTCACCCGCATCAACGCCGAGCAGCCGTTCCCGGCGATGCCGCACCTCACCTGCGTCGGCCACACCCGGGCCGACATCGACGAGCTGCTCGACGGCTACGCCGAGGCCGGGATCGAGAACATCCTGGCGCTCGGCGGCGACCCGCCCGCCGACGGGACCGCGGTCACCGGCGACTTCACCTACGCCAGCGAGCTGCTCGAGGTCGTCCGGTCCCACCCGGCCGGGTTCTCGGTGGGCGTGGCCGCCCACCCTGAGGTGCACCCTCGCTCACCCGATCGCGCCAGCGACCGGCGCCACCTCGCCGCCAAGCTCGAGCGCGCCGACTTCGCGATGACCCAGTTCTTCTTCGACGTGGCCCACTACGCCCGCCTCGTCGAGGAGCTGGACGCGCTCGGCTGCCGCAAGCCGGTGCTCCCGGGCGTGATGCCGTTCGTGAGCGTGGCCGGCGTGCGCCGGATGGCGGCCATGAACGCCACCCACATCCCCGACGACCTCCAGGTCCGCCTCGACGAGGTCGACGGCGACCCCGAGGCCGTGCGCCGCCTCGGCGTGGAGGTGGCCACCCGCCTCTGCCAGGAGCTGCTCGGGCTCGGCGTCCCCGGCCTCCACCTCTACGCCCTCAACCGCAGCGAGAGCGTCCGCGAGGTCGTCGCGTCCCTGGAGCTGTGACCACGTCGGTGTGCGATCCGCGGCCGCAGGGGCTCGGGATCGCACACCGGCGTCGCGTCGGTCGGATCAGAGCGTGGCGAGGAGCTCGTTGAAGGTCTGGCTGGGGCGCATGACCGCGGCGGCCTTGTCCGGGTCGGGGAGGTAGTAGCCGCCGAGGTCGACGGGCTGGCCCTGCACGGCGATGAGCTCGGCGTCGATCTCCTCGATCTTCGCCCGGAGCTGCTCGGCGAACGGGCGGAACCGGGCGGCCAGCTCCTCGTCGTCGGTCTGCTCGGCGAGGGCCTCGGCCCAGAAGAGCGCCAGCCAGACGTGGCTGCCCCGGTTGTCGATGCTGCCGAGCTTGCGGGCCGGGGACTTGTTCTCCTCGAGCACCTGGCCGGTGGCGGCGTCGAGCGTGTCGGCCAGGACCTGCGCCTTGCGGTTCCCGGTCGCGTTGGCGAGGTGCTCGAACGACACGGCCAGGGCGAGGAACTCGCCGAGGCTGTCCCAGCGCAGGTAGTTCTCCTTCACCAGCTGCTGGACGTGCTTCGGGGCGGAGCCGCCGGCGCCGGTCTCGAACAGGCCGCCGCCGTTGATGAGCGGCACGATCGACAGCATCTTCGCCGAGGTGCCGAGCTCGAGGATCGGGAACAGGTCGGTCAGGTAGTCCCGCAGCACGTTGCCGGTGACCGAGATCGTGTCCTCGCCGCGGCGGATCCGCTCGAGCGAGAAGCGCATCGCCTCCACCGGGGCCATGATCCGGATGTCGAGGCCCTCGGTGTCGTGGTCCTGCAGGTACCGCTCGACCTTGGCGATGACCTCGGCGTCGTGGGCGCGGGCCCGGTCGAGCCAGAACACGGCGGGGGCGCCGGTGGCCCGGGCCCGGGTGACGGCGAGCTTCACCCAGTCCTGCACCGGCACGTCCTTGGTCTGGCAGGCCCGCCAGATGTCGCCCTCGCTCACCTGGTGCTCGAGGAGCGTGGTGCCGTCGGCATCCACCACCCGCACGGTGCCCGGGGCGTGGATCTCGAAGGTCTTGTCGTGGGAGCCGTACTCCTCAGCCTTCTGGGCCATGAGGCCGACGTTGGGGACCGAGCCCATCGTGGCCGGGTCGAACGCGCCGTTGGCCTTGCAGTCGTCGATGACCGCTTGGTAGATGCCGGCGTAGCTGGAGTCGGGGAGGACGGCCAGGGTGTCCTGGCGCTCGCCCTGCGCGTTCCACATCTTCCCGGAGTCGCGGATCATCGCCGGCATCGACGCGTCGACGATCACGTCGCTCGGGACGTGCAGGTTGGTGATGCCCCGGTCGGAGTCCACCATGGCCAGGGCCGGGCCCTCGTTCAGGCCCTGGTCGATCAGGCCCTCGATGGCGATCTTCGTGTCCGCCGGGAGCTCGTCGAGCGAGGCGAGCAGCGTGCCGAGGCCGTCGTTGGGGCTGATGCCGGCCTGCTCGAGCACGTCGCCGTACTGCTCGAACAGCTTCGGGAAGTAGGCCCGCACGGCGTGCCCGAAGATGATCGGGTCGGAGACCTTCATCATCGTGGCCTTCAGGTGGACCGACAGGAGCACGTCGCGGGCCTTGGCCTCGGCCACCTGCTCGGCCAGGAACGCGGTGAGGGCGGCCTTCTCCATGACCGTGGCGTCGAGGATCTCGCCGGCCAGGAGAGGCAGGGACTCCTTCAGCACGGTGGTGGTGCCGTCGGCGGCGACGTGCTCGATGCGCACGGTGGTGGGCTCGGCGACGGTCACCGACCGCTCGTTGTGGAAGAAGTCGCCGTCGGCCATCGTGGCCACCTCGGTCTTCGAGTCCGGCGACCACTCGCCCATCCGGTGGGGGTGCTTGCGGGCGTAGGCCTTCACCGACGCCGGAGCCCGGCGGTCCGAGTTGCCCTCCCGCAGCACGGGGTTCACGGCGGAGCCCTTGATCCGGTCGTAGCGCTCCCGGACGTCGCGCTCCTCGTCGGTGGCGGGCTCGTCCGGGTAGTCGGGCAGGTCGTAGCCCTTGTCCTGCAGCTCCTTGATGGCCGCCTTCAGCTGCGGGATCGAGGCGCTGATGTTCGGCAGCTTGATGATGTTGGCCTCGGGCTTCTGGGCCAGCTCGCCCAGCTCCGCGAGGTGGTCCCCGATGCGCTGCGCCTCGGTGAGGCGCTCCGGGAACGCGGCGATGATCCGGCCGGCGAGGGAGATGTCGCGGGTCTCGACCTCCACGCCCGCAGCTCCGGCGAAGGCCTGGATGATCGGGAGGAGGGAGTAGGTGGCGAGCGCGGGCGCCTCGTCGGTGTGCGTGTAGATGATCTTGGAGGTCACGACCCGAGGCTACCGGGCGGGTCCCGACGCCCGGGAAGGCGGGGCCCTGGTGCACCGGTGCTCGCGGCCGACCCCTCCACGTCGGTAGCGTGGCAGGGCCGTCACACCCCCTCCTTAGGGTCCCCGGTGTGACCAGAGACGCGAGAGGGTTGGCAGCAGTGGCCGGAGGCGCGGAGGCGAGCGCGCAGCGCAGACGGGGCACCACCACGTCGAGCTTCGGCGTGTCCCGGCGCGAGAACCACGACGCCTCCGGGTTCTACGGGCGCTTCACCGCCCCGGTGCTCAGCGAGGACGAGACGGTCGAGCCGCCCGGCGTGGTCGATCAGATCTACGTGGGCGACGCCCGCAACATGGACCGGGTCCGCCCCTCGTCGGTGGCGCTGGTGGTCACCTCCCCGCCGTACTTCGCCGGCAAGGCCTACGAGGAGGCGCTGGGGGAGGGCCACATCCCGGCCACCTACGTCGAGTACCTCACGATGCTCGAGGACGTCTTCGCCGAGTGCGTGGCCAAGCTCGAGCCGGGCGGGCGCATCGCCGTCAACGTGGCCAACCTGGGCCGCAAGCCGTACCGGAGCCTGTCGGCCGACATCATCGGCATCCTCCAGGACCGCCTCGGGCTGCTGCTGCGCGGCGAGGTGATCTGGCGCAAGGCCCGCGGCGCGGGCGGCAACTGCGCCTGGGGGTCGTTCAAGCAGCCCGCCAACCCGGTGCTGCGAGACCTCACCGAGCGGGTGGTCATCGCCAGCAAGGGCCGCTTCGAGCGGGCCGTGCCCCGCGCCAAGCGCGCCGCGGCGGGCCTGCCCCACGTCGCCACCACCACCGCCGACGAGTTCATGGACGCCACGCTCGACGTGTGGGAGCTGGCCCCCGAGAGCGCCACCCGGGTGGGCCACCCGGCCCCGTTCCCGGTGGAGCTCCCTCAGCGGCTCATCGAGCTCTACACCTACGAGGGGGACGTCGTGCTCGACCCGTTCATGGGGTCGGGCACCACTGCCGTCGCCGCCGTGCGCACCGGCCGCCACTACCTCGGGTACGACACCGACGAGGGCTACGCCCGATCCGCCCGGGAGCGGGTGGCCGCGGAGGTGGCCGCCGGGCCCCGCCGCCTGGCCCGACCCGACCGGGCCTCTGCCGCCGCGGCAGCGCTGCTGGCCGAGGCCGGCTTCACCCTGGCCGACCCGAAGGCCGCCAAGCGCCGCCGGCTGCCCGGCGGCCTCGCCGCCGATCTCATCGCCACGGGGACCGACGGTGCCGAGTGGCTCGTCCTCGTGGCCGGGGCCAGCACGATCGTGCGCAGCGGCCTGCGCCGCACCGACGTGCTCTTCCGCACGCTCGGCGAGGCGAGCGTGCTCACCGCCGCGGGGCACCGGGTGCTCGTGCTCACCACCGACCTGCCCGCCCCCCGCTCGGCGCCGCTCGCCGCGCTGGAGACGGCCCGCGGGGTCAGCCTCGTCGACGTGGTCGAGCTCGGCGCCCCCGGAGCGGTGGAGCGCCTCGCCGCCTACGCGGCCGGCGCCACCGAGCCGGTCGGCGGCCTCCTCCCCGGCGCCTGAGGGCGGTCCGTCCCCGGGATCGGGCGGTCCGCTCCTACGATCGGCGGCCGTGCCGTCGCCGAAGACCGAGATCACCGAGATCGTCACCGGCCTCGCCATCGCCGGCGCGGCGGATCTCGACTCGGCGCTCGCCGCGCGGCCGGTCGCCAACGTGGCCGACGAGGTGTGGGCGCGCCTCGCCGCCCTGGCCCGTGGCGGCCAGCACCGCCAGGAGTTCGCCGCCGCCTGGGCCAACGGCCGCCACTTCCTCCAGGCCGAGGACGGGCTGCGGGGCCGCCCGCCCCGTCTCGTCGAGTGGAAGGGCCCGACGCGGGCCCCGGGCGACGAGGTGGTCCCCGCTGACCTGCGGGTCGACCACGTCTGGCTGATCAGCTGCAAGTACCTGTCCAAGGTGCTGGCCAACGCCGCCCCGGCCCGCCTGTTCGACCGGGGCCTCGCCGGCGGACCCGCCCCGCTGTCGGGCGACTGGTACGCCGAGGTGGCGCCCGACGCGTACCAGGCCCTCTACGCCCAGGTGCGGCTCGAGCTGGGGAGCCGGGCGTCGCTGCCGCCCCACGCCGCCGACCTGACGCCCACCCACAGGGCCGAGTTGCGGGCCTACCTCGACGCCGGCTGGTCGTCCGAGGCGCAGGCCGCGTACCGGGAGCTGTCGGTGGCGGTGGGGCAGGCGTCGGCGCAGCGCTGGAAGGCGGTCGTCGGTCGCCGGGCCCAGGCCGAGGCGGTGCTGTGGCGGCTGCTGCGCATCGGGAGCGCCCCCTACTTCGTGCTCGGCGCCCAGCGGGACCGGAGCCTGCGCCTGCGGGTCATGACCCCCTGGGACTGGCGCCAGGCCTACGAGCTGCGCCGCTTCGACGTGTGGGGCGACGACGCCGGCCAGCCCCAGGTCCGCTGGCAGGCGGTGGTGCGCGACCGCGCCGGCGACGAGGACCGGATCGTCGACGGCCACGTGCAGGTCCGCTGGAGCCACGGCCGCTTCGGCAAGCCACCGGAGGCGAAGGTGTACCTGGACACCCCCCACCACCGCGTCCCGGGGTACGTGACCCTCTGACCGTGGCGCTGGTGCCCCGCCTCCGTGCCGCCCTGCAGCGGGCCGTGCAGGTGGACCGGCGTCGTCTCGTGCTGGCCGGCCGGCGGTCGCAGCAGGTCCTCGTCCTGGCCGGGCTCACCGGCGCGCTGACCGGGCTCGTCGTCGCCGGGTTCGAGCGGCTGGCCGCCGAGGTCGTGTTCGCCGCCGTGCTCGACCTGCCCCTGTGGGCCATGGCCGCGGCGCCGCTGGTCGGGCTCGTCCTCGCCCGGGCCTCCCTGCGCTGGCTGGCCGGCGGTGCCAGCCCCGCCACCTCCGACGAGTACATCCGCAGCTTCCACGAGCGGGGCCGGGCCATGGACACCCGCCCGTACCCGGGGCGGATGGCCGCCGCCGTCGCCACCCTCGGGCTCGGCGGCTCGATGGGCTACGAGGGCCCGGCCATCTACAGCGGCGCGTCGATCGGGGCGTGGCTGCAGCAGCGGCTGCCCCGCCAGCTCGTCGGCGAGGACCCGAAGGTGCTCCTCGTGGCCGGCGCCGCCGCCGGCGTGGCCGCCATCTTCAAGGCGCCGGTGACCGGCCTCGTGTTCGCCCTCGAGGTGCCGTACCACGACGACCTGGCCCGCCGGATGATCCTGCCGGCCGCCATCGCCGCGGCCACGAGCTACGTCGCCTTCGTGGCGCTGATCGGCACGGCTCCGCTGTTCCCGGTGGCCGGCCAGCCCCAGCTCGAGCTGCGGGACCTCGCCGGCGCCGCCGTCGTCGGCCTCATCGCGGGGGCGCTGGCCCGGCTGTTCGCCTTCGTCATCGCCACCGCCAAGGCGTCGGCCGAGCGGATCGGCCCCTGGCGGCGGGCGGTGGCCGCCGGGGTGCTGCTGGCCGGGCTCTTCGCGCTCGGCCGGCTCGTCGCCGGCGCGAACCTCGCCCTCGGCGCCGGGTACGACACGCTGCGCTGGGCCGCCGACCCCGACAACACCGTCCTCGTCCTCGTCGCGGCGTGCGCGCTGCGGCTCGTCGCCACCACCGTGACCGTCGCCGGCGGCGGTGTCGGTGGCCTGTTCATCCCGCTCGTCGTGCAGGGCTTCCTCGTGGGGCAGGTCACCGGTGAGCTCATCCCGGTCGACAACCCCACGCTGTTCCCGGTGGTCGGCATCGCCGCGTTCCTCGGCGCCGGCTACGGGGTGCCGCTGGCCGCCGTGGTGTTCGTCGCCGAGGCCACCGGCCGGCCCGGCTTCGTGGTGCCCGGCCTGATCGCGGCGGTCATCGCCCAGCTGGTGTCCGGTCGCCGCTCGGTCAGCCCGTACCAGGCCAGCCGGCGCGTCGGGCACCTCGAGGAGCGGCTCGGGCTGCCGGTGGCCAGCGTCGTCGACACCGAGGTGCGCACCGTGCCGCCCGACGCCACCCTCGACGAGCTGTTCTGGCACCACCTGGTGGGCACCCGGCAGCGCACGGCGATGGTGGTCGACGGCAACCGCTACCTCGGCAAGATCGGCCTGGCCGAGCTGAGCGCCGTGCCGCGCGAGGACTGGGCGTCGGAGACGGTCGCCGACCACATGCGCACCGACCTGCCCGTCGTCCGCCCCGGCTGGCCGATCGCCGACGCCGTGGCGGCCATGACCCGCCACCAGGTCGACCGGCTCGCCGTGTGCGACGACGGGGACGGCATCGACAGCTTCATCGGCGTGATCAGCGAGCAGGACGTGGTGGACCTCGACGAGATCCTCGAGGCCACCGAGGGCTGAGCCCGCTCAGCGGGCCAGGTCGCAGACGACCCCGTCGCTGGCCCGCTGCAGGTCCGCGGGCGAGATCGGGAACACGTCCACCGGCGTGCCGGCGGCGGCCCACAGCTCGTCGTGGTCGAGCAGCCGGCGGTCGATGAACACCCGCAGCTCGGTGGCGTGCCCGAACGGGGCCACCCCGCCGATCGGGAACCCGGTGGCGGAGCGCACGAGGTCCGGGTCCACCCGCTGGCAGTGGGCCCCACCGGCGGCGTCGGCCAGCTTCGCCTCGTCGAGCTGGTCGGCCCCGCTCACGAGGGCCACGACGATCTCGCCGTCCACCGCGAACACCAGGCTCTTCACGATCTGCGCCACCTCGACGCCGATCGCCTCGGCCGCCTCCTGCGCCGTGCGGGTCCCGGCGGGGAAGCGCCGGGGCGAGATGGCCAGGCCGCGCACCGCAGCTGCCGCCTGGACCTGCCGGACGCTCGGGTGGAGATCTCCCTCGCCCATCGTGCGGAACGTAGCGGGCAGCGATAGGTTCGAGTGGAAATGGACCGCGCGGTCAAGTCGGCCGCCCGACAGGGGGAGTGCCCGTGCAGCACGACAAGATCTACATCGACGGGGCCTGGGTCGCGTCCGAGGGTTCGGGCTCGATCGAGGTGTACGACTCGACCAACGGCGAGGTGATCGGCGCCATCCCGGCCGGCACCGCCGCGGACGTCGAGAAGGCCGCCAAGGCCGCAGCCGCCGCGTTCCCCGAGTGGGCCGCCAAGAGCCCCGAGGAGCGGGCCAAGTTCTGCAACCGCATCGCCGAGGGCCTCGGTGCCCGCATGGACGAGATCGCCACGATCGTCACCCGCGAGGCGGGCATGCCGAAGTGGCTGAGCCTCATCGTGCAGGCCGGCCTGCCGATCAACTCGTTCTCCACCGCCGCCCAGATCGCCGAGAGCTACGAGTACGAGACCACCCTCGGCAACAGCATCGTGCGCAAGGAGCCGGTCGGCGTCGTCGGCTGCATCACCCCGTGGAACTACCCGCTCCACCAGATCGCCGCGAAGGTCGCCCCCGCCCTCGCCGCCGGCTGCACCGTCGTCCTCAAGCCCAGCGAGATCGCCCCGCTCGACGCCTACGTCCTGGCCGAGGTGATCCACGACGCCGGGCTCCCCGCCGGCGTGTTCAACATGGTCACCGGCACCGGCCCCGAGGTGGGCGAGGCCATCTCCCGCAGCCCCCACATCGACATGGTCTCCTTCACCGGCTCCACCCGGGCCGGCAAGGCGGTGGCCGCCGCCGCCTCCGAGACCCTGAAGCGGGTGGCCCTCGAGCTCGGCGGCAAGTCCGCCAACATCCTGCTGCCCGACCTCGACGACGAGACCTTCGAGAAGGCCGTCCGCGAGGGCATCGGCGCCTGCTACATCAACCAGGGCCAGACCTGCATCGCCAAGACCCGGATGCTCGTGCACAGCAGCCGGCTGGCCGACGCCGAGCGCATCGCCGCCGACGAGGTCGAGACCAACTACCAGCCGATGGACCCCTTCGCCGACGGCGCCCGCCTCGGCCCCCTCGCCAGCCAGGCGCAGGTGGACCGGGTCACCAACTACATCCAGAAGGGCATCGAGGAGGGCGCCAAGCTCGTCACCGGCGGTCCCGAGCGCCCCGAGGGCCTGGAGCAGGGCTACTACGTGAAGCCCACGGTCTTCTCCGAGGTCCGCAACGACATGACGATCGCCCAGGAGGAGATCTTCGGCCCGGTGCTGTCGATCCTCACCTACGAGACGGTCGAGGAGGCGATCGAGATCGCCAACGACAGCCCCTACGGCCTGTCCGGCGCGGTCTGGGGCCAGGACAAGGACAAGGCCACCGACGTGGCCCGCCAGATCCGCACCGGCCAGATCGACGTCAACGGCGGCGCCTTCAACCCGAACGCCCCGTTCGGCGGCTACAAGCAGTCCGGCTACGGCCGCGAGTACGGCACCTACGGCTTCGAGGAGTTCCTCGAGATCAAGTCGATGCAGCTCTAGTCGGTTCGTCCCCGGCCGCCTCCGGCGGCCTGCGGCGAGCGATCGGTGGACGGCCGCCCTTCGGGGCGGCCGTTCGCTGTCTGCGCCCCCCTCGCCCACGGGTGCTGGCGCTTCGCCTGCTCGCCGGAGCGCGGCTCCCCGGCGCGGGGTGGCGAGCGTGGCCTCGGCTACGTCGTGGCGGGGCTGGGTTCGGGGGTGGCGGTGGTGCGGCGGCGGGCGGCGCGCATGGCGGGCTGCTCGATCCAGCGCCAGCTGAGCGCGGCGAGGGGGAGGGTGAGGGCGGTCAGGTAGAGCGCGTGGACCGCGAAGGCGGCCAGACCGCCGTGCGGGAGGGGGATGAGGTCCCGTCCCCGAGCCGTCGTGGTGAGGACGGTGAAGACAGCGCCGTGGATCAGGTAGGTGCCGTACGACCAGTCGCCGAGGCGCTCCAACAGGCGCGGGGTGCGGGCGGGGAGGTGATGGGCCTCGATGGCCCGCAGGACGAGCACGCCGAAGGCCACCGACCAGCACACCCGGCCCAGGTCGTACGCCCACAGGAACAGGAACCCCCACGCCGGGCGGGCGGCGAAGGACGCCACGCCGAGCGCCGCGAAGCCGAGCCCGACCCGGCGGGCCGCGGCGGGGTCGCGGCGCAGGCGGTCGAGCAGGCGCAGCGCGGCGCTGCGCTCCAGGTCGGCCGGGGCGGCGTGGCGGGCCACGGCGATGAGCAGGCCCGGGCAGAACGCCGACCACATCGACGGGAAGAGCATCCGGGCGTACAGGCCCACCCGGGTCATCACCGGCGACACGAACCCGGCCGCCAGCATCCACGCCACGCTCAGGGCGGCGGTGGCCACGATCCAGCGGGCGAGCACCGGCGGCGCGACCGGCCGGCCCCGGCGCAGCGCCGCCACCGTCCAGGCGACGATCGGCACCGAGGCGTAGAAGAGGACCTCGAGGCTGAGCGTCCAGGTCACGTTGATGAACGCCAGCTGCCGGTCCGGCACGAGGTTGTGCAGGAGCAGCAGGTGCGCGGCAGTGTCACGGGTCGACATCGACCGCACCCCGACCGCCACCAGCACCGCCGCCGCGCACACGAGGTAGAGCGGGTACACCCGGGCGATCCGCCGCAGCGCGTACGCCGAGGTCTCCGGGCGAGGGGTCCCCGTCACCAGCGAGCGCACGAACGGTGCGCCGATGAGCAGGCCGCTCATGGCGAAGAACAGCCACACGCCGAGGGGGAGCAGCATCAGCGCGGCGTCGGTGAGGCTCCCCGCCGCGAGCGGCACCGCCCGGCCACCGAGCCCGTAGGCGTGGCTCACGAGCACCCCCATCGCGGCGAGCCCTCGCAGGACGTCCAGGTTCGGCAGCCGCCCGCCCGGCGCAGCCTCCTCGGTTCCCATCGGTCGCCTCCCCTCGAGCCGCCCGAGGCGGCACCGGGAGGGTGCTTCGATGAGCGCCCGTGCCGCTCCTGCCGTCGATGTGAGCGCCTGCGGCGGCGGTCACTAGGTTGAGCCCATGGCATCCGCAAAGGCTCCCGTCCGCGTCGCTGTCACCGGGGCTGCCGGCCAGATCGGCTACAGCCTCCTGTTCCGCATCGCCTCCGGGTCGATGCTCGGGCCGGACCAGCCGGTCATCCTGCAGATGCTCGAGATCACCCCGGCGCTCGGTGCGCTCGAGGGCGTGGCCATGGAGCTCGAGGACGGTGCCTTCCCGCTCCTCGCCGGCATGGTGCAGACCGACGACGCCGACGTGGCCTTCGGCGACGCCGACATCGCCCTGCTCGTCGGGGCCATGCCCCGCAAGGAGGGCATGGAGCGCTCCGACCTGCTCGGCGCCAACGGCGGCATCTTCAAGCCCCAGGGCGAGGCCCTCTCCCGCAGCGCGAAGCGCGACGTGAAGGTGCTCGTGGTCGGCAACCCGGCCAACACCAACGCCCTCATCGCCCAGCAGAACGCCAAGGAGCTCGACCCCAGCTGCTTCACCGCGATGACCCGCCTGGACCACAACCGGGCCATCGCCCAGCTGGCCAAGAAGGCCGGGGTGCACAACACCGCGGTCACCAACATGACGATCTGGGGCAACCACTCCGCCACCCAGTACCCCGACGTCTTCCACGCCAAGGTCGACGGCCGCCCGGCCTTCGACGCCGTGGGCAACGACCAGGCCTGGCTGGAGAACGACTTCATCCCCACCGTCCAGCAGCGGGGCGCGGCGATCATCAAGGCCCGCGGCCTGTCGTCGGCGGCGTCGGCGGCCAGCGCCGCGGTCGACCACATCCGCACCTGGGTGCAGGGCACCCCGGAGGGCGACTGGGTGTCGATGGCCATCCCGAGCGACGGCTCCTACGGCGTGCCGGAGGGGATCATCTCCAGCTTCCCGGTGACCTGCCGCGACGGCCGCTACGAGATCGTCCAGGGCCTCGACATCGACGACTTCTCCCGGGCCAAGATCGACGCCAGCGCCCAGGAGCTCGTCGACGAGCGCCAGGCCGTCGTCGACCTCGGGCTCGTCTGACCCACCCCGGCGCCCCGTCGCCGACCGGGCCAGGCCCAGGCCGCAACGGCCGGACGCCTGGCTAGCCTGACCCGAGTGGCCGAGGTGGTCACCCGGACGAGGGCTGCCGTACCCGGTCAGGACAAGACGGCGCAGGAGCAGCTGCGCGATGTCGACGTCACCCACCTCGGAACCCACCGGCGCCCCGGAGCTGTCCCCGGCCCGCCAGTGGGCCGCGCTCGCGGTCCTCATGTCGGGCGTGCTCGTCATCTCGATCGACAACACGGTCCTCGGCTTCGCCGTCCCGGCGCTCTCCGCTGACCTGCGCCCCAGCGCCACCGAGCTGCTCTGGATCGTCGACGCCTACGCGTTCGTGCTCGCCGGGCTGCTCATCACCATGGGCAACCTCGGCGACCGGATCGGCCGGCGACGGCTGCTGCTGACCGGCGCCGCCGGCTTCGCCCTCGCGTCGACCGTCGCCGCCTTCGCCACGAGCCCGACGATGCTGATCGCGGCGCGGGCCCTCCTCGGCGTCGCCGGCGCGACGCTCATGCCGTCGACCCTGTCGCTGATCCGCACGATCTTCCCCGACCCGGCCCGGCGGCGGGTGGCGATCGGCGTGTGGACCTCAGGGTTCGCGGTGGGCGCTGCGCTCGGTCCCATCGTGGGCGGCTGGATGCTCGAGCACCTCTGGTGGGGGTCGGTGTTCCTGCTCGCCGTGCCCGTCATGGGGGTGCTGCTCGTCGCCGGGCCCTTCCTGCTCCCCGAGTCCCGCAACGACGCGCCCGGTCCCTTCGACCCGCGCTCGAGCCTCCTGTCCTTCGGCGCCGTCCTCCCGGTCGTCTACGCCATGAAGCAGACCGCGGAGGAGGGCCCGACGCTCGGGCTCGCCGCCCTCGCCCTCGTCGGCGCCGCCGTCGGGGTGGTGTTCGTCCGCCGGCAGCAGCGCCTGGCCGAGCCGATGCTCGACGTGACCCTGTTCGAGCACCGGCCCTTCGCCACCGCGATCGTCACGAACCTGCTGTCCAACCTCGCGTTCGTCGGCGCGATCTTCCTGGTCGCCCAGTACCTCCAGCTGGTGCTCGACCTCGGGCCCCTCGCCGCGGGCTTCCACCTCCTCCCGGGGATGGCCGCCGCGTTCGTGGCGTCGCTCGGCGCCGCTGCGCTGCTCCGCTGGGCCAGCCCCGGATCGATCATCGCCGCCGGGCTGACCGCCACGTCGCTGGGGTTCCTCGTGCTGCTCCTCCTCGACGGCGCGGCTGACGGCCACTGGATCACCCTCGGCATGGCCTTCGTGGCGTTCGGGGCGAGCGGTGCGTCGAGCCTGGGAGCCAACCTCGTCATGGCCATCGTGCCCGCCCGGCGCGCCGGGTCCGCGTCGGCCGTCTCGGAGACTGCCTTCGAGCTCGGCGCCGCCGTCGGCATCGCGGTGCTCGGCAGCCTCACCAGCGCCGTCTACCGCCGCCGGATCGACCTGGACGACCTCGGTCTCGGGGCCGCCGCCGACCGGGCCGCCGACACGCTGGCCGAGGCCACCGAGGTCAGCGCCGACCTGGCGCCCGCCGTCGCGAACGACGTCCTCGCCGCCGCCCACGACGCGTTCGCCGCCGGGCTGCGCAGCGCCGGGCTCCTCGCCGCCGTGCTCATGCTGGGCGGTGCCGTCCTCGCCCACCGCTCCCTGCGGTCGACCCGGCCCACCGGGGTGGCGTCCACCGCGGAGCCGGCCGCGGGGACCGCCGCTACTTGAGGAACTTCGAGGTGGTGTTGTCGGCCAGGACCCGCCCGCCGGTCTGGCAGGTGGGGCAGTAGGCGATCGTGTAGCGGGCGTACTCGACGGAGCGGATCGCGTCGCCGCAGCGGGGGCAGGGCTCCCCGATGCGGTGGTGCACGTTGCCGGGCCGGTCGGCGGAGGCGCTCATCGCGCCGAGGCCCCGCTCGTAGGCGAGCCCCTCGTTGATGCACACCGCGATCGCCTCGGCGAGGCGCTTCACGTCGTCGCGGTCGAGGGCGGCGGTGCTGGCGAACGGCGACAGCTGGGCGCGGTGGCAGATCTCGTTGGCCAGCCGCCGGCCTAGCCCGGCGATCACCCGCTGGTCGCGCAGGAACCCGTGCAGCCGCATCGGGTGCGCCTCGAGGAGGGCCTGGAGGCCGTCCACCCCGACCGTGTCGGCGTCGGGGCCCAGGACGTCGAGCGGGGGCTGCTCCTCGGGGTCGTCGGCCACCACCCACACCCCGGCCCGGCGCTCGGTGCCGGCCTCGGTGAGCAGGAGGGCCCGGCCGTCGGCGAACAGCCATCGGGCCTGCCCGTTGCGGGGACGGGCGGCCTGATTCTCGTCGACGAGCAGCCGGCCGCCCTGCATCAGGTGGAGGACGAAGGTGGCCACGCCCACGTCGATGAGCAGGTACTTGCCCCGGCGCCCGATGAACACCACGTCGTGCCCGTGCGTGCTGTCGGCCGGCGGCGTCGCCGTCTTCAGCGCCGTGAACGCCAGCGGCACGAAGCGCTCGAGCCGGGCCCCGGCGAAGTCGCGGTGGAGGCGCTCGGCGTGCGCTTGGATCTCGGGCAGCTCCGGCACAGCGCCTCAACCTACAACGGGGGCGGGACGCACCACCGGGCGGTTCTCACCGTCCGGCGGGCATCGGGCGGCGCGGCCGGTGGTCAGAAGGTGGTGGTGGCCCGCAGCTGAGCGAACACGTCGCCCACCTCGGCGAGGGCCACTGCGGCGTCGCCGTAGCGGTGCAGGTCGCCGCCGATGCGCAGCCGCCCGGCCAGGAAGGCGGCCTGGGCGCTCTCGTGCCCCTGGGCGATGGCGGCCGCCGTGGCCCGGTCCTGGGTGAAGGTCACGTCGGCGTCGGCCACCCGGCCCCGCAGCACGTGCACCCGGCCGCCCTCGATGCGCAGGGCGTACGCCCGCTCCACGCCGCCGTCGTCGACGACCTGCTGCACCGTCAAGCGGATCGTCGACGGCACCGTGGCGCGCACGGCCGCCTCCTCGAGCTCGTCGAGCCACTCGTCGGACAGGAACTCGGCCACGAGATGGACCGTAGCGGCGTCCCGACCCGACCCCGAACCTCTCGGTCGGGTCCGGTCCGAGCGGCCGGTTAGGGTCCCGCCGATGGACGCTTCGAACCCGCTCACCGACGCCGACGAGCTGGCCCACCCGCCGGGGGAGGAGCGGCTGTGGGGCGAGTCCTGGTACTTCGACTTCACGACCCGGGAGGGCGACCTGGGCGGGTACGTGCGCCTCGGCTTGTACCCGAACCTCGGGGTGGCCTGGTACTGGGCCTGCCTGGTGGGGGAGGGCCGGCCGCTCGTGACCGTCATCGACCACGAGGTCCCGCTGCCCAAGGTCCCGTCGCTCGAGGTGCGGGCTGAGGGCCTCTGGGCCGACCACACGATCGAGACCCCCTTCGAGCACGTCACGCTCGGCTGCGAGGCGTTCGCCGTGGCCGTGGACGACCCCCGGGAGGTCTACGGCGACCTGCGGGGCGAGCGGGTCCCGTTCGGCCTCGACCTCGAGTGGGAGACCGACCGCGGCGGGGTCTACCCGTGGCCCGGCACCAGCCGCTACGAGGTGTCGTCGCTCGTGCACGGCGAGGTGCTCGTCGGCGACGAGACGATCGCCTTCGACGGCGTCGGCCAGCGCGACCACTCGTGGGGGGTGCGGGACTGGTGGTCGATCGGGTGGGTCTGGACAGCCGGCTGGCTGGAGGACGGGACCCGCTTCCACACCACGCGCCTGCGGATCCCCGGGCTGGAGGCGTTCGCCCCGGGCTACGTGATGGCCCCGGACCAGCCGGTGCAGCAGATCGAGGTGTGCAGCGCCGACGAAGAGCTCGACGACGCCGGCTTCCCCACCTCGGCCCACCTCCGCTGCGGTGAGCTCGACCTCGACGTCGAGCCGGTCGCCTTCTCCCCGGTGAACCTTGTCGACGACGACGGCACCGGCCCCCGGGTGGCCCGGTTCCCGCGGGCGCTGTGCCGCTTCCGGGCCGCCGACGGGCGCACCGGCGTGGGCTGGACCGAGTGGAACCAGCCCCCCTGACACGAGATCTGTGCGGGTTTGCGTGCGGCAGGCGCACGGAACCGCACACAGATCTCGTTTCGGTCTAGCTGGCTCGGCTGGCCTTCACGGCCTCGCGCTTGCGCCAGACGAGGAGCAGGACGCCGAGCGCGAGCAGCGCCACTACCGTGTAGCTGAACGGCTTGATCCAGCCCTCCACCCGCTCCCAGCGGTTCCCCAGCTGGTAGCCGGCGCCGATGAAGATGGCGTTCCAGACGCCGCTGCCGGCGGCGGTGAGGACCGTGAAGCGGGCCAGGGGCATGCGTTCGACGCCCGCCGGGACCGACACGATGCTGCGGACGAGCGGGATGCACCGGCCGATCAGCACCACCTTGCCGCCGTGGCGGGCGAAGAACCGGTCCCCGCGCTCGAGGTCGGTGCTGCTGAAGAGCGGGAACCAGCGCTTCGAGGCCAGGATCGCGATGCGCTCGATCCCGACGACCGCGCCGATCCCGTAGAGCAGCCACGCGCCGAGGAGCGCCCCCATCGTGGCCGCCACCCACGCGGCGACGAGGTTCACGTCCCCGCGGGCGGCGCTGAACCCGGCGAAGGGCAGGATCACCTCCGAGGGGATCGGCGGGAAGATCGTCTCGAGCGCGACGAGCGCACCGACGCCGACGGCGCCGATGCGCTCGATGACGTCGACGACCCAGCCCGCCAGCCCGTCGAGGTCCTCCTCGGCGGCGGCGACCGCGGCGAGCAGTCCGATCAGTGCTGGCCCGCCAGCTTGCGGTTCTTGATCTGCGCCTTCACGTAGTCGCGGTTCATGTAGGCGATGAAGTCGATGGAGATCTGCTTCGGGCAGGCCTCCTGGCACTCACCGTGGTTGGTGCAGGAGCCGAAGAACTCCTCCATCGTGTCCACCATCGACTGGACCCGCTGGTAGCGCTCGGCCTGGCCCTGGGGCAGCAGGTTGAGGTGCTGCACCTTGGCCGCCGTGAAGAGCTGGCCGGCGCTGTTGGGGCAGGCCGCCACGCAGGCGCCGCAGCCGATGCAGGCGGCTGCGTCCATGGCGGCGTCGGCCGCCTCCTTCGGCACCGGGATGAGGTTGGCGTCGGGCGCCGAGCCGGTGGGGGCGGTGATGAACCCGCCGTCCTCGATGATCTTGTCCAGCGGGCTGCGATCGACGATGAGGTCCTTGAGCACCGGGAAGGCCTTCGCCCGCCACGGCTCGATGTAGATCTCGTCGCCGTCGTTGAACTTCCGCATGTGGAGCTGGCAGGTGGCGGTGCCCGGCTGCGGCCCGTGGGCCTGGCCGTTGATCATCATCCCGCACGAGCCGCAGATCCCCTCGCGGCAGTCGTGCTCGAACGCGATCGGCTCCTTGCCCTCGTTGACGAGGCGCTCGTTCACGATGTCGAGCATCTCGAGGAAGCTCATGTCCGGGGAGATGTCGGGGACGTCGTAGGTCTCCATGCGGCCCTCGGTGTCGGGGCCGGCCTGGCGCCAGACGTGGAGCTTGACGTGCATGTCGGGATCCCTCTGCTTCCTACTTGTACGACCGCTGGGTCAGCTCGACGTTCTCGAAGACGAGCGGCTCCTTGTGCATGACCGGGTCGGTGCCCTCGCCGGTCCACTCCCAGGCGGAGACGTGGGCGAACTGCTCGTCGTTGCGGAGCGCCTCGCCCTCCGGGGTCTGGCTCTCCTCCCGGAAGTGGCCGCCGCAGGACTCCTCGCGGGCGAGGGCGTCGCGGACCATCAGCTCGGCCAGCTCGAAGAAGTCGGCGATGCGGCCGGCCCGCTCCAGGCTCTGGTTCATCGGGGCGTCGCCCAGGACCCGGGCGTCCTTCCAGAACTCCTCCCGCAGCGACGGGATCTCGGAGAGGGCCTTCTTGAGGCCGGCCTTGTTCCGGGCCATGCCGCAGTAGTCCCACATGATCTTCCCGAGCTCGCGGTGGTAGTGGTCGACCGACCGGGTGCCCCCGATCGACAGGAGCCGCTTGATGCGGTCCTCCACGTCCCGCTCGGCGTCGGCGAAGGCCGGGTCATCGACCGGCACGGTGCCCTGGCCGAGCAGCCCGGCCAGGTAGTTGGCCAGCGTGTAGCTGATCACGAAGTAGCCGTCGGCCAGGCCCTGCATGAGCGCCGAGGCGCCGAGGCGGTTGGCCCCGTGGTCTGAGAAGTTGGCCTCGCCGAGCACGAACAGGCCCGGCACGTTCGACATGAGGTGGTAGTCCACCCACAGGCCGCCCATCGTGTAGTGGACCGCCGGGTAGATGCGCATCGGGACCTTCATCGGGTCCTCGTCGGTGATGCGCTCGTACATCTCGAACAGGTTGCCGTACCGCTCGAAGATGACCTTCTCGCCGAGGCGGCTGATGGCGTCGCTGAAGTCGAGGTACACGCCGTTCTTCAGCGGACCGACGCCGCGCCCCTCGTCCACCACGGTCTTGGCGTTGCGGGACGCCACGTCGCGGGGCACGAGGTTGCCGAACGCCGGGTACTTCCGCTCGAGGAAGTAGTCGCGCTCGGCCTCGGGGATCTGGTCCGGCGAGCGGGTGTCGTCGGGGTTCACCGGCACCCAGATGCGCCCGTCGTTGCGCAGCGACTCCGACATCAGGGTGAGCTTCGACTGGAACTCGTCGGAGGCCGGGATGCAGGTGGGGTGGATCTGGGTGAAGCACGGGTTTCCGAACAGGGCGCCCCGCCGGTGGGCCCGCCACGACGCCGTGGCGTTCGAGTACTTGGCGTTCGTCGACAGGAAGAAGACGTTGCCGTAGCCGCCGGTGGCCAGCAGCACGGCGTGGGCCGAGTGGCGGGTGATCTGCCCCGTGACGAGGTCCCGCACGATGATGCCGGCGGCCACGCCGTCCTTGACGACGAGGTCGAGCATCTCCGAGCGGGTGTGCAGCTCCACGGTGCCGAGGCCGACCTGCTTCATCATCTGCTGGTAGGCGCCGAGCAGGAGCTGCTGGCCGGTCTGGCCCCGGGCGTAGAAGGTCCGCGACACCTGGGCGCCGCCGAAGGAGCGGTTGTCGAGCAGGCCGCCGTACTCCCGGGCGAACGGCACGCCCTGGGCCACCATCTGGTCGATGATGTTGAGCGACACCTCGGCGAGGCGGTGCACGTTCGCCTCACGGGCCCGGTAGTCGCCGCCCTTGATCGTGTCGTAGAAGAGGCGGTACACGGAGTCGCCGTCGGCCTTGTAGTTCTTGGCCGCGTTGATGCCGCCCTGCGCGGCGATCGAGTGCGCCCGCCGCGGCGAGTCGTGGTAGGTGAAGACCTTCACCCGGTAGCCCTGCTCGCCGAGCGTGGCCGCCGCCGACGCGCCGGCCAGGCCGGTGCCGACGATGATCACGTCGAACTTCCGCCGGTTGTGCGGCGCGACGAGCTTCATGTCGAACTTGTGGTTCGTCCACTTGTCGGCGAGGGGACCCGCCGGGACGTTGCTGTTGAGCTCGCCGATCATCCGTGGGCCTCCTCGTACTCCATGCAGCTGACGATGACGTCGCCCTCGACCCGGCAGTCCGGGTTGTCGTCGGCGCTGACCAGGCCGGTGAGCACCGAGATCGGGAACATGATGTTGACGCCGGCGACGAGGGCGGCGAAGCCCACGGCGAAGCTGCGGCGCCACGAGTTCCAGCGGGGGTTGTTCAGGCCGAGGCTCTGGAACATCGACCAGGCACCGTGGAACAGGTGCACCCCGAGGGCGAGGTTGGCGACGATGTAGATGGCCGAGACGGCCGGCCGCTCGAAGGTGGCCACGAAGTTCCGGTACACGTCGCCGCGGACGAAGTCGGGGTTCACCGTGCCCCAGGTGAGGTCGGCGAGGTGCCAGAGCAGGAACAGGCCGACGACGATGCCGGTCATGCGCATCGACCGGCTCGCGGCGTTCGCGGCCTGCCAGTCCCGCTTCTGCTGGTAGCCGCCGGCGTTGGCCCGCTGGTTCATGCGAGTGAGGGTGTAGGCGGCGTGGATGTGGAGCCCGAAGGCCACGATCAGGCCGATCCGCAGGCCCCACAGCGCCCAGGTGCGGGGCATGAGCGGGACGAGCAGCTCTCGTAGGAACTCGCCGTAGTGGTTGAAGCTCTCGGCGCCGAAGTACACCTTCAGGTTCCCGAAGGCGTGGGCGAACACGAAGCCCATCAGCATGATGCCGGTGAGGGCCATCACCCACTTCTTGCCGACTGCGGACCGGTAGAACTCCACCGGCCACGGCGCTCGCTTCTTCGGTCGCGGGTTCACGGGGGCGACCCCCGGCCGCTCCATCGTCGTCGCCATCGCTCGATCAGCCTCCACGAGCCGTAGCCATCTGCCTCGGAGGGAACCTACTCCTCGTTCGGAGGCTCCCCGAAACCGTGACGTCCGCCGCACCCTGACGGGTGGTCAGCGGGCGATCACCGCCTCGTAGCGGTTGGTCGCCTCCTGGCCGCCGCCTCGGAGGGTGAGGGCCAGCGCGAGCGGCCCTGGAGCGTCGGGGACGACGACCTGAAGGGTCCCGACGCGCTGGCAGGTGTCGGCCGGCAGGGCCCCGGTCCAGCGCCACGTCCGCTCCCCGCCGGACCACGTGAGCGCGGCCGTGACCACCACCTCGTCGACCGCGCGGCGCAGGTCGCTGACGACGTGGACGTCGAGGCCCAGCGCCTGGCCGGGGACGACGGTGGCCGGCAGCCGGTCGGCGACGACGATCACCGGCGCGCACGCCGCCTTCAGCGCCTCGTAGCCCGCCTTCGGTCGGCGCTCGTGGTCGAGCACCGACCAGGTCACGGCCGGGTGCCCGTCGGCGAAGCAGAACTGGGCGAAGCCGCCGGTGGGCCGGTACTTGATGCGGCGCAGCGCCTCGATCTGCCGGCGGATCACCGTCGCCTGGTAGTCCTGCGTGGCCGCCCGCCAGGACTCGAACGTGGGGTGCTCGGCCGGCGGGACCCGGCGATCGAAGATCGCCTTCTGCAGCGCGTGGGTCCGCTCGAGCCGCTCCCAGTCGAGGTCGGGCCAGCGCGCCGGCTCCATGAAGTCGGCGCTGTCGGGCACGGCTTGGGCGCCGAGCTCGGTCACGAAGCGCCCGAGGCGCGGCAGCGCCCGCAGGAAGCCGGGGAGGTCGCGCTCGTCGCCGTGGTACCAGCCGAAGTAGAGGTGGCTGTCGGTGCCGTCGAGGAGCGGCGGGTGGGGGAGCACGCCGGAGTGGGCGACGACCGGCCGGGAGCGGTCCGCCTTCTCCAGCGCCCGCTTCACCGAGCGGTCGAGGACTGTCTTGTTCCAGGTGGGCAGCTCCTGGGCGGCGAGGGCCCGCAGCCCCATCGAGCGCAGCGCCTTCGGGTCGGCCCACATCGCCGGGTCGTTGTCGATCGCCATCGGCTCGTTGTGGCCGCACCACAGGAACACCGACGGGTGGTGGCCCAAGAGGTCGACCGCCTCGGTGGCCTGGCGGACGGCCTGCTTGCGGACGCTGCGGGCGTAGCCCCACTGCAGCGGCAGGTCCTGCCAGAGGAGGAGCCCCTGCTCGTCGGCCGCGTCGTAGAGCTCGGGTCGGGCGATGTGGGCGTGGACGCGCAGGAAGTCGAGGCCGGCCGCCTTGGCGAGGGCCACGTCGCCGGCGATCTCCTCGGCGGTGGCCTCGGCCAGGGCCATGCGGGTGGGGCCCTGGTTGCTGCCCTTGAGGAAGAGGCGCTCCCCGTTGACGCGCACCACCCACGAGCGCATCCGCACCTCGCGCAGCCCGGTGCGGAGCCGTCGCTCGTCGGAGGTGGCGCCGCCCTCGTCGTCGGCCAGCACCACCGCCACCGACAGGTCGTGGAGGACCGGCTCGCCGAGGGCGTGGGGCCACCACAGCTCGGGCTCGTCGACGGCGACCGTCCACTCCACCACGTTGGGGCCGTCGGCCAGCGGCTGGTCGGTCTGGTGCTCCTGGTCACCGAGGCGGGTGCGGAGGCAGGCGGTGCGGGCGCCGGCGCTGTCCAGCGTGGCCCGCAGCTGCACGACGGCGCGGACCGCGCTCGCCTCCCGGCAGGCCACCCGCAGCGAGGCGATCCGCACCGGGCCGGTCTCGGTGAGCCGCACCGGCCGCCAGATGCCGCCCGGGTTCCAGTCCGGGTCGAGGCAGTCCCAGTGCTGGAAGACGCCGGTGAGGTTCCGCTTGGCCCGCTTGTCGTGCTGGGGCGAGCACGTGACCTCGATGGCGAGGTGGTGCTCGCCGCGGGCCCGGAGGGCGTCGGTCACCTCGAAGGTGTGGGGCACGAAGTACCCCTCGGTGTCGCCCAGGTAGGCGCCGTCGAGCCACGCGTCGCCCTGGTAGAAGAGCCCGTCGAAGGTGAGCCACGCCCGCCGGCCCTCGGCCGGGCCGGGCGCCTCGAAGCTGCGCCGGTAGAGCAGCGGGCCGTCGGAGTCGGCGAAGGCCGGGCTGGATCGCCAGTGCCCGGGCACCTCGACCGCCTCCCACGCCGAGTCGTCGAAGGCGTCGTCGTGCCAGGAGCGGCGCAGCTCCTCGTCGGCGAGGGCGGCCCGCCAGGTGCCGGTGAGCTCCATGGTGGCGGCAGGCTATCGCCGGGTCGGTTCCGCCGAACGCTCCGAGGACCCGAGGGATAGGTTGGCCCCATGACCCACCCCGCCCCCGCCACGCTCGGTCAGCTCCGCGACTCGGGTTGGACCTCGGTGCCGGTGAAGGAGGAGCTGCGGCGCAACGCCGTGGCCCGCATCCAGGCCGGCGAGCCGCTGTTCCCCGCGGTGCTCGGGTACGAGGACACGGTCATCCCCCAGCTCGAGAACGCGCTCCTGGCCGGCCACGACGTGATCTTCCTGGGGGAGCGGGGCCAGGCCAAGACCCGCATGATCCGCGGCCTCGTCGACCTGCTCGACGAGTGGATGCCGGTGATCGCCGGGTCCGAGATCAACGACGACCCGTTCCACCCGATCTCCAAGCACGCCCGGGACCTGATCGCCGAGCACGGCGACGACACCCCGATCGAGTGGGTGCACCGCAGCCGCCGGTACGGCGAGAAGCTGGCCACCCCCGACACCTCGATCGCCGACCTCATCGGCGAGGTGGACCCGATCAAGGTGGCCGAGGGCCGCTACCTCTCCGACGAGCTCACCCTGCACTACGGGCTCGTGCCCCGCACCAACCGCGGGATCTTCGCCATCAACGAACTGCCCGACCTCGCCGAGCGGATCCAGGTCGGCCTCCTCAACGTGCTCGAGGAGCGCGACGTGCAGGTGCGGGGCTACAAGGTGCACCTGCCCCTCGACCTCGTTCTCTTCGCGTCGGCCAACCCCGAGGACTACACGAACCGCGGGCGGATCATCACGCCGCTCAAGGACCGCTTCGGCTCGCAGATCCGCACCCACTACCCGCTCGAGGTGTCGACCGAGGTGGAGATCGCCAAGCAGGAGGCGACGCCGCTCGAGGCTGAGGGCGTGTGGGTCACCGTCCCCGACTACATGACCGAGATCGTGGCCACCCTGTCGCACCTGGCCCGGTCGAGCCCGCACATCAACCAGCGCTCCGGCGTGTCGGTGCGGTTCACGATCACCAACCACGAGGTGATGGTGGCCAACGCCATTCGCCGGGCCCTGCGCCACGGCGAGAAGGAGGTGGCCCCCCGCGTGAGCGACCTGGAGGCGCTGCC
>DATGRC010000076.1:0-6504 GCA_035303865.1 Acidimicrobiales bacterium
GCCCGACGACGGCCTCCATCGGCTCGTCGGCCGAGGAGAAGATCCGGTCGCCGAGGATGGCCCGCACCTGGGTCTCCTCCTCGTCGAGGCGGGCGTCGACCTCGGGGGCGGAGGCCCCGGCGGCGGTGAGCCGCACCCGGATGCCCTCGATGCCGCTGGCCAGGAAGGCGAGGGTGACGTCGCCCGTCTCGTCGAGGGCCGCCATGCGGGGGGCGAGGAGCTCGGCCAGGCGGGACTCGCTCTCCCCCCACACCCGCAGCACCCGACTGACGATGACCCGCCGCTCCCCCGCCCGGGACTCGAGGTCGGGCAGCACCGCCCGCTCGAGCATCTCCCGCATCTCGTGGGGCACGCCGGGCACCGCGTAGATCACCTTGTCCCCCACCGGGCAGATGAGCCCGGGGGCGGTGCCGACGCGCTGGCGGATCGGGGTGGCTCCCACGGGGACGTCGGCCTGGCGGAGGTTCGACGCCGGCATCTCGCGGCCCCGCCGGGCGAACACGTCGCGCATGGCGTCGACGAGCGAGCCGTCGCGGCGCAGCTCGACGCCCATCACCTCGGCGATCGCCTCCCGGGTGATGTCGTCCTGGGTGGGGCCGAGGCCGCCGCAGACGATCACCGCGTCGGCCCGCCCCAGGGCCTCCTGCAGCGCGGCGACGATGCGGGCCAGGTTGTCGCCCACGACGACCTGGCGGTGGTGGTCGATGCCCCGCAGCGCGAGCTGCTCACCGATCCACGCGGCGTTGGTGTTCGTGATCTGCCCGAGCAGCAGCTCGGTGCCGACGGCGAGGGTCTCGCACTCCATGGTGGGGCAGTCTGCCCGCCCCGAGCGGTGCCGAACCGCCGCCGCTCAGCGGTGGCCGGCCGTGGTGGCCAGGCGGCTGCCGGCCTGCACGTACTGCAGCCCGCTGGCGACGGTGAGCACCACCGCCGCCCACAGCACCACCTGGGCGAGCCAGCTGGCCCGGTCGGCGGTGAGAGGCAGCAGGGCGAGGCCCACCGCCACCTCCTGGACGACCGTCTTGGCCTTGGCCATCGAGGTGGCCGGGATGGCCAGGCCGCGGCGGCCCCAGTAGGAGCGCAGCGCCTGGATGCCGAGCTCGCGCACCGCGATGAGCACCACCGGCAGCCAGTGGAGGTCGCCGATGGACACGAGGCAGGCCATCGCCCCGAGCACGAGGACCTTGTCGGCCAGCGGGTCGAGGAACGCCCCGGAGCGGGTGGTGCCGTAGCGGCGAGCGAGGTGGCCGTCGATGCCGTCGGTGATGCAGAGCGCGATCCACAGCACAACGGCCGGCCACGACGGCCCGCTGGCCAGGATCATCACGAGCAGCGGCAGCGTGAGGACGAGCCGGGCGACGGTGAGGAGGTTGGCCGGCGTGAGCAGCGCAGACGGCCCGAACTGGGCGGTCATCGGGGCGGCTCCAGCACCGGCGTGGCGCGCAGGTCCGGGCCCTCGGCGGCGGTGATGCGCACGGTCGTGATCGACCCGACCGGGAGGTCCTCGGGCACGAGGACGAGCCCGTCGATCTCCGGGGCCTCGCGGTGGCTGCGGGCCACCCCCGGGGCGTCGACGAGGACGTCGGTCTCCGTGCCGACGAGGGCGTCTCGGCGGGTGGCGGTGATGCGGTCCTGCAGCTCGGTGAGCTCCGCCAGGCGCTCGGCGACGAGCTCCGGCGGCACCTCGCCGTCGAGGTCGGCAGCGTAGGTGCCCTCCTCCCGGGAGTAGGCGAAGAACCCGCACCAGTCGACCTGGGCCTCCTCGACGAAGGCGAGGAGCTGGTCGTGGTCCTCCTCGGTCTCGCCGGGGTAGCCGACGATGAAGTTCGAGCGCAGCGCGGCGTCGGGGGCGAGGGCCCGGATCCGCTCGATCCGCTCGAGGAAGCGGTCGCCGTCGCCCCAGCGGCGCATGCGACGCACGAGCGGGGCCGACACGTGCTGGAGCGACAGGTCGAAGTACGGCACGCCGGTGGCGACGATCGCCTCGACGAGCCGGTCGTCGAGGTGGGAGGGGTAGAGGTAGAGGAGCCGGACCCGGTCGACGACGGTGCGCACCTCCCCGACGAGCGGGACGAGGTCGCGGGTGCCCTGGCCCTGGTCCCGGCCGTAGGAGGCGAGGTCCTGGGCGACGAGGACGACCTCCCGCACGCCGCCGGCGGCGAGGGCCTCGACCTCGGCGAGGACCTGGTCGCGGGAGCGGGAGCGCTGCGGCCCTCGGAACGACGGGATGGCGCAGAAGCCGCACGCCTTGTCGCAGCCCTCGGCCACCTTCACGTAGGCCCAGGGGGCGCTGGGCGCGGGGCGGGGCAGGTTGAGCAGGTCGAAGGACGGCACGAGCTCGGCGCCGTTGCGCCGCTCGGGCTTGCGGGAGAGCGTGACCGGCACCCCGAAGCCGGCGACGGACGCCTCGGGCAGCGCCTCAGCCAGCTCGTGGCCGTAGCGCTCGGCCATGCAGCCGGTGACCACGAGCTCGGCGTCGTCGCGCTTGCGGTCGGCCAGGCCGAGGACGGTCTCGACGGACTCCTGGCGGGCCTCGTCGATGAACGCGCAGGTGTTGACCACGACGACGTCGGCCGACTCCGGGTCGTCGGCCGCGGTGAGCCCGTCGGCCAGGAGGGTCCCGACGAGCTTGTCGGAGTCCACCTGGTTCTTCGGGCAGCCCAGCGTCTCGATGTAGAAGGTGCGGGGCCCGGCCATGGTGTGGGCCAGGGTACCCCTGGGCCCTGGGGCAGCCCGAACCCTGGGGCTCAGCGCGATCGCCGGCCGCCGGCCGGCGCTTCGGACTCGTCCTCGGCGTCGTCGAGGATGTAGCGGGGCCCGGGCCCCGCCTCGGCGGCGACGTCGTCGGGGTTCATGAGCCGGCAGACCTTGAGCGACAGGCATCCGCAGCCGATGCAGGCGGAGAGCCGGTCCCGGAGCCGCTCGAGCATCCGGATCTGCTGGTCGATGCGCGGCGCCCACGACGCGGAGAGCCGGGCCCAGTCCCGCTGGGTGGGCGTGCGCTGGTCGGGCAGGGACGACAGGGCCTCGCGGATCTCGGCCAGGGAGAGGCCCACCTCCTGGGCGACGCGGATGAACCCCACCCGGCGCAGGACGTCGCGGTGATAGCGGCGCTGGCCGCCCTCGGTGCGCTCGGCGTGGATGAGCCCCTCGGCCTCGTAGAACCGCAGGGCCGAGTGAGACACGCCGGACCGCTCGGCCAGCTCCCCGATCGTGAGCATGCCTCGACGCTAGCGGGACCTCGACCTCCCTGGAGGTCGAGGTCCCCCCTTCTCAGCGGGCGAAGTGGAGGCGAAGCCCGGGGCGGGGCCAGTCGAAGGAGATGAGCTTGCCGGTGCCCGACAGCGTGGCGTAGGCGGTGCGCCGGTCGGGCCCGCCGAAGCAGATGTTGGTGACGAGCAGGTCGGGCAGCGGGACGTGCTCGACCTGGCTGCCGTCGGGCGAGATGGCGGTGATGCCGCCGTTGCCGAGCGTCCCGACGCACACCCAGCCCTCCTCGTCCACGGCGAGGCTGTCGAGCAGCTGGGCGCCGGGCAGGCCGGCGAGGAGCTGGCCGCCGGCGTTGAGGCCCTCGGTGGAGCCCACCTGGCCGGGGCCGGTCACGTCCCACCACCACACCCGGCCGGTGTGGGTCTCGGCCACGTAGAGCACGTCGCCGGCCGGGGACAGGCCGATGCCGTTGGGGGCGTCGAGGGGGTGGATCACCTCGACGCAGCTGGTGCCGTCGATGCGGGCGTAGTGCACGCCGGTGCGGTCGCTGGTGCGCTCGAGGCGCACGCCGTGGTCGGTGAACCAGAAGCCGCCGTCGGCGTCGAAGACGAGGTCGTTCGGGGCCCGCAGCGCTCCGCTGGAGGACTCGGTGTAGAGGGTGGTGACCTCCCCGGTGTCGAGGTCCACCCGCTGGATGCTCCCGCCGGTCCACCCCTCGGGCACCGGTCCGGGGACCGTGAGGCCCATGACGTCCTGCCACTCGAAGCACCCGCCGTTGTTGGTGACGTAGACCGCCCCGTCGGGGCCGAGGGCGGCGCCGTTGGGCCCGCCGCCCAGCTCGGCCACCACCTCGACGGCCCCCTCCGTCGTCACCCGTGTCAGCGTCCCCCGGGCGATCTCGACGAGCAGGATGCTCCCGTCGTCCATCGCGATCGGCCCCTCAGGGAACCGCAACCCCTCCGCCAGCTCTCGGATCTCCATGGGCACTGCTTAGCAGTGCCCGACGTCACCGATGACGCCACTCGGCGGGGCCCCTACCCCCTGGCGTTGCCGGTGAAGGCGAAGGACCGGAGGTGGAGGCTGGGGCAGTGCACCACGCCCCCCTCGTTCGAGACCAGGACGGCGTCGTCGCCGACGCCGAGGACCTGGCCGGGGCCCAGCGCGGCGACGACCGACTGCGTGTAGCGGAGGTTCTGGACCGGCCGGGTGATTTCGCCGTCCTCGATGAGGAACAGCCCGTTGCGGGTGAGGCCGGTGACCACCTGGGTCTTCGGGTCGAGGATGCGGTTGTACCAGAGGTCGGTGACGAGCAGGCCCCGCTCGACCCCGGCCACGAGGTCGTCGCGGGCCCGGTCGCCGGCGCCGAGGAACAGATCCGTGGGGTAGCCGCCGAAGGCCTCGTTGCCGATCGAGCTGCCGGTGGGCTCCACGCCGGCCCGCCGCGCCGTGCGCCGGTCGTGGCAGAGGCCCACGGTGACGCCGGCCCGCACGAGGTCGAGGCGGCGCTTCGGCGTGCCCTCGGCGTCGTAGGGGCGGCCGAGGGCCCGAGGGTCCGTGGCGTCGTCCCACAGGTCGATCTGCTCGTCGAGCTGCTGCTCGCCGAGGTGCACGAAGCTCGTGCCCTCCTCGTGGGCCTTGGCGTTGAAGCCCAGCCAGGCCGGGAAGAGCAGGAGCGACGCCACCGCCTTGGGCTCGAGGACCACCTCGTAGATGCCGGGCTCGAGCTCGATCGGCTCCACGCCGGCCCGGGCCTTGGCCGCGGCGACGCCGCCGACGGCAGTGCCGTCGAGGTCGCCGAGCCGCACCGAGGTGGCCTGCCCGTACCCGTCGCTCGGCACGCCGGCCGCGGTGGGGGCCCGGTGGATCCCGTCGAGCTGGGCCGTCGCGCGGCGGCTGGCGTAGCGGATCCCGGTGGTGGTGGCGAGGACGTGCACCGCCCCCTCGGTGGCGCAGTACCCGGCCGCCTCGAGGCCGTCGCCAGCGGCGACGAAATCGCCCACGACCGACGCCCGGGCGTCGGGGTCGGCGGTGGCGGTGGCGTCGTCCCAGTGGTCCACGTCGGCCAGCTCGCCCGGCTCGGCCAGCCCGGGGAAGTCGGGGTCGGTGGGGCGCAGCGCCGCCGCGGCGAGGGCCTGCTCGACGAGGCGGTCCAGGCTCTCGGGATCGGTGCGGGTGGTGGTGGCCTGGGCCACCTGCCCCTCCCCCACCGCGACCCGCAGCCGGACGTGTTCCTCGTCGCTGGCCACGTTCTGGTGGATGCGGCTGTTGGCGAAGCGGGTGAGGGCGCTGTGGCCCCGCTCGAAGGTGACGAGCGTTTGGGCTCGGTCGCCGACGCGAGCGAGCACGGCCTCGCAGCGCTCGAGGCCGGCTTGGGCGGCCGGGTCGGTGCTCGGGTCCCAGGCCATCACCGCACCCCCACCCGGACGTTCGCGAAGCGGGCCGGCACCGACGGGTGGCCGGTGTGGCCCACCTGCATCGGCTGGCCCTTCCCGCAGTTCGCCGTGCCCCAGAACCGCCACTCGTCGGGGCCGCCCACCATGTCCATCGACGCCCAGAACTGCGGGCCGATGCCGGTGTAGGTGGGGTTGCGGAGCATGCGGCCGAGCTTGCCGCCCTTCACCTCCCAGGCGATCTCGCAGCCGAACTGGAAGTTGAGGCGCCGGTCGTCGATCGACCACGACCGGTTGGTCTCCATGTAGATGCCGTCGTCGGTGGCGGCGATCATCTCCTCGAGCGACGAGTCGCCGGGCAGCAGCCCCACGTTGGTCATGCGGACCATCGGCAGGCGGGCCGGGCCGTCGGCGCGGACCGTGCCGCCAGCGGGGCGACCGATGAGCGGCGCCGAGTCCCGTCCCGAGAGCACGCCGACCCAGATGCCGTCCTTCACGATGTCGACGCACTGGGCGGGCACGCCCTCGTCGTCGTAGCCGAAGCTGCCGAGCGCGCCGGGCAGCGTGGCGTCGGCGGTGACGTTCATGAGGTCAGAGCCGTAGCGCAGCGACCCGAGCTGGGCGGGATCGAGCCAGGACGTGCCGGCGAAGGCGGCCTCCCAGCCGAGGATGCGGTCGAGCTCGATGGCGTGGCCGATCGACTCGTGGATCTGGAGCGCCATCTGCTCGCTGCCGAGGATGAGCGTGGTGGTGCCCGACGGGCACTGCGGCGCCCGCAGGAGGGCCTGCGCCTCCTCGGCGATGCGGGGGGCGTTGCCGAGCAGGTCGAGCTCGCGGACGAGCTCCCAGCCTCGGGTGCCGTACTGGCCCCGCACGCCCGGGTAGCTGCGGCGCTGCGTCTCAC
>DATGRC010000077.1:0-10102 GCA_035303865.1 Acidimicrobiales bacterium
GCGCCGCCCGTCACCGCCCCGGCGCCCACCACCTCGACGAGCACCACGATCCCGCTGCCTGAGGACCCCTTCGTCGAGGAAGGGCTGCCCAGCGAGGAGGTGCCGATCGTCCCCGACACGGTCCCGCCCCGCCCGGCCGACGGCTCGGCGTACTCGGCCGACGCCCACCGCCTGATCCGGCGCGAGCTGCGCGTCGCCCAGGCCGAGGCGGTGCAGCACGAGCAGGCCTACGCCGAGGCCCGCGACCGGGTCCTGCAGCTCGAGGCCGACCTCGACGAGCTCGAGGCGTCGATCACCCACCTGGCCGATGAGGAGCGGGCCGCGGTGCGCCGGCTGGAGGTCGCCCGCCGGGCGTTCGAGACCCGTGCCGCCAACGCCGTCGTCCGGGGCGGGCTGGACAGCTTCTCCCGCTACATCGTCGCCGAGGACCCGAGCGAGCTGGCCGCCGCCTACGCGCTCTTGGACTCGGTCCTGGCCGCCGACCACGACGCCGTGACCGAGTACCTCGCCGCGAAGGAAGGGGTCGACGCCGAGCTGGTCCGCACGGCCGAGCGGCTCGTGCAGGCTCGCCAGGACCTGGAGGCAGCCCGGGCCGCGCTCGTGGACGCCCGGCGCGAGCACGTCGCGGCCCGCTTCAACCTGGCGGTGTTCGCCGCTGGCTCCGAGATCGCCATCAACGGCTTCGTGTTCCCGGTGGCCGAGCCCTACAGCTTCATCGACTCCTTCGGCTTCCCCCGGATGCTGGGCACCGACTACGAGCACGCCCACCAGGGGACCGACATCATGGCGCCGGCCGGCACCCCGCTCTTCGCCTGCGAGCGGGGGATCATCACCCGCATGGGCACCGACGTGCTCGGCGGCACGAAGATCTGGGTGAAGGGCGAGAGCGGGACGTACTACTACTACGCCCACCTCAGCGCCTTCGCCGAGGGCATGCACGACGGGCTGGTCGTCGAGGCCGGCACCGTGATCGGCTACGTCGGCGACACGGGCAACGCCAAGGGCGGCGCCCCCCACCTGCACTTCGAGATCCGTCCGGACGGAGGCCCACCGGTGAACCCCTACCCGCTGCTCAAGGTCGTGTCCGACCTCAACCGCCAAGCGGCCGGGCGGCGCTGATGGACGTCACCGCCACCCTCGACGCCCCCTGCCCGCCGGAGGACCTCCACCCCTGGGTGGACGACCTGGCCCGCTACCCGGAGTGGCTGGACATCGTCCCGCGGGCCGTGCCCGCCGAGCCGCACCCCGACGACCCCGGGCCCGCGTGGTCGGTCGACCTGCGCGGCCGGCTCGGGCCCTTCGCCCGCTCGAAGCGGCTGCGCATGGTCCGCACGGCGAGCGACGCGCCCCGTCACGCCCGCTTCGAGCGGATGGAGCACGACGGCCGCGAGCACTCCGCGTGGGTGCTGGACGCGACGGTCGAGGCGCTCGAGGCCGGCAGCCGGCTCACGATGCGCCTGCACTACGGCGGCCGGCTCTGGATGCCGGTGCTCGACCGGCTGCTGGCCGACGAGATCGAGCGGTCCCGGCCCCGGCTCCTGAGCCTGGTGGCGTAGCGCTCATCCCGCCGCGGCGGCGCTCCAGCGACCCCGGCGCCGGACGAGCTCCACGGACACCCCGAACAGCGCTGACAGGGCGTCGGCGGTCAGCACCTCCTCGACCGGCCCCTGGCCGAGCACCCGCCCCTCGCGCAGGAGGAGGACGTGGGTGGTGGTGCGGGGGATCTCCTCGACGTGGTGGGTGACGAGCACCGTCGGCGGCCGCTCCGGGTCCGCGCCGAGCGCCTCCAGCCGACCGACGAGGTCCTCCCGCCCGCCGAGGTCGAGCCCCGCGGTGGGCTCGTCGAGCAGCACGATCGCCGGGTCGCCCGAGAAGGCGCGAGCCAGCAGCACCCGCTGGCGCTCCCCGGAGGACAGCGTGGCCACCGTGCGGTCGGCCAGGTCCCCCACGCCGAAGCGGTGGAGGAGGTCGGCGGCGTCGGCCCGGTCGGCGTCGTCGTAGGTGTGCCACCACGGCTCCAGCGCGGCGTGGCGGGCGGTCATCACCACCTCCCGCGCCGTGAGCTGCGGCCGCAGCAGGTCGCCGAAGGCGGGGCTGGCCAGCCCGATGCGGGTTCGGAGCCGGCGCACGTCCGTGCGTCCGAGCAGCTCGCCGTCGACGGCCACGGTGCCGGTGGAGGGGTGGAGGTAGAGCGAGGCGATGCGCAGGAGCGTGGTCTTGCCGCTCCCGTTGGGACCCAGCACCACCCAGCGCTGCCCCCGCTCCACGGTCCAGGAGACGCCGGCCAGGATCGTCGAGCCGTCGCGCCAGACGCCCACGTCGGACAGCACGAGGGGAGCGGCGGCCATGGCCGCCGACCCTAACGGCGACGCCCTAGATTGCCGGCAACCCCTCGACAGGTACTGGACCCATCGTCACCGCCCTCGGCCTCCTCGCTGTCGCCCTGCTCATCGCGGCCAACGCGTTCTTCGTCGCGATCGAGTTCGCGCTCGTCGCCGTGGACCGGTCCCGCGTGCAGCTCGACGTGGGGGAGGGTCGCCGCGGCGCTGCGCCCACGGCGGCCGCGCTGCGGCGCCTGTCCTTCTACCTCTCCGGAGCGCAGCTCGGCATCACCCTGACCTCCCTCGTCGTCGGCTTCATCGCCGAGCCGGCGGTGGCCACGGTGATGGAGCCCGCGGTGGGCGAGCTCGTCGGCGAGGAGCGGGCCCTCGGCGTGTCGATCGCCCTCGCCCTGGCCATCGCCACCGTCCTGCAGATGGTGATGGGCGAGCTCGTGCCCAAGACCTACGCGGTGGCCCGCCCCCGGGCCACGGCCTACGCGCTGGCCCGGCCGATGATCGTGGTGTCCGCCATCTTGAGCCCGCTCATCCGGTTCCTGAACGGCGCGGCCAACGCCACCGTGCGGCGCCTCGGCATCGAGCCGCAGGAGGAGCTGGCCTCGGTCCGCACGCTCGAGGAGATCGAGCTGCTGATCCGGGCGTCGGCCAAGGAGGGGATGCTCGAGCCGGAGGCGCTCGACCTGCTCAACCGCACCCTGCGCTTCGGCGACAAGGACGCGGCCGCCGCGCTCGTCCCCCGCACCGCGGTGGTGGCCCTGTCGGTGGACGACACCCTGGCCACCCTGGCCGAGCGGGCCGTGTCGACCGGGCGGTCCCGGTTCCCGGTGATCGGGCGGGACCTCGACGACGTGGTCGGCGTCGTCCACGTGAAGGACCTCTACCGGGTGCCGTTCGAGGCGCGGGGCACCACGCCGGTGGGCCAGGTGATGAGCGAGCCGTTCGTCGTCCCCGAGACCCGGGACCTGACGGACCTGCTCGGCGAGCTGCGCCGCACCGGCAACCACCTCGCCGTGGTCGTCGACGAGCACGGCGGCACGGCGGGGATCATCACGCTCGAGGACGTGCTCGAGGAGATCGTCGGCGAGATCCACGACGAGCACGACCGGCTGCGGCCCTCGCTCACCCGGGTGGAGCGACCGGGGGAGTGGGTCGTCGACGCCTCCCTCCACCACGACGAGGTCTTCGACCTCTGCGGGTTCGAGGTGCCCGAGGGCGACTACGACACGCTGGCCGGCTACGTCCTCGCCGAGCTGGGCCGGATCCCCGAGGTGGGGGCCCGCATCGATCGGGACCCGTGGACCTTCGTGGTGACCGCCATGGACGGGCTGCGGGTGGCGGCGGTCAAAATCACCCGGACCGACCCGCCGACCGAGGAGGAGGCGTCGCGGTGACCGCCACCTACCTCCTCGTCGCCGTCGGGCTCCTGCTGGCCAACGGGTTCTTCGTCGCTGTCGAGTTCGCGGTGCTGGCCAGCCGTCGCACGAAGCTCGAGACGATGGCCGACGAGGGCAGCGCCGCCGCCCGCGTCGCCCTCCAGTCGCTCGGCGACGTGAACCGCCAGCTGGCGGGCGCCCAGCTCGGGATCACGATCGCGTCCCTGCTCCTCGGCTTCGTGGCCGAGCCTGCGGTGGCCCGGCTCGTCGAGGGGGCGATCGAGTCCGTCGTGGAGCTGCCGGCCGGCGTCCTGCACTCCGTCGGCTTCGCGGTGGCGCTCCTCATCGTCGTGCTCCTGCACATGGTGGTGGGGGAGATGGTCCCGAAGAACATCGCCATCGCCGCGCCGGAGCGCACCCTCCTCGCGCTCGCCCTCCCCAACCGGGCCTACGTCTGGACCGTGCGGCCCGTCCTCGCCGTCCTCAACGGGTTGGGGAACTGGGTCGTGCGGCGCTTCGGCGTGGAGCCCCGGGACGAGATCGGCACCACCGCGTCGGCCGAGGAGCTGCTGCTCGTCCTCGCCGCGTCCCGGGACGAGGGCCTCATCGAGGACGTCGCCCACCAGCTGATGAGCGGGGCCCTCGACCTCGGCGTGCGGCGGCTCGGGGACGTCACGGTGCCGATCGAGCAGGTCGTGTGGATCCGCCGGGAGGCCACCGCCGCGGAGGCCGAGGCGCTCGTCGACCGCTCCGGGCACACCCGGCTGGTGGTGATCGGCGACGAGCCGGACGACGTCCTCGGCTTCGTCCACGCCAAGGACCTCCTCACCGTCCCGGCCGGCGCCCGCGACCGGCCGCTGCCGCTCAGCCGGGTGCGGCGCATGCTCGTGCTGCCCGCCACCACCTCGCTCGACGACGCGCTGCTGATGATGCGCCGGAACCGGATCCAGATGGCGACGGTCACCGACGAGCGCGGGCAGTCGATCGGGATCGTCACGCTCGAGGACGTGATCGAGGCCCTCGTCGGCGACATCCGCGACGAGAGCGACCGCTAGGTCCGCCGCCGCGACCGCCACCGGATCGACGCCGCCTCGTCACCAGATCGCAACGAAGGTCGCACCGTTGCTACGGTGTCGCCCCGCTGTGCGACGCTTCGTCCTCACCGTGGGTCTGGCCGCGCTGGTGGTCCTCTCCGGCCCCGTGCTCGCGCCCCAGGCCGGCGCCGACGCCGGGGAGCTGGCGCGAGCCCGGGCCCGCGCCGACCGGGCCGCCGCGGAGCTGGCCGAGGCGGAGACCGTCCTCGGCGAGCTGGAGGCCGAGATCCAGACCCTCGAGGCCCGCGCCGCCGAGGCCCAGGGGCGGATCAACGAGCTGCGCGACGCGGTGCGGGAGCTGGCGGTGCGCCGCTACATCAACGCCGACGCCGCCCAGCTGACCTACCTGGACCCCGACATCAACGTCCAGGCCCGCGCCGACACGCTCGGCCGCTACGCCACCCAGGGCAACCAGGACGCCCTCGACGACTTCATCGCCGCCAGCGAGGACCTCGAGATCGCCCAGCGGGAGCTGGAGGAGAAGCGGGCGGCGCAGGCCGACGCGATCGACGAGCTGGCGGCGCGGCGCAAGGCCCTCGAGGCCGAGTTCAAGCGGCTCGAGAAGCTCGAGCGGGAGCGCCAGGAGGCCGAGCGCAAGCGTCGCGAAGCCGCCGCGAAGGCCGCCCGGGAGGCGGCGGCCAAGGAGGCCGCGGCCAAGGCGGCCGCCGGGCGACCGGGCGGCGGCTCGTCCCGCGCTGGCGGGTCGAGCGGCCCGTCGCGGCCGGCCAACCCGGTGCCGAGCCCGCCGGCGGCCGGCGGCGGGATCATCTGCCCGGTCCAGGGCCCGGTGGCCTTCAGCGACACCTGGGGGGCGCCGCGCTCGGGTGGGCGGAGCCACAAGGGCGTGGACATGCTGGCCCCGATCGGCACGCCGACGGTGGCGCCGGTCAGCGGCTACGTGACCCACCGCGGCAACACGCTCGGCGGGCTGTCGTGGCACCTGCAGGGCGACGACGGCACCTACTACTACGGCACGCACCTGTCGGCCTACGCCAACGTGGGGGCCGGCCACGTCGAGGCGGGCACGGTGATCGGCTACGTGGGCGACACCGGCAACGCCCGGGGCACGCCGCACCTGCACTTCGAGATGCACCCCGGCGGCCGGGGGCGGGCCATCAACCCCTACCCGTACGTCCGCGCCGCCTGCTGAGGCCGGCCCGATCAGGGGTCCCCGCGCCGCTCGGTAAGGTCGGCGCCCATGTCAGGGGGACGTGACGAGGAGCTGGCGGCACGGGTCGAGGACCTGCTCGCCGCCCACGGGGACGCCGGCCGGGTCGTCGGGATCCGGCGCCTGTCGGGCGGCGCCAGCCGGGAGACCTGGGCCGTCGACGTCGACGGCGGCGCCCACCAGGCCGGTCTGATCCTGCAGACCCTGCGGCCCGGCACCGTCGGCGGCGGCCCGGGCATGCAGGGCGAGGCGGCGCTGATGCGAGCCGCCGCCGAGGTCGGGGTCCCCGTGCCGGCGGTGGTGGCCGACGACGACGGCACGGTGCTCGGCGCCCCCGGGATCCTCACCGCCCGGCTGGAGGGCGAGACGATCGCCCGCAAGCTCCTGCGCGACGACGAGTGGGCCACCGCCCGCGCTCGCCTCGTCGGCCAGGCGGCCGCCGCGCTGGCCGCCATCCACCGCATCGACCCGGGCGTCGCCCCGACGCTGCGAGGCGGCGACCAGCTCGAGCAGCTCGTGCAGATGCTCGACGGCTTCGACCAGCCGCTCCCGGCGTTCGAGCTGGCGATCCGCTGGCTGGCCGACCACCGTCCCGAGCAGCCCCGCACCACGGTGGTCCACGGCGACTTCCGACTGGGCAACCTGCTCGTCGACCACGAGGGCCTGGCCGGCGTCCTCGACTGGGAGCTGGCCCACCTCGGCGACCCGGTCGAGGACCTCGGCTGGTACTGCGTGCGGGCCTGGCGCTTCGGCTCCGCCCTGCCGGCCGGCGGGATGGGGACCCGCGAGGAGCTGCTCGACGCCTACGAGGCGGCCGGCGGCGGCCGGGTGGACCCCGAGGCGCTGCGCTGGTGGGAGCTGCTGGGCACGGTGAAGTGGGGGCTGATCTGCGTGTTGCAGGCCCAGGTCCACCTCTCCGGGGCATCGCGCTCGGTCGAGCTGGCCACGATCGGCCGCCGGGTGTGCGAGAACGAGTGGGACGTGCTCGGCCTGCTGCCCGGCGGGGCGCTCCCCGGTCCCGAGCCGGCGGCGGGCCAGGCCGGCCCCGACCTCTACGGCCGCCCCACCGCCGCCGAGCTGCTCGAGGCGGTGCGGGAGTGGGTGGAGGGCGACGTGCGCGAGGCAACCTCCGGCCGGGTGGCGTTCCACGCCCGGGTGGCGGCCAACGCGCGGGCGATGCTGGAGCGCCAGGTGGCGCTCGGCCCGGCCCACGAGGCCGCCCACCGGGCCCGCCTCGAGTCGCTCGGCCACCCCGACGACGCGTCCCTGGCCCGCGCCATCCGCGCCGGGGAGGAGGACCACCGCCTCGAGGAGGTCCGCGCCGTCGTCGCCGCCAGCGTGCGGTCCAAGCTCGAGGTCGCCAACCCCCGGTGGCTCGAGCCGGACCGCTGACCCAGAAGGGGCGAGGCGCCGCGCCGGCCCTGGCTACGTCGCGATCGCGTGGAAGCCGCCGTCGACGCGGATCAGCTCGCCGGTGGTCTTCGGGAACCAGTCGGACAGGAGGGCCACGACGCTGCGGGCCACCGCCTCCGCGTCGCCCTTCACGTCCCAGCCGAGGGGGCTGCGCTCGTCCCACACGTCCTCGAACTTGGCGAAGCCGGGGATCGACCGCGCGGCGAGGGTCTTGATCGGCCCTGCGGCGACCAGGTTCACCCGGATGCCCTTCGGCCCGAGGTCCCGGGCCAGGTAGCGGGAGGTCGACTCGAGCGCGGCCTTGGCCACGCCCATCCAGTCGTACGCCGGCCAGGCCTGGGTGCTGTTGTCGAAGTCGAGGCCCACGATCGACCCGCCGTCGGCCATGTGCGGGACGACGACGTCGGCGAGCGTCTTGAGCGAGTACGCGGAGATGCGCAGCGCGGTGGCCACGTCCTCCCAGGGGGCCTCGGTGAAGCCGCCGCCGAGGCAGCTGGGCGGCGCGAACCCGATGGCGTGCAGGGCGCCGTCGACGCGACCCCACCGCCGTCCGAGCTCGTCGCGCACCGCGGCCACGTGGGACTCGTCGGTGACGTCGAGCTCGAGCACCTCGGCCGGTTCCGGCAGCTTGCGGGCCGTCCGCTGGGTGAGGGACAGGCCCCGGCCGGCGCCGGTGAGGATCACCTCGGCGCCCTGCTCCTGGGCCAGCCGGGCCACCCCGAAGGCGAGGGACGCGTCGGTGAGGACGCCGGTGACGAGGATGCGCTTGCCGTCGAGGAGAGCCATGGGCCCTGAGACTGCCACGGCCCCCGGCCAGTTACGGCCATCGGCGCCCGAGTGGCAGTGCGGGGAACGGCCCCCGCTACGGTGTCGCCGATGCGCATCGGGATCCTTGGAGGAACCGGCCCGGCCGGCAGCGCGCTCGCTGCCCGCCTGGCCGCTGCGGGCTTCGAGACCATCGTCGGCTCCCGGTCGAAGTACCGGGCCATGGAGGCCGTCGACAACCTGCTCGACCGCTGGCCCGGCCGTGAGCTGACGATCACGGCGGGGGACAACAGCGACGCCGCCGGCGGCGACGTCGTCGTCATCGCCACGCCGTGGGACGGCGCCACCCAGACGGCGGCGTCGGTGGAGAAGCAGCTGCGGGGCAAGGTCGTCATCTCGATGGCGAACGCGCTGACCCGCATCGGCAAGGAGTTCCAGCCGCTCGTGCCGCCCCGGGGGTCGGTGGCCGCCAGCGTCCAGGCGGCGCTGCCCCGCAGCCGCGTCGCCGCCGCGCTGCACCACGTGCCGGCCAAGGAGCTCGGCGACCTCGACCACCCGATCGAGAGCGACGTGCTGATCTGCTCGGACTACCCGGATGCCACCGAGGCCACCGCCGACCTGGTGACCAAGATCCCGAACATGCGGCCCCTCGACGCCGGCGAGCTGTCGCTGGCCACCCCGATCGAGTCGTTCACCGCCGTCCTGCTCCAGCTGAACGTCCGGTACAAGACGCGCGTGGCGGTGAAGTTCACCAGCATCCCCGAGTGACCGGTGCCGTGACCGAGCCAGTCGCCGGCCAGGGCCCGATGCGGCTCTACGACACGGCCCGCAAGGCGGTGGTGCCGTTCCAGCCCGGCCCGGTGGTCACGATGTACACGTGCGGCATCACGCCGTACGACGCCACGCACCTCGGCCACGCCGCCGTCTACGTCACCTACGACGTGCTGCAGCGGCGCCTGCGCGACCTCGGCCACGAGACCCGCTGCGTGCGGAACATCACCGACGTCGACGACTCGATCCTCGAGAAGGCCCGCGAGCTCGGCGTCCACTACCTGGACCTGGCGGCGGCCGAGACGGCCCGCTTCGACGACGACATGGCCGCGCTCGGGATGCTGGAGCCCTGGAGCGAGCCCCGGGCCACGTCGGCCATCGCCGACATCCGCGGCTTCATCGGCATGGTCCTCGACCGGGGACACGCCTACCAGGCCGGCGGCGCCGTCTACTTCGACGTGTCCACCTTCGAGGACTTCGGCAGCATCTCCGGCTACACCCGCGAGCAGATGCTGCAGTACGCGGCCGAGCGAGGCGGCAACGTCGACGACCCGAACAAGCGGGACCCGCTCGACTTCGTGCTCTGGCAGCCGTCGCTGCCGGACGAGCCGGCCTGGGAGAGCCTGTGGGGTCCGGGGCGACCCGGCTGGCACATCGAGTGCTCGGCGCTCGCGCTGCGGGAGCTCGGCACCACGATCGACCTCCACGGGGGCGGCACCGACCTGATCTTCCCGCACCACGAGTGCGAGCGGGCCCAGTCGGAGGCGGCCACCGGCGAGCCGTTCGTGCGCCACTGGATGCACCAGGCGATGGTGCGGTACCGGGGCGAGAAGATGTCGAAGTCCCTCGGCAACCTCGTCTTCGTGTCCGACCTGCGCCGCGAGTGGGACCCCCGGGCCATCCGCCTGGCCGTGCTCGCGCACCACTACCGCGTCGAGTGGGAGTGGGACGACGCGGTCATGCCCGCGGCCGCCGAGCGGCTGGAGCGCTGGCAGGCGGCGTCCCGGGGTGACGGCGACGCCGCGCTCGACGCGGTGCGGGCGGCGCTGGACGACGACCTCGACACACCGGCCGCGCTGGCGGCGATCGACGAGGCGGCGGCCGCCGGGCGCGACGTCACCGCCGCCGCGGCGCTGCTGGGCGTCGAGCTGCGCCTCGACCCGCCGTCCTGACCCCGGA
>DATGRC010000078.1:0-6108 GCA_035303865.1 Acidimicrobiales bacterium
GGCGACCGCGAGGACGACGCCCGAGCCCGGTCCGAGGGCTCCGAGCCGAGATGACGGCGCTCGGGAGCGCGCCGGGTCAGCTGAAGGTCACGCGACCGTTGTCGATGACCACCCGGCCGTCCTGGCCGCAGGTCTGGAAGATCGCCGAGCCCTCCCCGTCGACCCACGCCTTCACCGTGAGGGACTCGCCGGGCATCACCGGGGAGCTGAACCGGGCGTCCATCGACCGGAAGCGGGCCGGGTCGCTGCCGCAGAGCTCGTGGAGCAGCACCCGTCCGGTGAACCCGTAGGTGCACAGGCCGTGGAGGATCGGTCGGTCGAAGCCGCCCATGGCCGCGAACGCGGGGTCGCTGTGCAGCGGGTTGCGATCGCCCGAGAGGCGGTAGAGCAGCGCCTGGTCGGGTCGGGTGGCGACGGTGACCTCGTGGTCGGGGGCCCGGTCCGGGGGCTCGTTGCCGCCGCCCGAGGGGCCGCGGTCGCCGCCCCAGCCGCCCTCGCCGCGGATGAACGCCGACATCCGCACCGAGAAGAGGGGCTCGCCGGTCTCGACGAGGGTGGCCTGGGTCTCGGTGACCACCACCGCCCCCTTGCCCTTGTCGTAGATGCCGGTGATCTCGGCGACGGCCTCGAGCTCGCCCTCGACGGGGAGCTCGCGGTGGAGGGTGATGCCCTCCTCGCCGTGGACGAGCATCGCCGGGTTGAACGTGCCGATCTTGTCCCAGCCCCCGCCCATCGGCGACAGCACGACCGCCATCGTGGGCAGGGCCCGCTGCGGGGTGCCCGAGGTGTTCTCGGTGGTGAACTCGAGCTCCTTCAGCGGGTCGGCGGCGCCGGCGCCCACGCCGAGGGCGTAGAGGATCGCGTCCTTGCTCGTCCAGCGGCGGCGGACCGGGTCCGACCGGGTGCCGACGGCATCGGGGTTGATGGGCATGCGTGCTCCTTCCGGTGGGGCTCAGGCCTCGTCGTAGCCGAGCATGTTGGCGTTCGGGCGAGCCTTGCCGACCAGGTCGATCACCTGGGGGCCGAGCGCGACCGGGTCGTCGGTGGGGTCCTCGATGGTGGGCCCGCGGTGCCACCCCTCGGAGACCGACAGCATCTTGCCGCTCACGTCGAACACCCGGCCGGTGACCTGGGCGGACTGCGGGCTGGCCAGCCAGCACACGATCGGGGCGATGTGGGCCGGGCTCATCGCGGCCTTCGTCTCCTCGTCGGCCTGGCCCATGCCGAGGTTCTCGGTCATGCGGGTCAGCGCGGCGGGCGCGATGGCGTTCACCGTGACGCCGTAGCGGGCGAGCTCCTTGGCCGCGATCACCGTGAACGCGGCGATGCCGGCCTTGGCCGCTCCGTAGTTGGTCTGGCCGACGTTGCCGTAGATGCCCGACGGCGACGAGGTGTTGATGATGCGGGCGTCGTTGGCCTCGCCGGCCTTGGCCCGCTCCCGCCAGTAGGCGGCGGCGTGCCGGGACGGGGCGAAGGTGCCCTTCAGGTGCACCTTGATGACGGCGTCCCACTCCTCCTCGCTCATGTTCGTGAGCATCCGGTCCCGGAGGATCCCGGCGTTGTTGATGAGGACGTCGAGCCCGCCGAAGGTGTCGATGGCGGTCTGGATCAGCCGCTGGGCGCCGTCCCAGTCGCTGATGTCGTCGGTGTTGGCGACGGCCTCGCCGCCGGCGGCGACGATCTCGTCGACCACCTGCTGGGCCGGGCCGGTGTCGCGCCCCTCGCCGGACATGGAGCCGCCCAGGTCGTTGACGACGACCTTGGCCCCGTGAGCAGCCAGCAGCAGGGCGTGCTCCCGCCCGATGCCGCGCCCGGCACCGGTGACGATCGCGACGCGCCCCTCGCACAGCTTGGTCATCTCGTGCTACCCCCGTTGGTCGGCACTGGCACGGCCGCCTTGACCGCGCGGTCAAGTCCTCTGATTAGCGCATCCGCAGCACCGGTGCGAATTCCGCAGGCCCACCCCGACGTGCGAGGCTGAGCGGCCCATGCACGAGCAGCCCACCCAACTCGAGGCGGACGCACGGGAGCTGCCCGATCTGCCTGATGACGGCCCCGCCCACCTCGCCCCGGGCGCCGGGCGGCGGCGCTGGGTCCTCCCGGTGCTGCTCACCCCGGTGGTGCTCTTCCTCCTCGCCGTCGTCGCGTGGGCGGTGGACACCAGCTCCGGCGGGGTGGCCCGCAACGTGAGCGTGGCCGGCCAGGACGTGAGCGGGCTGTCGGAGTCAGCGCTGCGGACCCGCCTCGACGACCTCGCCCGGCAGTTCGAGACCACCCCGGTGGAGGTCGTCGCCGGCGACCGGACCTACCGCACCGTGGCCCGGGACATCGGCCTGCAGCTCGACGTCGACCGCACGGCGCGGGCCGTCCTCGACGTCGACGGCGACACCTTCGTGCTCCTCCAGCCGCTCGACTGGATGCGGTCGTTCTTCGCCGAGCGCGAGGCCGAGGTCCGCTTCCGGGTGAGCGGCGACCAGGTCACGCGGGCCACGGTGGCCCTCGAGGGCGACGACCGGGTGCTGCCCACCGAGCCGTCGCTCGAGCTCGTCGACGGCTCCTTCGCCGTCGTCCCCGGCGTGCCCGGCGAGGGCATCGACCCGGAGGAGGTGGCGGCCCGGCTCCCGGCCGCGGCGAGCGCCGTGCCCTTCGGGGAGACGGTGCGGATGGAGGTCGACGTCCACCCCATCCCGCCCCAGCTCTCCGACGAGGCGGCCCGGGAGGCAGCCGCTCGAGCCGACGCCCTGGTGACCGGACCGCTCGAGGTCCGCACCCCCGCCGGCGAGCGCTCCCTGGAGCCCGACCAGGTCCGCAGCTGGGTCCGCCTCGTGAACGACGAGGGCAGCGCCCGCCTCGTGCTCGACCCCGAGATCGTGACCCCGGCGCTGCGCAGCGCCTTCACCGACATCGAGGGCGCGCCCGTGGACGCGGGGTTCACCGTGGAGGGCGGCCGCCCGGTCGTCATCCCGGACCGACCCGGGCTCGTGTGCTGCGCCGACGACGCGCCCGAGCGCATCCTCGAGGCGCTCGAGAGCGGCTCGTCGTCGGTGGCGCTCGACCTCGTGGAGGGCCAGGCCACCTTCACGACCGCCGACGCCGAGGCGTACGGCATCGTGGAGCCGGTGGGCGGCCACCACGCCTGGCGCGACGGCCAGCCCACCACCGCCGGGCCGGGGTTCACCACCTACCACGCCCCCTCCGGGGCCCGGGTCACCAACATCCACCGCATCGCCGACATCGTCCGCGGTGCGGTCATCCCGCCCGGCGGCACGTTCTCGGTCAACGGGTACGTCGGCCGCCGCACGGCGGAGAAGGGCTTCGTGGCCGCCGGCGCGATCCGCAACGGCCAGCACGTCGACGAGATCGGCGGCGGGATCTCCCAGTTCGCCACCACGCTCTTCAACGCCGCCTACTTCGCCGGGCTCGACATCCCGGAGTACCAGGCCCACTCCGAGTACTTCAGCCGGTACCCCTACGGGCGCGAGGCCACGATGGGCTACCCCCAGCCCGACCTGAAGATCACCAACAACACGCCCTACGGGATCCTCATCTGGACCTCGTACACCGACTCGAGCCTGACCGTCACCCTCTACTCCACCCAGCACATCACCGCCGAGCAGACCGGCATCACCGAGTCGATGTCGGGCCGCTGCAAGGTCGTCACCACCACCCGCACCCGGACCTGGCCCGACGGGCGCACCGAGCAGGACACGTTCCGGGCCCGCTACCGGCCGGGCGAGGGCCAGGGCTGCTGACGATGGCCCCGACGACCGCGAGCGGGGCGGGACAGCCCATCGTCGCCGACGTCGCCGTGGTCGGCGCCGGCCCCGCCGGCGCCGCCGCCGCCATCGAGCTGGTGCGCGCCGGGCGCGACGTCGTCGTCGTGGACAAGGCCACGTTCCCCCGCGACAAGATCTGCGGCGACGGGCTGACCACCGGCGCGCTGCGCATCCTCGAGTCGCTCGGCCTCGAACCCGACCGGATCCCGTCGTGGCAGCCGGTGGACGACGTCGTGGTCGTCTCGCCCTCTGGCCGCGAGGTCACCTTCCCCCTCCCCCGCGGCGACGGCCACCACGCCGTGGTCGCCCGGCGCACCGAGCTCGACCACGCCCTCGTGCAGCGAGCGGTGGAGGTGGGCGCCACCGTCCTCGAGGGCTGCGCCGTCGTCGCCGCCGAGGAGCGAGCGGACCGGGTCGTGCTCGGCCTGGCCGACGGGCGGGCGGTGCAGGCCCGCTACGCGGTGGGCGCAGACGGGATGTGGTCGCCGCTGCGCAAGCTGCTCGGGGTGGCCACCGAGGGCTACCGCGGCGAGTGGCACGCCTTCCGCCAGTACTTCACCGACGTCGGCCCGCGCGCGGCGCGGGAGCTGTTCGTGTGGTTCGAGCCGGACCTGCTCCCCGGCTACGCCTGGTCGTTCCCGCTCCCCGGCGGGCGGGCCAACGTGGGCTTCGGGATCCAGCGGGGCGGCAAGGTGGCCCGGGTGCAGGACATGAAGGCGCTCTGGCCCGACCTGCTCCGCCGCCCCCACATCGCCGAGGTCCTCGGCCCCGATGCCCGGCCCGAGGCGCCCCACCGGGCGTGGCCGATCCCGGCCCGCATCGACCAGGTGCAGCTCTGCACGGCCCGCACGCTCTTCGTCGGCGACGCCGCCGCCGCCACCGACCCGATGACCGGCGAGGGCATCGGCCAGGCCCTCCTCACCGGCCAGCTAGCCGCCCGGGCGATCGACGAGGGCGGCCTCGACGCCGCGGCCGTCACCGAGCGGTACCGGCGCCTGGCCATCGACGCGCTCCTGGCCGACCACCGGATGTCGATGCTGCTCATCCGGGCGCTGCGCCACCGCAAGGGCGCGCGGGCGGCGGTCCGGGTGGCCGGGCTCACCGACTGGACCCGACGCAACTTCGCCCGCTGGCTGTTCGAGGACTACCCCCGCGCCGTGCTCGTCACGCCCCGCCGCTGGCACCGGGGGATGCTGGCCGGCCCCGGCGCGTTCGCCGACCGGCAGCCGCCGCCGCAGGCTGCTTGACCCGCGGGTCAAGGCCAGCCCAGGCTGGCCCCATGCGCACTCGCCTGACCGACGTCCTCGAGATCGAGCACCCTGTGATGCTGGCCGGCATGGGCGGGGTGTCCTACCACCAGCTCGTCGCCGCCGTGAGCGAGGCGGGCGGCTTCGGCTGCCTCGGCGCCTCCACGATGGGCCACGAGGAGATGAACGAGGAGATCGCCAAGGTGCGCGAGCGCACGGCCAAGCCCTTCGGGGTGGACCTCCTCACCGCCGCGCCGCAGGACCTCGAGGCCAAGGTGCAGGACCTCATCGACGGCGGCGCCACGCTCTTCGTGGCCGGGCTCGGCGTGCCCCGCGACGTCATCGACCTCTGCCACGAGCGCAACGTGCTGGTGGCCAACATGTGCGGCAAGGTCCGCCACGCCGTCGCTGCCGTGGAGGCGGGCTGCGACCTCGTCGTGGCCCAGGGCACCGAGGCCGGCGGGCACACCGGGAAGGTGGCGACGATGGCCCTCGTCCCGCAGGTGGTCGACGCCGTCGGGGACCGGGTGCCGGTGGTGGCGGCCGGCGGGATCGTCGACGGCCGGGGCCTGGCCGCGGCGCTGGCGCTCGGCGCTGACGGCGTGTGGGTGGGCACCCGCTTCATCGCCACGCCGGAGGCCCGCACCGTGGCCGGCTACAAGGAGGCGCTCCTGCGCACCCCCGAGGACGGCACGGTGGTCACCCGGGCCTACACCGGCAAGACCTGCCGGGTGATCGAGACCGAGTACGCCCGCGCCTTCGAGGCGGCCGGCGGCCAGGCCGAGCCCTTCCCGATGCAGTACGTGAAGTCGGTGCAGGACGGGGCCAACCACCTCGGCGGCGACGAGTCGACCGCCGGCGTGGACCCGAGCAAGGAGTTCATGCCCGCCGGCCAGGGCGTGGGCGCGATCACCGAGCTGGTGCCGGCCGCCGAGCTGGTCGAGCGCTTCGTGCGCGAGGCCGAGGATGCCCTCGGCGTGGTCCAGCGGGCCTTCGCCTGAGGGCGAGCCCGAGCGCGACGGCGGCCCGGGCCGGAGCCCGGGCCGCACGGTCGGCGAACGGGGTGGTGGGCGGAGGGCCTAGAG
>DATGRC010000079.1:0-2031 GCA_035303865.1 Acidimicrobiales bacterium
GCGGGCGGCGGCGGTGGCGGCCACGGTGACCTCGGTGGCCCCGAGCTCGTCGATGACCCGCCGGTAGCCGCGCAGCACGTCGAGCGTGCGGCCGATCGCCTCGGGGGCCAGCCGACCCGACGCGTCGACGCCCTGGCCGAGCCGGGTGATCGTCATGCGCCGGTCGAGGACGCGCCGGTCGCGCCCCTGCCCGTTGCTCACGAGGAGCCGGACCGAGTTGGTGCCGCAGTCGACGGCAGCGAGCGTGGCCATGCTGGCACGCTACCGGGGCAGGGACCGGCTCCCCGGTTGAGGAACTCCGCAGCTGCCCGTGTAGGGTGACCGCTGGTTACCAGTCGGTAACTTCGACGGTCTCTCCCTGTCCCCTTTCCCCAAGCGAGGTGCCGCCATGGCCGAGTTCTCACTCGAGCTCAACGACGATCAGAAGCAGATCCGCGACTGGGTCCACGAGTTCGCCGAGACGGTCATCCGGCCCGCCGGCGAGGAGTGGGACGAGCGCGAGGAGACGCCCTGGCCGATCATCGAGGAGGCGGCCAAGATCGGGCTCTACGGCTTCGACTTCATGGCCAACGCCATGATGGGCGACCCCACCGGCCTCACCCTGCCGGTGGCGATGGAGGAGCTGTTCTGGGGCGACGCGGGCATCGCCCTGTCGATCTTCGGGTCCGGACTCGCCGCCGCCGGCATCGCCGGGTCCGGCACCCCCGAGCAGGTCCTCGAGTGGGTGCCGCAGTGCTACGGCGACGCCAACGACGTGAAGTTGGGCGCCTACGCCGTGTCCGAGCCCGACGCCGGCTCCGACGTGTCGTCGCTGCGCACCCGGGCCGTGTACGACGAGGCCAAGGACGAGTGGGTGCTGAACGGCACCAAGGCGTGGATCACCAACGGCGGCATCGCCGACGTCCACGTGGTCGTGGCCACGGTGGACCCCGAGCTCGGCAGCCGGGGCCAGGCCAGCTTCATCGTCCCGCCGGGCACCAAGGGCCTGTCGCAGGGCCAGAAGTACAAGAAGCACGGCATCCGCGCCTCCCACACCGCCGAGGTGATCCTCGACGACGTGCGCGTGCCGGGCCACTGCCTCCTCGGCGGCAAGGAGAAGCTCGACGCCAAGCTGGCCAAGGCCCGCGAGGGCAAGCGCACCGGCGAGAAGCAGCCGGCGATGAGCACCTTCGAGGCCACCCGCCCGGCCGTGGCGGCCATGGCCGTCGGCATCGCTCGGGCCGCCTACGAGTACGCCCTGGACTACGCCAAGGAGCGCGTCGCCTTCGGCAAGCCGATCATCATGAACCAGGCGATCGCGTTCATGCTCGCCGACATGGCCACCGAGATCGACGCCTCCCGCCTGCTCGTGTGGCGGGCCGCGTGGCTGAACCGCAACGGCGGCTACAAGAACGCCGAGGGCTCGATGTCGAAGCTGAAGGCCGCTCGCACCGCCGTGTGGGTCACCGAGCGGGCCATCCAGATCCTCGGCGGCTACGGCTACACCCGCGAGTACCCGGTGGAGCGCTTCCACCGCGACGCCAAGATCATGGACATCTTCGAGGGCACCGAGCAGATCCAGCAGCTCGTCATCTCCCGGGCCATCAGCGGCCTGCGCATCGAGTAGCGCACGACCGCGCCCTGACCTGATCCCGGTGCCCCGGCCTCGTGCCGGGGCACCGGCGCGTCGGTGCGGCGCGGGTGGTGGGGCTGGGCCTGCGATCATGCTCGGATGCGGGGGTTGCGACGAACGGATCGGCAGGCGCGCCCCTTCGGCTTCCGGGTGCTCGGACCGGTCGACGAGCCACCGGACCGGCTGCGATGGCGGATGCAGCTGCTCGCCACCACCGCGATGGTGGTGGCCAACCTGGTCGGGGCGGCGGCCGTCGCCGCGCTGGCGGTGTGGGTGATCCCCCGGCCGAACCTGCTCGACACCCCGCAGCGCACGCTCGCCCTCGTCCTCGCCCCCAGCTACGTCGGCGCCGCGGTGCTCGTCGGCGGGTGGTGGGGCACCCGCCGGGCCCTCGACGTGCTGCGCTGGGTACCCGAGGA
>DATGRC010000080.1:0-4073 GCA_035303865.1 Acidimicrobiales bacterium
CACGGGTGCTGGTCGGACGTGTGGTTCATCACCAGGTCGGCGATGACCCGGATGCCGCGCCGGTGGGCCTCGTCGAGGAAGTCCGCGACGTCGTCGACCGTGCCCGACTCGGGCAGGACCGAGAAGAAGTCCGAGATGTCGTAGCCGCCGTCGCGCAGGGGGGACTTGTAGAAGGGCAGGAGCCAGAGGCAGTCGACCCCGAGCCACTCGAGGTAGTCGAGCTTCTCCTTGAGGCCGGGGAAGTCGCCGAAGCCGTCGGCGTTGGAGTCCATGAACCCGCGCACGGCGACCTCGTAGAAGACGGCGCGCTGGTACCAGCGGTGGTCGCTCGGGTCGATCGGGGTCGGCATCGCGCAAAGCGTTGCACACGCGAGCGGCCACGGGTGCCGCCGGTCCGGCCACCGCGGCGGCGGCCGGCTCGGGCCGGTGCCCTAGCCGAGCAGCAGCACGAGGCCGATCGCGGCGAGCACGACGATCGCCACGACCAACCCGATGACGAGCGGGGTGCTCGTACGCTCGGGCGCGGCCCGGCCCTCCTCCACGTAGGCCTGGAACATCGCCGTGTTCGCGCCCGGGTCGTCGAGTTCGTCCGGTGCCATGGCGGGCATGGTACGCAAACCGCCCGACCGCGCGGCGGTTCTCACTCGTGGCGCCGCACCTGCGCGACCGCGCGCTCGACGTCCGCGCGCGACGGGCGGGGCGGCGGGGACCCCGGCTCGACGGCCACGTGGTCGATCGTGCCGCTGAAGGGGGCCGGGGGCCGGTAGGCGTCGACGACGGGCAGCCCGGCGTCCCGGCCGACGAGCAGGCGGGCACCACCGATCTGCCACCGGAACGGCAGGTCCCCGGGCAGCTCCACGCTCGCCACCTCCGCCCCGTCGACCAGGAGGCTGACCGGGCCACCGCCGGAGGCGGTCCGCTCGTAGCGCACGGCCAGCTCGTGCGGCCCCGGCGGCAGCGGCGCGACGGCCTCGGCGACGTGGGCCTCGCCGAACAGGCTGAACGCAACCGCCGGCCGGCCCTCGGTGACGTAGACGGCCCAGCCGTTGTTCCAGTCGCCCAGCGCGCAGACGACGCCCTCGCCGCCGCCGTCCGGCACCTCGAGCGCGGCGGTGAGGTGGAAGCCGCCGCCCATCGACGGCAGGAAGTCCTCGGCGACGCCACCGCCGCCGGGCCGGTAGACGCCCGGCGAGGGAGCCGGGTGCGGGCGCGGCTCCAGGGCCACCACCCGGCCGACGAGGCTGTCGTCGAGCGGCAGCACCTGGTTGCGCCCGGCCTCGTGCCACCACAGGCGCTCGAGCTCGGCCACCTTCTCGGGGTGGCGGTCGGCCAGGTCGTGGGCCTCGGCGAAGTCGGTGTCGAGGTGGAAGAGCGCCCACCGGTCGGCGGCGAAGTCGTGGCTGCCGGGCACCCGCTCTCGCTCGACGGTGATCTGCGGACCGACGTGGTCGGTGGTCGCCTTCCAGCCGTCGTGGACGATGGCCCGGGACCCGACCACCTCGAAGTACTGCGTGGTGCGAGGGCTCGGGGCGTCCGGGTCGGCGAAGGTCGGCCGCAGGCTGGCGCCGTCGAGCGACAGCTGGTCGACGCCGTCGACGGTGGCGGGCGGCTCGACGCCCGCCACGTCGAGCACCGTCGGCAGGACGTCGACGGCGTGGCAGAACTGGTCGCGCACCGCCCCCGCCTCGCCGGCCGGGATGCCGGCCGGCCAGTGGACGATCAGCGGGGTGCGGACGCCGCCCAGCCACGAGTACCGCTTCCACAGCCGGAACGGGCAGTTGCCCGCCCAGGCCCAGCCCCACGCGTAGTGGTTGTAGGCCCGGGGCCCGCCCAGCTCCTCGACCCGGGCCGCCAGCGCGTCGGGGTCGTCGAGCATGTCGTGCGTGAAGAGGTGCTCGTTGAGCGACCCGTGCGGTCCGCCCTCGCCGCTCGCGCCGTTGTCGCTGAGCAGCAGCACGAGCGTGTGGTCGAGCTGGCCGGTGGCCCGCAGGAAGTCGAGCAGCCGGCCGATCTGGGCGTCGGTGTGGGTGAGGAAGCCCGCGTAGACCTCCATCATCCGGGCGAACAGGCGGAGCTGGCCGGCCGGCAGCTCGTCCCAGGCCGGCACCCACGGCGGCCGCTCGGTCGGTGTCGTGCCCTCCGGGACGACCCCCAGCTCGAGCTGGCGGGCGAAGGTGCGGTCCCGCCAGGCGTCCCAGCCGTCGTCGAAGCGGCCCCGGTAGGCGTCGATGTGCTCGGCCGGCGCCTGGTGCGGGGCGTGCATCGCCCCGGTGGCGAACCAGCACAGCCACGGCTTGGTCGGCGTCGCCTCGTGCTGGTCCTGGATGAAGCGGATGGCCCGGTCGACGAGGTCCTCGGTCAGGTGGTAGCCGTCCTCGGGCCCGGCCGGCGGCTCGACGAAGCCGTTGTCGCAGACGAGGTCGGGCGCCCACTGGTTGGTGTCGCCGTTGAGGAACCCGTAGTAGCGCTCGAAGCCCTGGCCCAGCGGCCACTGCGTGAACGGGCCCGACGCGCTCTGCTCCCAGCGGGGGGTGAGGTGCCACTTCCCCACCGCGAAGGTGCTGTAGCCGGCGTCGCGCAGCAGGCGGGGCATCCCGGCCGCCGACCGGGGGATGCGGCCGTCGTAGCCGGGGAAGCCGATCGGCACGTCCGCGACGAAGCCCATCCCGACCCGGTGCTGGTTGCGGCCGGTGAGCAGGCAGGCCCGGGTCGGCGAGCACAGCGCCGTGACGTGGAAGCGGCGGTAGCGGAGACCGCCGGCGGCCAGCGCGTCGACGACCGGGGTGTCGACGTCGCCGCCGAAGCAGCCCAGCTGGGCGAAGCCCAGGTCGTCCAGCACGATCACCAACACGTTCGGGGCGTCCGGCCCGGGGCGCGGCACCGGGGCGAACGCGGGGCGCGACTCGGCGATCGTCGGGCCGACGACGGCTCGGGCGGCGGTGGCTGCGTCCACGTGTCCCTCCCTCCCCGCGCCCGGTCCCCCGCCGGGCACGGCCGGACCGCACGCTACCCGGCGCCGAGGGTGGCGCCCGTCGCCTGCGGGCCCCGCCCCCCCTGAGCCCCGGCCGCCGGGCGGGTCAGGGGCCGAAGCTGATGATGTGGGCCACCTGCCCCTGGGTCGGGTCGAGTCGCACGTAGGGGCGGTTGCCCTCCCAGATGTAGGTGTCGCCGGTCAGCTCGTCGGTCGCCTCGTAGGGGCCGTGCCAGGGCAGGCCGACGGCCCCGAGGTCGAGCTCGAGCAGCGTCTCCTGGGGGTGGTGCGGGTCGACGTTCACGACCACCAGCACCAGGTCGCCCTCGTCCCGGTGGCCCCGGGTCCAGACGAGGAACCGGTCGTTGGCCGAGCCGTGGAACCGGATGTTGCGCAGCCAGCGCAGCGCCGGGTGGCGCCGCCGGATGGCGTTGACCTTGGCGATGAACGGCGCCATCGAGTCCGGCCGGGACCAGTCCCGAGGCCGCAGCTGGTACTTCTCGGAGTCCAGGTACTCCTCGTTGGTCTCGCTGGCCGGCTCGTTCTCGTAGAGCTCGTAGCCGCTGTAGACGCCGTAGTTGGGCACCAGCGTCGCCGCCAGCACGAATCGCATCATGAAGGCGGCGGGCGGGCCGTGGCGCAGCGGCCCGGACAGGATGTCGGGCGTGTTCGGCCAGAAGTTCGGCCGCATGTAGTCGGCCGTGGGTCCGAACGCGAGCTCCTCGACGTAGGACCGCAGCTCCCAGGGCTCGGTGCGCCAGGTGAAGTAGGTGTAGCTCTGGGTGAAGCCGACCTCGGCGAGCTTGGCCATCACCTTGGGACGGGTGAAGGCCTCGGACAGGAAGATGACGTCCGGGTGGTCGCGGTGGATCTTCTCGATCAGCCAGGCCCAGAAGGCGATCGGCTTGGTGTGCGGGTTGTCGACCCGGAAGATCCGCACCCCCTGGTCGATCCAGAACCGCAGGATGTCCCGGCACGCCTTCCACAGCCGGGCCCGGTCGGCCTCCCGCTCCGGCCAGAAGTTGAGCGGGTAGATGTCCTCGTACTTCTTCGGCGGGTTCTCGGCGTGGCGGATGCTGCCGTCGGGCCGGCGCCAGAACCA
>DATGRC010000081.1:0-5842 GCA_035303865.1 Acidimicrobiales bacterium
GGCCTCCGTGCCGTCCGGCGCCCCCAGGAGGGTGAGCGGCACCCCCAGCTCGTTGTTGAACGACCGCTCGCTGGCCGCGGTGCGTCGGTGCTGGGCGAGCACGGCCGCGAGGAGGTCCTTGACCGACGTCTTGCCGACCGACCCGGTGATCCCGATCACCGGGTCCGGGAGCCGGGTGCGGGCGAGGCGCCCGCCGGCCTGCAGCGCGGCCAGGGTGTCCTCGACGAGCACCGCGGTGCCGCCATGCTCGTCGACGACGTGTCGGTCGCTGGCCAGGTAGGCGACGGCGCCGGCGCCGAGGGCCGCGCCCACGAAGGCGTGGCCGTCGCGCGCGGCGACGATGGGCACGAAGAGCTGACCCGGCGCCACCACCCGGGAGTCGATGGCGGCACCGTCGAACGCCACGTCGGGGCCGATGAGCTGGCCGTCGACGGCCGCAGCCAGCTCCGAGGTGCGGATGCGCATCCGGTGAGTCTCGCAGGGCACCGGGGACCCACCCGTACACTCCGGCCATGGCCCGAGCCGACCGCGTCCGCCTCGTCGTCCTCTTCGGAGGCCAGTCCGCCGAGCACGAGGTCTCCTGCGTGTCCGCCTACCACGTGCTGCGAGCGGTGGACCCGGAGCGCTACGTGGTGGAGGCGGTGGGCATCACCCGCGACGGCGCGTGGGTGCGGGCCGACGAGGCCGCCCGCGCCCTCACCGCCGGCGCTCGGACCCTGCCGTCGGGAGCGGAGCAGCTGGAGGCGGCCGGCCCGCCGGTCGATCCGCTGCCCGCGGTGCGCCCCGGCGACGCCGACGACCTGCCGGTCGTGGTGCTGCCGGTGCTCCACGGCACCCGCGGGGAGGACGGCACCGTGCAGGGGATGCTCGAGCTCGCGGGCGTGCCCTTCGTCGGGTCCGGGGTCCTCGGCTCGGCGCTGTGCATGGACAAGCTGAAGGCCAAGGACGTCCTCGCCGCCCACGGGATCCCCCAGGTGCCGTGGACCGGGCTGCGCGACACCGAGCTCGACGAGGCCGGCGCCCGCGTCGAGGCGGCCGGCCTGCGGTACCCCCTGTTCGTGAAGCCGGCCAACCTCGGCTCCTCCGTGGGGATCACCCGGGTGGACGAGCCCGGCGAGCTCCTCGACGCCTGTCGCACCGCCGCCGACTACGACGAGTGGATCGTCGTGGAGCAGGGCGTGACCGCCCGCGAGATCGAGGTCGGCGTCCTCGGCATCGCCGAGCCGAGAGCATCGGTGGCCGGCGAGATCGTCCCCACCCGCGAGTTCTACGACTACGAGGACAAGTACCTGGCCGGCGCGGCCGAGGCCGTCATCCCGGCCCAGCTGCCCGACGAGGTGTCCGAGGAGATCCGCCGCCTCGCCGTCGAGGCGTTCACGGTGCTGCGCTGCGAGGGGATGGCCCGCGTCGACTTCTTCTACGACGAGGGTGCGGGGCGCGCCTACCTGAACGAGGTCAACACGATCCCCGGCTTCACGCCGATCTCGATGTACCCGAAGCTGTGGGCCGCCTCCGGGCTCGACTACCCCGCGCTCATCGACGAGCTCGTCCGCCTCGCCCTCGAGCGCCACGCCCGCCGCACCCGCCTGAGCACCAAGCGCTGAGCGGACACGTCATCACGTGGGCTCCAGCGAGGCGCGGAGGAGGGCGAGGAGCTCGTCGCGGCGGCGGACGAGCGACGCCAGCGTGGGCTCCTCGCCGAAGGCCCGCAGCACCTCCACCTCGGTGGCGAGGCCGGTCACCATCGAGTAGGCGGCCAGCAGCAGCAGGCGCGGGTCGTGGCGGCGCATCCGGCCGGCGTCCATCTCCGCCTCCAGGTAGCCGGCCGCCCGGTCCACGAGCGGTTGGAGGCGCTCGAGCAGCCGGGTCGACGCCGGCGGCCCGAGGCGGGTGACCTCTCGCAGGAACCCGAGCATCGCCGGGTGCCGGGCGGCCAGGCGGAACATCACCCGCACCATCGCCTCCACCCGGGCGAAGCCGTCCCCGGCGCTGGCCAGGCCCCGCTCGAGGCGGGTCGTCAGCTCGTCGGCGCAGGAGTCGACGACGGCGGCGAGGAGCGCTTCCTTGGAGGGGAACCAGTAGAGGATCGTCTGCTTGCGGATCCCGAGGCGTCGGGCGAGGTCGTCCAGCGACGTCGCCTCGTACCCGCGGGTGCCGAACTCGGCCATCGCCGCGAGCAGGATCCGGTCCGCCGTCTGGCGCCCCTGCTGCTGGGCCACGCCCCGAGCCTAGAGGGTCTCTACCAGTTGGTAGAGAGTTGCTAGGGTCGTCAGCCGTGATCCCCGAGGCCCTCGACGGCAAGCGCATCGCGATCACCGGGGGCACCGGGTTCCTCGGCACCGCCCTCATCGAGCGGCTTCTGCGCTGCGTGCCGGGCTGCTCGCTCGTGCTGCTCGTGCGGCCGGGGCGGCGGTCCTCGGTGGCCCAGCGCACGAAGCGGGAGATCTTCGGCAACAACGCCTTCGATCGGCTCCGCGACGAGCTCGGCCGGGACGCCTTCGAGGCGATGGTGGCCGAGCGCGTCACCCCCATCGCCGGCGACGTGGGCACCGACGGCCTCGCCCTGGACGACGAGGGCCGGGCCGTGCTGGCCAGCTGCGACGTCGTGATCCACAGCGCCGCCACCGTGTCGTTCGACTCGCCGCTCGACGCCGCCGTCGAGGTCAACCTCCTCGGCCCCACCCGGATCGTCGAGACGCTCCACGCCCTCGGCGTGGCCCCCCACCTCGTCGCCGTGTCCACCTGCTACGTGGCCGGCAACCGCCGCGGCGCCGCCCCCGAGATCCCGGTCCACGAGAGCCCGTTCTTCATCGACGTGGACTGGCGCCAGGAGGTCGAGGGCGCCCGCCGAGCCCGCGTCGACGCCGAGGCCGAGAGCCGCCGCCCCGAGGCCCTGGCCCGGTTCCGCAAGGAGGCCCGGGCCGAGCTCGGCGCCGCCGGGGTCCCGGCCCTCGCCGCCAAGACCGAGCAGCGCCGGGCCGCGTGGGTGAAGGACCAGATGGTCGAGGCGGGCCGGGCCCGGGCCGCCTCGCTCGGCTGGCCCGACGCGTACGCCTACACGAAGGCGCTCGGGGAGCGGGCCCTGCTGCAGAACCGCGGCGACGTGCCGGTCACGATCGTGCGGCCGTCGATCATCGAGTCCGCCCTGGCCGAGCCGTTCCCGGGCTGGATCCGCGGCTTCCGCATGGCCGAGCCGGTGATCATCTCCTACGCCCGGGGCCTGCTGAAGGAGTTCCCCGGCGTGCCCGAGGGGACGATCGACGTCATCCCCGTCGACCTCGTGGTCGCCGCCCTCATCGACGCCGCCGCCGGTGGCCCGCCGGCCGAGCCGGAGATCACCCAGGTGGCCTCCGGTTCGGTGAACCCGCTCCGCTACCGGCACCTCGTGGACATGGTGCGGGACTTCTTCACCCGCAACCCGATCTACGACGCCGAGGGCCAGCCGATCATCGTCCCCGAGTGGTCGTTCCCCGGCCGCGGCCGGGTGCAGCGCCAGCTCGAGCGGGCCAAGGCCGCGATCGAGCGGGCCGAGTCCGCCCTGCAGGCCCTCCCGCTGCGAGGCAGGCAGGCGTCCTGGTCGGCCAGCCTCGAGAGCAAGCGGGAGGACGTGGAGCGGGCGCTCGCCTACGTCGAGCTCTACGGCGCCTACGCCGAGTGCGAGGCGATCTACGGCGTCGACAACCTGCTCGCCCGCTGGGGCCGCCTCGACCCCGAGGACCAGGCCACCTTCTGCTTCGACCCCCGGGTGATCGACTGGTCCCACTACGCCCCCGAGGTCCACCTGCCGTCGGTGGTCGAGCACGCCCGGGTGCGCACCACGCCCGGTGGCCGCACCGGCGAGAAGCGCGAGGACCGGCTGCGCCGCCAGGTGCTCGACCCGGCTCGGCACTTCGCCGCCTTCGACCTCGAGAACACGCTCATCGCCTCGAACGTGGTGGCGTCATACTCGTGGCTGGCCACCCGGCGCCTCCCCCCAGAGGACCGGGTCCGCTACGTCCTCAAGACCCTCAAGGAGGCGCCCAGCCTCCTCGCCCTCGACCGGCGCGACCGCAGCGACTTCCTCCGGCACTTCTACCGCCGCTACGACGGCGCCAAGGTGTCCCAGCTCGAGGCCGACGCCGTCGAGATGTTCAGCCACCTCATCCTCACGAAGTCGTTCCCGGCCGCCATCCGACGGGTCCGCGAGCACCGCCGCGCCGGGCACCGCACCGTCCTCATCACCGGTGCGCTCGACCTCGCGATCGAGCCCCTGCGCCCGCTCTTCGACGACGTGATCGCCCCGTCGCTCGCCGTGCGCCCCGACGGCACCTACCGGGGCGAGCTGACCGACGTGCCCCCCACCGGCGAGGCCCGGGCCTCCGCGCTGTGGGACTGGGCCGACGAGCACGGCCTCGACCCGGCCGAGGGCGTGGCCTACGCCGACTCCACGAGCGACCTGCCGCTCCTCGAGGCCGTCGGGTTCCCGGTGGCGGTGAACCCCGAGACCCGCCTCGCCGCCCTGGCCCGAAAGCGGGGCTGGCTCGTCGAGCACTTCGAGAAGTCGCCGGGCAGCCCCGAGCCGCTGCTGCCCATCGGACCCACCTGGGGTCGGCCCCGGCCCCGACGCGTCGGCAAGGTGGACACCGTCGCGTCAGAGGAGCGCACCCGGTGAAGGCGCTCGTCTTCAAGCGGCAGCCGGCCAAGTTCGCGGCGGCGATGGTGGCGGGCCGGCTCCAGCCCGGCGCCGGCGCCAAGGTGGGCCCGCTGTCGCTGCGCGACGTCGACCCGCCCGAGCTGCCCGGCCCGGACTGGGTGCGGGTCCGCCCCCGCCTGTCGGGGATCTGCGGGTCGGACCTGGCCACGATCGACGGCACCTCGTCGCGCTGGTTCGAGCCGATCGTGTCGTTCCCGTTCACGCCTGGCCACGAGGTCGTCGGCGACCTCGACGACGGCACCCGCGCCGTCGTCGTCCCCGTCCTCAGCTGCACCCCCCGCGGCCTCGACCCGGTGTGCCCGGCCTGCGCCGAGGGCCGCATCAACCACTGCGAGCGGATCGGCTTCGGCGACCTCGAGCCCGGCCTGCAGTGCGGGTTCTGCGAGTCCACCGGCGGCGGGTGGTCCACGCTGATGGTGGCCCACCGCAGCCAGCTCGTCGCGGTCCCCGACGACCTGACCGACGAGGCGGCGGTGATGGTCGAGCCGCTGGCCTGTGCCGTCCACGCCGCGTCGCTCGTCACCGCCGGCCGGGTGGCCGTGATCGGCGCCGGCACGCTCGGGCTGCTCACGATCGCCGCGCTGCGCCACGCCCGCCCCGACCTCGAGATCCTCGCCACCGCCAAGCACCCGCACCAGCGGGCCCTGGCCACGGAGCTCGGCGCCGACCGGGTGGTGGCGCCCGGCGAGCTGGAGCGAGCCGTGCGCGCGGCCACCGGCACGATGCGCTACGACAACGGCCAGCTCGGCGGCGGGATCGAGGGCGTCGTCGACTGCGTCGGCTCGGCCGAGAGCATCGCCCAGGCCCTGCGGGTGGCCGCCCCGGGGTCCACGGTCCTCGCCGTCGGGATGCCCGGCGTCACCACCGTCGACCTCACGCCGCTGTGGCAGCGGGAGGTGGCGCTGAAGGGGGCCTACGCCTACCAGCGGGCCGACTTCGACACGGCCGTCGACCTCGCCGCCGGCCTCGACCTCGGTCGGCTCGTCAGCGCCACCTACCCGCTGCGGGCCTACGAGGACGCCATCGCCCACGCCGCCCACGCCGGCGCGCGCGGCGCCGTGAAGATCGCCTTCGACCTCCGCTCGGAGAAGGAACGGGAGACCATCTGATGCCCCGCCCCGGGTTCGTCCTCGACGTCGACAAGTCGAC
>DATGRC010000082.1:0-33668 GCA_035303865.1 Acidimicrobiales bacterium
CCGACGACCTGTCCGCCCTGATCATCAAGGCGCTGCTGGAGAAGGTGCCGGCCCTCGACCCGCAGACCGTGGAGGACGTCCTCTGGGGCTGCGGCCAGCCCGGCGGTGAGTCCGGCTACAACATCGCCCGCGTCGCCGCGATCCTGGCCGGCCTGCCCGACGTCCCCGGCGTCACGGTGAACCGGTACTGCTCCTCGTCGCTGCAGACGATCCGCATGGCCGCCCACGCCATCAAGGCCGGCGAGGGCGACGTGTTCGTGGCCGGCGGCGTCGAGACCGTGAGCCGGTACATCCACGGCGCGTCCGACACCGGTCCGCACAACCCGCTCTTCGCGGAGGCCGAGGCCCGCACCGCTCGCCGGGCGGAGGGCGGCGCCGAGCCGTGGACCCCGCCGGAGGGGCTGCCCGACATCTACATCGCGATGGGCCAGACCGCCGAGAACGTCGTCGAGGCCGAGGGCGTCACCCGCGAGGAGATGGACGCCTGGGGCGCCCTGTCCCAGCAGCGGGCCGTGGCCGCCCAGGAGCGCGGCTTCTTCGACCGGGAGATCACGCCCGTCACCCTCTCTGACGGCACCGTCGTGTCGAAGGACGACGGCCCCCGCCCGGGCACCACCGTCGAGAAGCTCGCCGAGCTGAAGCCGGCGTTCCGGCCCGACGGCTCCGTCACCGCCGGCAACGCCTGCCCGCTCAACGACGGCGCCGCCGCCGTGCTCGTGATGAGCGACACCCGCGCCGAGCAGCTCGGCCTCGAGCCGCTGGCCCGCATCGTGTCCTCCGGGGTCACCGGGCTGAACCCGGAGATCATGGGCCTCGGTCCGATCGAGGCGTGCCGCATGGCGCTCGCCCGGGCCGGCCTCACGATCGACGACATCGACATCGTCGAGATCAACGAGGCCTTCGCGGCGCAGGTCCTGCCGTCGGCCAAGCACCTCGGCATCGACCACGAGAAGCTCAACCCCAACGGCGGCGCCATCGCCCTCGGCCATCCGTTCGGGATGACCGGCGCCCGCATCATGACCACGCTCCTCAACGGCCTCGAGGACAGCGGCGGCCGCTACGGCCTCGAGTCGATGTGCGTGGGCGGCGGCCAGGGCATGGCCATGGTCGTCGAGCGCCTGTAGCCGGCCCGGGCTCGCACCGCTGAGGAGGGGGGTGCCTCCGGCACCCCCCTCCTCGTGCTAGCGGGCGGTCCAGCCGCCGTCGATGGTGAGGGTCTGGCCGGTGCAGTAGCTGGACGCGTCGCTGGCCAGGAAGAGCAGGGCGCCGTCGAGCTCGTGCGCCTCGCCGAAGCGGCCCATCGGGCAGTTGCGGCGCACGAACGCCTCCGAGCTCTCGTCGCCGAACATGTCCTGGGTCATCTCCGAGGGGAACCAGCCGGGGGCCAGCGCGTTCACCCGCACGCCGCGGCGGGCCCACTGCACGGCCAGCTCACGGGTCAGGTTGACCACCGCCCCCTTGGAGGCCGTGTAGCTGGCCTGCTTGATCGGGGCCGAGGCCACCAACCCGAGCATCGACGCCACGTTGACGATGCTGCCGCGACCCGCCTCCAGCATGTGCCGGCCGACCTGCTGGGACAGGTGGAACAGGCTCACGAGGTTCACGTCGACGACGCGGCGGAAGTCCTCGAGCGGCTCGTCCTCGGCGGCCATCGGGGTGCCGATGCCGGCGTTGTTGACGAGCACGTCGATCCGGCCGAAGCGGGAGACGGCCTCGGCCACGAGCCGCTCCACGTCGGCTGGCTCGGCCACGTCGGTGACCACCGGGTGGGCGCCGGTCTCGGCGGCGAGGGTCTCCAGCCGATCGGCGCGGCGGGCCGCGGCCACCACGTCGGCGCCGGCCCCGCGGAGCACCTCGACGAAGCGGCGCCCGAGCCCGCTCGACGCGCCGGTCACGATGGCGACCTGCCCGTCCAGCCGGAACATCGCCTCGATGGGGGTGTCGGTGGTCATCGATCCTCCTGCTTCCTCGTGCGGGCCCGCACGGCGCGGCGGGCGAGCGACCAGCGATGCGTCTCGGACGGGCCGTCGTAGATCCGGAACGGGCGGACCTCTCGCATGATCTGGGCGAGGGGGAGGTCACCCGACACGCCGACGCCGCCGCACACTTGGATCGACCGGTCGACGATGCGGTTCACCGCCTCGGCCACGAAGGTCTTGGCGATCGACGTCTCCTTGCCGGCCCGCTGGCCCTGGTCGAGGGCCCAGGCGGCCTGCACGATCAGGGCCCGCGAGGCGGCGAGGTCGATCTCGTTGTCGGCCAGGTGCTGCTGCACCATGCCGAGGTCGGCCAGCTTGTGGCCGAAGGCCTCCCGCTCGGCGACCAGGTCGAGGGCGGTGTCGTGGGCCCGGCGGGCGGCCCCCAGCCAGCGCATGCAGTGGGTCAGCCGGGCGGGGCCGAGGCGCACCTGGGCGTAGGTGAAGCCCTTGCCCACCTCGCCGAGCACCGCCTCGGGACCCACGGTCACGCCGTTGAAGCGCATCTCGGCGTGCCCGCCGGCGAAGGCGCTGTCGAGCGTGTCCAGGAGGCGCACGATCTCGACGGCCGGGTCGTCGAGGTCCACGAGGAACATCGTGGCCCCGTCGCCGCCCGCCTCCGGGGTGGCGGCCATGCAGATGGCGAAGCGCGCCCCCTTGGCGCCCGTGATGAACCACTTGTGGCCGGTGATCCGCCACCCGCCGGCCACCGGCTCGGCGGTGGTCCGCAGCATCGACGGGTCCGACCCGGCGCCGGGGGCGGGCTCGGTCATGGCGAAGCACGACCGGATCTCCCCGGCGGCCAGCGGCACGAGGTACCGCTCCCGCTGCTCGGGCGTGGCCACCTTCTCGAGGAGGTGCATGTTCCCCTCGTCGGGCGCGGCGATGTTGAGCGCCAGCGGCCCGAGCAGGCTGTAGCCGGCGGCCTCGAACACCGACGTCTGGCCGCGCACGTCGAGGCCGTGACCGCCGAGGTCCCGGCCCACGTGGGGCGCGAGCAGCCCGGCGTCGCGGGCGGCGGCCTGCAGCTGCCGGCGCAGCGCCTCGGGCGGGCCGTGGTCGTGGCCCCGCAGCTGGGGCTCGGCCGGGATCGCCACCTCCTGGACGAAGGCCTCGACGCGCTCGGTCAGCTCGCGGACGTGGGGCTCGGGGGTCAGGTCGATGGTCATGCGCTCCTCGCGGGTGGGAGGTGGTCGTGCGCGGCGGCGAGCAGCGGCTCCACCGCGTCGCCGACCCGGTCGAAGCCCTCGCCGACAGTCTGACCGGCCCGGTGGCGAGCGTGGATGCCCTCGGCGATCGCCGCCAGCTTGAGGTAGGCGAGGGACACGTAGAACGACAGGTCCCGGTCGGGACGGCCGCTGGCGGCCAGGTACCGATCGATCAGCCAGGTGGCGTCCGGGAGCGGGAGGTCGGCTCGGGTGACGTGCCGCTGCCCCACCAGGGGCTCCACGACGGGGTCCCAGTACGCGACGAGGAGGCCGAGGTCGCAGAGCGGGTCGCCGAGCGTGGCCATCTCCCAGTCGAGCACCGCGGCGACGTCCCGCAGGTCCGCGGTGAGGATCAGGTTGTCGAGCCGGTAGTCCCCGTGCACGATCGCCGCGTCGCGGTGGGCCGGGACCGCTGCCGCGAGGCGGGTGGTCACCGTCTCGAAGAGGCTGCTGTCCCGGGTGCTGGCGGCCTCCCACTGCTGGGTCCAGCGCCGGACCTGGCGCGCCGCGAAGCCCTCCGGCCGCCCCACCTCGCCGAGGCCCACGGCGTGGGGGTCGACGGCGTGCAGGCCGGCCAGCACGTCGACCATGGCGGCCAGCGCGGCGGTGACCGCCGTGGGCTCGACGCCCGCGAGGTCCTCGGCGCTGCGGATCACGACGCCGTCGACCCGGGCCATCAGGTAGAAGGGCGCTCCCAGGACGGTCTCGTCGTCGCAGTGCGCCACGGGCTCCGGGACCGGCACGGTCCCGCGCAGCGCCCGGAGGAAGCGGTGCTCCCGCGCCATGTCGTGCGCCGTGGCGAGGACGTGGCCGAGGGGTGGTCGCCGCAGGACGAGGTCGAGCCCGGGGCCGCGCACCAGGTAGGTGAGGTTCGAGCGGCCGCCCTCGATCAGCTCGACGCGCTCGATCGCCCCACCGCCGAGCGTGTCGGACACGTAGCGCTGGAGCGCGGGGAGGTCGATGCCCGGCGGGACCTGCGTACTGGTGGGAGGGACCACGCCGGAACACTAACTAACGCTCGTTAGCATGAGCGAACCGCAAGGCGACCAGAGGTGGGGACGAAGATGCGAGACGTGAGCCCGGAACCTGGCCCCGGACGGCGGACGTCAGCGGCCGTCCGCGAGGCCGCGCTCACCCTCTTCGCCGAGCGGGGCTACGAGCTGACCACGATGCGCCACCTCGCGGAGGCGGTGGGCATCCAGGCGGCGAGCCTCTACAACCACATCCCGTCGAAGCAGGCGCTCCTCGTGGAGATCACCCACGGGACGATGGACGCGCTGCTGCGCGGCCTGCGGGAGGCGAAGCGACGAGCCGGCCCGGACCCCGCCGACCGGCTCGTGGCCGCCACCGAGGCGCACGTGCGGTTCCACTGCGAGCACCGTCGGGAGGCGTTCATCGGGAACCGGGAGATCAGCAGCCTCGAGCCCGGACCCCGTCAGGAGCTGCTGGACAAGCGGCGCCGGTACGAGCACGGGTTCCGACGGCTCATCCAAGACGGCGTCCGGGCCGGGCGGTTCAGCGTGCGGTCCCCGAAGCTCACCTCCTTCGCCATCCTCGAGATGGGCATCGGCGTGGCGACGTGGTTCCGCGAGGGTGGCCCGCTCAGCGTCGACGCGGTCGCCGCCGTGCACGGCGAGCTGGCCCTGCGCATGGTGGGCGCGCCCGACCGCTGAGGGCGCCGCTCCGCCCCGGTCCGGGGCGCTAGCCGTCTTCGATCGGCGGTGGCGCGGCCCCCTCCTCGTCAGGGGGTGCTGTGGTCGTGGTCGTCGGCGCCGTGGTGGTGGTCGGGGCGCTCGTCGTGGTGGTGGTGCGGCCAGGTCGGGTGGTCGTGGTGCGGTCGTCGTCGGTGGTGGTCGTGGTCTCGTCGGGGTCCTCGGTGGTGGTGGTCGAGGACTCGGTCGAGGACGTGGCCTCCGGGTCGAGCGTGGTGGTGGTCGACGGGGCCCGGAGCAGCTCGTCGGGCGGAGCTGGGAAGTCCTCGACCTCGCGGCCCTCCACCGCGGCGGACATGAAGCGCTGCCAGATCTCGGCCGGGAAGGCGCCGCCGGTGACGCTTCGGCCCTGCACGTCGTCCATCGGGGCCGGCTCCGGGTAGCCCATCCAGACCACCGCCGCGTAGCCGGGCACGTAGCCGGCGAACCAGGCGTCCACGTTGCCCTGCGTGGTGCCGGTCTTGCCGGCGGCGGGGCGCCCGATGCCAGCAGCGCGCCCCGTGCCGCCGTCGATCACGCCCCGCAGCGCGTGGGTGACGGCCCGGGACACCTCCGGGGCCACCGCCTCCTCGGGGTCGGGGCGGTCGGGCTCCCAGAGCACGGTCCCGTCGCCGTCCTCGATCCGGACGATGCCGTAGGGCTCCGCGCGCCTGCCGTCGTTGGCGTAGGTGAGGTAGGCGCTGGCCAGATCGAGCGGGGAGACCTCCTCGACGCCGAGCGCGATGGCGGGGAACGGCTCCAGCTCGGCGTCGATGCCCGCCCGCCGGGCGGCGTCGGCCACCGCCTCGGGGCCCACCTGCGCCAGGAGCTGGGCGTAGACGGTGTTGGTCGACGAGGCGGTGGCCTCGGCCAGGGTCTGCTCGCCCATCTCGGCGCCGCCGTAGTTCGACACCGTCCACGGCTCCGCGCCGACGGGCAGCTCGATCCCGGCCGGAGCCGGGTAGCGGTCACCGAGGGTGGCGCCGTCGCGCAGCGCCGCCTGGAGCACGAACGGCTTGAACGTGGAGCCCGGCTGGCGGCCGGTGCCGCCGCCGTCGGCGCCCCGCACGAGGTCGACCTGCAGGGCGTCGAAGTCCCGGCCGCCCACATGGGCCCGGATGGCGCCGTCGGCGTCCAGGGCCACGAGCGCCGCCTGCGGCGCAGCGGGATCGACCAGCACGTCGGCCACCGCCTGCTCGGCCGCCGCCTGCGCGGCCGGGTCGAGCGTCGTGTGCACGACGAGGCCGCGGCTGTAGAGCGCGTCCTCGCCCACGAGGTCCACGGTCTGCTGGCGCACCCACTCGATGAAGTGGGGGGCCATCCCGGCGGTGAGCTCGGTCGCCTGGGGGACGACGTCGGTGGCGTCGATCGGCGCCTCGGCCGCGTCGGCCGCCTCCTCGTCGCTGATCGCGCCCGTGTCGGCCAGGTCGGCCAGCACCGAGGCCCGGCGGGCCTCGGCCACGTCGGGGTGCTCGGCCGGGTCGGCTGACGACGGGGCCCGGAGCAGCCCGATGAGCAGGGCCGCCTGCGGGAGGTCGAGCTCCGCGGCGGTCGTGCCGAAGTAGACGCGAGCGGCGGCCTCGATGCCGTACGCGCCCCGCCCGAAGTACACGGTGTTGAGGTACCGCTCGAGGATCTCGTCCTTGTCGGCGGTGCGCTCGAGCTTGGCCGCGAGCACCGCCTCCCGGGCCTTGCGCCACAAGGTCCGCTCGTTGCTCAGGTACTCGTTCTTCACGAGCTGCTGGGTGAGCGTGGAGCCGCCCTGGGTGCCGCTGCTGCGCACGTTGCTCCACAGCGCCCGGGCGATCCCGATCGGGTCGAGCCCGCGGTGGCTGTAGAAGCGCCGGTCCTCGGCGGCGAGCAGCGCGTCGACCACGACGGGCGCCACCTCGTCCAAGCTCACCTCGAAGCGCTGCCCGTCCTTGGACAGCACCGCCAGCTCCTGGCCGTCGGCGCCCACCACGACCGCCGAGCGCAGCTCCGGCGGGTCCTCCGGCAGGTCTACGGTGACCCAGAGGGCGACGAGGGCGGCCACGCCGAGGACGAGGAGGCCCCCCGAGGCGTGCACCGGCCACCGCACCCAGCGGGGGAGGCCCCGCCAGCGTCTCGACGCGCGTGAGGTGGTGTCGGCGATCCTGCCCATGGCCCACTCCCGTACCCCCCGGGGGCACCGCGCAACCGTCGTCGGGCGATCCGGAGGCCCGCCGGCGGGGCCGACGCGCAGACGGCGCTGCGGTGCGGCACACTGCGGGCATGGGCGACGCCTCTGCGCCTGGTACGGGTCCGCCCGTCGAGGTCGACGTCGACGACCAGTTCCGGAGCCTGCTCGAGGGGCTGCGCACGACGCTGCCCGGCATCCAGCTCATCACCGGCTTCCTGCTCATCGTGCCGTTCCAGGTGAGCTTCGCCGAGCTGGCCGCCGCGGAGCGGGTCGCCTTCCACATCGCGTTCGTGAGCGCCCTCACCGGCTCGCTGCTCCTCATGGCGCCGAGCAGCCACCAGCGGCTCCGGGCCCGCCCGGACGGGACGGTCGCCCGCCGCACACCCCGCCACGTGGCGGTGGCCGTGCGCCTCGCCAACGCCGGCTCGGTCCTGTTCGCGCTCGCGCTCGTCGCCGTGGCCTACCTCGTCGCCTCCGTGGTGCTGAACACGGCGGTGGCGGTGGTGCTCACGGTGGTGGTCGGCTTGGTCGGCGGGTGGAGCTGGTTCTACCTGCCGCTCGTCGCCTGGCCCCGCCGGCCCCCGGACGACGGGCCCGGCCGCGGTCAGCCGGCCCCGTAGACCGGCGTCGGCGCCGGTGCCTGGCGGAGCAGGTCGTCGACCACCGGGCCGAGCTCCGCCGGCTCCCAGCGGGCGCCCTTGTCCACCGTCGGGCCGTGCTGCCAGCCGGTGGCCACCCCGACCTTGCCGCCCTCCACCTCGAACACCCGACCCGTGACGTGGGCCGACGCCTCCGACACGAGCCAGGCCACGAGGGGCGACACGTTCTCGGGGGCCATCGCATCGAACGCGCCGGGGTCGTCGGGGGCCGCCATCGTCTCCGCGAACACCTCGGCGGTCATCCGGGTGCGGGCCGCCGGGCACAGCGCGTTGGCCGTGACGCCGTAGCGGCCGAGCTCGGCCGCCTGGACCAGCGTGAGCGTGGCGATCCCCGCCTTGGCCGCCGAGTACGCGGCCTGGCCCACCGAGCCGAGGATGCCGGCGCCGCTGCTCGTGTTCACGATGCGGGCGTCGACCGGCTCGCCGGCCTTGGCCCGGTCCCGCCAGTGGGCGGCGGCGTGGCGGGCCACCGCGAAGTGGCCCTTCAGGTGGACCCGCACCACGGCGTCCCACTCGTCCTCGCCGACGTTGACGAACATCCGGTCCCGCACGAACCCGGCGTTGTTCACCACGGCGTGCAGCTCCCCGAAGGCGTCGAGGGCCGTCTGCACGATGCGGGCGGCGGCGTCGAAGTCGGCCACGTCGTCGCCGTTGGCCACCGCCTCGCCGCCCGCTGCCCGGATCTCCTCCACCACCTCCCCGGCGGGCCCGGTGCCGCCGCCGGTGCCGTCGAGCTCGCAGCCGAGGTCGTTCACCACCACCTTGGCCCCCTGTCGGCCCAGCTCGAGCGCGTGGGCGCGGCCCAGCCCCCGTCCGGCGCCGGTCACGATCACGACCCGTCCCTCGCAGATCCCCATGCCCGCAGTCTGGCAGGATCTGACGGCACGTCAGAGATCAGGCTGCGGGGTGGGGAGGAGCGCACGATGCGCTACGGGATCACGATGTTCGCCACCGACGTCAGCATGGACGTGCGGGCCCTCGCCGTGGCCGTCGAGGAGCGGGGCTTCGCCTCGCTCTGGCTCCCCGAGCACACCCACATCCCGGTGAGCCGCCGGACGCCCCCGCCCACCGGGGACGCCGAGCTGCCCGAGGAGTACCGGCGGTGCCTCGACCCGCTCGTGGCCCTGGCCGCGGCCGCTGCGGTCACGACCACCCTCCGACTCGGCACCGGCATCCTGCTCCCCGCGCAGCGCGAGCCGATCGTCACCGCCAAGGCGGTGGCCACCCTCGATCACCTGAGCGGCGGTCGGGCGGCCCTCGGCGTGGGCTTCGGGTGGAACGAGGACGAGCTCGAGCACCACGGCGTGGCGATGGCCGACCGCCGGGCCGTGGCCCGCGAGCGGGTGCTCGCCATGCAGGCGCTGTGGGCCGACGAGGAGGCGGCCTTCACGGGCGAGCACGTGCGGTTCGGGCCGTCGTGGTCGTGGCCCAAGCCGGTCCAGACCGGCGCCGACGGTCGCCCCCGCGTGCCCACCCTGATCGGCGGTGGCGCGGGCCCGACGCTGTTCGCCCACCTCGCCGAGTACGCCGACGGGTGGATCCCGATCGGCGGGTCGGGCCTCGCCGACGCCATCCCCCGCTACCGGGAGGCGGTGGCCAGCGCCGGGCGGGACCCGGACGCGGTGGAGGTGGTGCCGTTCGGGACGATCCCCGACCCCGGCAAGCTCGACCACTTCGAGCGGATCGGGGTCACCGAGTGCGTGCTCCGGGTGCCGAGCGCACCGGCCGACGAGGTGCTGCCGATCCTCGACGCCCACGCGGCCGTCGTCGCCTCCCGGCGCTGAGCGCACCGGCGACGGTCGGTCAGGGGACGAGGACCACCTTGCCGCCCACCCGGCGCTCCTGGAGGTCCCGCAGCGCGGAGACCACCTCGTCGAGCGGGTAGGCGGTCGGCTCGACCGGGCGGATCTCCCCCTCCGCGGCCAGCTCCATCAGCTCGTCGAGCAGGAGCCGGTTGCCGGCGGGGTCCCGCATCGTCCACGCGCCCCAGTCCACGCCCAGCACGGTCCGGTTGCTGAGCAGCACCTGGTTGGCGGGCAGCGACGGGATCTCCCCGCCGGCGAAGCCGATGACGAGGTAGCGGCCCATCCACCCGGTGGCGCGCAGGGCCGGCTCCGCGAAGCGGCCGCCCACCGGGTCGACCACGAGGTCCACCCCGCCCCCCGACAGCTCCCGGGCCCGGGTCTTCAGGTCCTCGTCCTCGTAGGCGATCGTCGCGTCGGCCCCCGCGGCGCGCGCCGCCTCGAGCTTGGCCGGCGACGACGCGGCAGCGATCACGTGCGCGCCCAGGTGCCGGGCCAGGTCCACGGCGGCGAGACCGATGCCCCCACCGGCGCCGAGCACGAGTATCCACTCGCCGGCCCGCAGCTGGGTGCGACGGGTGTAGGCGAAGAGCATCGTCCCGTAGCTCTGGACGAGCCCGGCCGCCTGACCGAAGCTGAGCGGCTCCGGCACCGGCACCACCGACAGGGCGCTCACCACGACGTGGGACGCGAACCCCCCGAGGCCGGTCATGGCCAGCACCCGGTCGCCCGGCGCGACGCCCTCCACGCCCTCGCCGACGGCGGCCACCTCGCCCGCCACCTCGCCGCCGGGCACGAACGGCACCGGGGGCTTGATCTGGTAGCGGCCCTGGACGAAGAGGGCGTCCACGTAGTTCACGCCCGCCGCTCGCACCGCCACCACCACCTGGCCCGGGCCGGGCTGGGGGTCGGGGCGCTCCTCGATCGCGAGCTGGTCGAGCGGGGCGAAGTCGGTGCAGACGACGGCGCGCATCGCCTGAGCATGGCACGGCGCCGCGCGCCGGGCGCCAGCGCCGGCGTGCCAGGCTTCGTCGGTGCCGCTCGTGCCCGTGGAGGATCTCGACGACCCCCGCCTCGCCGACTACCACCACCTGCGCAGCCCGTCGCGGCGCATGGCCCTCGAGCGCCAGCGGGGCATCTTCACGGTCGAGGGGCGGCTGTCGATCGAGGCGCTCCTCGCCGCCCCGTACCGGGTGCGGTCCCTCTTCGTGGCCACCGAGCACTCGCACAAGGTGGCGGCGCTCGTGGAGGACGACTCGATCCCGATCTACACGATGCCGGCGCGGGCGATGGAGCAGGTCAGCGGGGTGCACTTCCACCGGGGGGTGCTGGCCGTGGCCGAGCGCCCCACCCTGCCGACGGTGGAGGAGCTGGTGGCCGGGGCCCGCACGCTGCTCGTGCTGGAGGCGGTGAGCGACCACGAGAACATGGGGGCGCTGTTCCGCAACGCCGCCGCGTTCGGGGTGGACGGCGTGGTGCTCGACCCCCGCACCACCGATCCCCTCTACCGGCGCACCACCCGCGTGTCGCTCGGCCACGTCCTGCGGATCCCCTTCGCCCGGGTGCCCGACGGCGACTGGCCGGGCGCCCTCGACGAGCTCCGGGACCTCGGGTTCACCACGGTGGCGCTCACCCCCGACCCCGCCGCCGAGCCGCTCGGCCAGCTCGTGCGGGACGCCCCCGAGCGGCTGGCCCTCCTCCTCGGCGCCGAGGGACCAGGCCTCACCGTCGAGGCCATGGCTGCCGTCGACCGCCGGGTGCGGATCCCGATGGAGCCGGGGGTGGACTCGGTCAACGTGGCCACCGCCGCCGCCATCGCGCTGGCCGCCCGGCGCGGGCTGGGCTGACCAGCCCCGATCAGCGACCGGCTCGGCGGGCGGCGTGGGCCGAGCTCCACCCCGCGCGGTCCTTGCCGGCCGCCTTCGCCTCGAGGAGCGCGGCGTCCGCCTCGCTGACGAGCGACTCCGCCGTCGAGCCGGCCCCCGCCAGGGCGATGCCGACCGAGCAGCGCAGCGGCACCACCTCGCCGTCGCCGACCGCCACCACCTTGCCGGCCACCGCCGCCCGCACCCGCTCGGCCAGCTCCTCGGCGTGGGCCACGTCCCCGCCCGGCACCTCGTCGGGGCCGAGCAACCCGGCCACGAGGAACTCGTCGCCGCCGAGGCGGGCCACCACGTCGGAGGCCCGGGTGGCCTCGCGCAGCGCCTCGGCGGTGAGTCGGAGGGCGTCGTCCCCGGCGGCGTGGCCGTAGCGGTCGTTGATCTGCTTGAGGCTGTCCATGTCGACGAACAGGCCCACCACGGTGCCGGCCCCCCGATCGGCCCGCAGCAGGTCCCGGGAGAGCACCTCGAACGCGGCGGCCCGGTTCAGCAGCCCCGTCAGCCCGTCGTGCGTGGCCGCCTGGCGCAGCTCGGCCTGGCGCTCCTCGGCCACCTGCATCGTGTGGCGGAGCCGGTTGAGCGCCACCTGGAGGGCTCGGCCGGTGCGGCCCGGCAGCTCCTCGCGCAGCACCGGGTCGTCGACGTCGTCGGCGAGGGCCACGGCGTGGCGCTCCACCGCGGCGAGCGTGGAGGTCATCTCGTTGAACGCCCGGGCCGTGTGGGCCAGCTCGCGGGGACCGGTCTCCGGGAGCGGCTCGAGGGCGAAGCGGCCCTCCTGGATCTGGTGGGCGGCGCCGCTCAGCCGGCGGGCCGGACGGGACACGGACCGGCCCAGCGCGAGGGCGGCGACGAGGCTGAGGGCGGCCACCACGACGGTCAGCGCGATCTGGGTGCGGACGGCCCGGGTGGCGTCACGGGCGTGCTTGGCCGCGAGGTCGGTGAGGTCGTCGGCGGCGGCGGTGGCCGTCGCGTCGAGGGCCTTGGCCCAGCGGGGTCCGTCGATGAACGCGGTGCCGAAGGTGTAGGGGTCCCCGGCCAGGCTCGGGGTCTCCCCGGCCAGGAGCTCTTCGAGCGTGGTCTCGAGGACGGTCTGGAACCGGGCGGTGGCCGGGTCGGCGACCAGCGCCTCCCACGCCGCCTGGCCCTTCGGTCCGAGGCGGGGGACGAACGCGTCGACCAGCGTGCGGTAGGCGCCGGTGGCGTCGACGAGGCGCGACAGCAGCTCCGGGGTGGTGCCCCGGGTGATCGCGACCTCGGTCAGCAGGGCCCGGTCGGCGGCCGAGGTGAGCACGATGAACGCCCCGGTCAGCGCCTGGAAGCGGACCTGCACGGCACCGGGCAGGTCGTCCTGGAGGGCCCGGGCGGTGTGGGCCCGGACCCGCGCCGCCCACGCCTCCTCCAGCTCCTCCCGGGCCGCGCCGGTGATCTCCAGCAGCTCCTCGAAGGAGGCGTCGCCGGCGTCGATCCGGGGCCGGAGCAGCTCGAGGCCCACCACGATCCGGTCGAGGCGGGGCGAGCTCTGCAGCAGCGGGTCGGCGTCCACCCGCTCCCGGGCCTCGCGCAGGTCGGCCTCGTAGTCGTGACCGAACATCTCCTCGAGCTGGGCGGGCGTGACCCCCAGCTCGGCGGCGATGACGACGACGGCGGAGGCGACCTCCTCCATGCCCACCGCGGTGCGGGCGTCGATGAGCCGGGTCAGCTCGACCGTCTCGTCCTGGAGGCGCTCGGCCGCCTGCCGCTCGCGCTCGAGACGCTGGGTCGACGAGACGACGGCCACGAGCATGCCCAACACGGGGATGAGGGCGACGAGCACCAGCAGCGTCGGGACCCGGAAGCGGTGGGCGCGCCCAGCCGGTGGCCGGCGCTCGCCCTGCTCGACATCTCGATCGATCATCGCTCCACCCGGGTGGGTAACCCTGCCGGCGGTCCGCCCGCCCCGGAGGTCGTCGGCCCCGATCTGAGGCTTCACGATCGTAGTGGTTGGCTCCTCCCGGAACCCAGGGGAAGCGGCCTCCTAGAGGCGCTCGATGATCGTGACGTTGGCCTGGCCGCCGCCCTCGCACATGGTCTGGAGGCCGTAGCGCCCACCGGTGCGCTCGAGCTCGTTGAGCAGGGTGGTCATGAGGCGGGCGCCGGTGGCGCCGAGGGGGTGGCCGAGGGCGATCGCGCCGCCGTTGACGTTGACCTTCGCGAGGTCGGCGTCGAGCTCCTTCTGCCACGCGAGGACGACCGAGGCGAAGGCCTCGTTGATCTCCACGAGGTCGATGTCGTCGAGGGTGAGGCCGGTGCGCTCGAGGGCGTGGCGGGTGGCGGGGATGGGCGCGGTGAGCATGAGGATCGGGTCGTCGGCGCGCACGCTCATGTGGTGGATGCGGGCTCGGGGGGTGAGGCCGTGCGCCTTCAGGCCGGTCTCGTTGACGACGAGCAGGGCGGCAGAGGCGTCGCTGATCTGGGAGGCCACCGCCGCGGTGACGCGGCCGCCCTCGACGAGCGCGGGCAGCGAGCGGATCTTGTCCCAGTCCGGCTGGCGCGGCCCCTCGTCGTGGTCGAGCCCGGCCACGGGCACGATCTCCGCGTCGAAGCGGCCCTCGGCTCTGGCTCGCAGCGCGCGCTCGTGGCTCTCCACAGCGAAGGCCTCCATGTCCTCGCGGGAGATGCCCCACCGCTCGGCGATCAGCTCGGCGCCGCGGAACTGGCTGACCTCGCCGGTGCCGTAGCGGGCCACCCAGCCCTCGCTGCCGGTGAAGGGGTCGTCGAAGCCGAGCGGCTGGGCCAGCGTCATGGCGCTGCTGATCGGGATCTGGGACATCTGCTGGACGCCGCCGGCCACCACCACGTCGTGGACGCCGGCCATGACGGCCTGGGCGGCGAAGTGCACGGCCTGCTGGGCGGAGCCGCACTGGCGGTCGATCGTCGTGCCGGGCACGTGCTCGGGGAGGCCCGCCGCCAGCCAGCAGGTGCGGGCGATGTCGCCGGCCTGGCCGCCGACGGTGTCGACGCAGCCGAACATCACGTCCTCCACCGCGGCGGGGTCGATCCCGGTGCGCTCCACGAGGGCCGTCAGCGAGCGGGCGCCGAGGTCGGCGGGGTGGAGGTGGCTGAGGCCGCCGCCGCGGCGGCCGACGGGGGTGCGGACGGCGTCGACGATGAGGGCTTCGGGCATCGGTGGCTCCTCGGTCAGGGCATCAGGGCATTAGGGCGTCGGCGACGCGGTCGGTGTGGTGGGCGGTGTCGCCCCAGGCCCGGGTGAGCGCCCAGGTGCGCTTCAGGAAGAGGTGGAGGTCGGCCTCCACGGTGTACCCGATGGCGCCGTGGCACTGGAGGGCGGCGCGGGCGGCCCGCTCGGCGGCCTCGTTGGCCATCGCCTTGGCGGCGGACACGTCCCGGGCCCGGGTGGGCAGGTCGCGCGCGAGCGTCCAGGCGGCCCGCCACACCATCGGGCGGGTGTGCTCGAGCGCGAGGGCCACGTCGGCCAGGTGGTGCTTCACGGCCTGGAAGGACCCGACCGGCACCCCGAACTGGTGGCGCTCGGCCACGTAGGCCACGGTCCGGTCGAGCATCGCCTGGGCCAGGCCGACGAGCACGGCTGCGGTGCCGAGCGCGCCCCGGTCGAGGGCCCGCCCGACCTCGGCGGGGTGGTCGGTGACCGGCTCGGCGTCGGTCAGGTCGGCGCCGGGGGCGAGGCGGGCCGCCCGTCGGGCCCGGTCGACCGTCTCCACCGGCTCGAGGGCCACCGCGGCCGGGTCGGCCCGCACGAGGCGGTCGCCGCAGCGCAGGAGCAGCGCGTCGGCGTCGACCGCGCACGGCAGGTTGGGGCCGCCCAGGTCGGTCGTGACGATCCCGATGTCGGCGCCGAGGAGGGGGGCGGCGACCATCGCCGTCTCCACCACCGGGTGGGGGAGGGCCGCCTGGCCGCAGGCCTCGAGGACGGGGACGAGGTAGGTCTCGTCGAGCCCGAGGCCCCCGTCGGCCTCCGGCACCAGGACCGACAGCACCCCCATTCCGGCCAGGTCCCCCCACAGGCTCCGGTCGAGCTGCCCGGGCGGGGCCTCCCACGCCGCCCGCACGGCGGCCGGCGGGCAGGCCTTGGCGAGGAGGTCGGCCACCGCGTCGCGGAAGGCCTCCTGGTCGGGGGACAGGGCGAACCTCATCGCGGCAGCCCCAGCACCCGCTCGGCGGCGATGTTGCGCTGGATCTCGTTCGTCCCGGCGTAGATCGGCCCGGACAGCGCGAACTGCCAGCCCTTCGACCACGGCCCGTCCAGCTCGGCGTCGGGGCCGAGCAGGTCGAGGGCCAGGCGGTGGAGCTCGACGTCGAGCTCGGACCACCAGAGCTTGGTGAGGCTGGCCTCCGCCCCGGGTCGGGCCCCGGCGGCCAGGCGGGTGACGGTGGCCAGCGTCTGCTGCTGGTAGGCGTCGGCGTGCATCCAGGCGGTCGCCGCCCGACGGCGCAGCGTCGGGTCGCCGGCGCGGGCGGCCAGGGCGAGCAGCCGTTCGGCGGTGGCCAGGAACCGGCCGGGGGAGCGCAGGGTCAGGCCCCGCTCGCTGCCGGTGGTGGCCATCGCCACCTTCCAGCCCTGGCCGGGCTCGCCGAGCACGACCCCGCCGGGGACCGCGTCGTCAGCCAGGAAGGCGTCGTCGAAGAACACCTCGGCGAAGCCCTCGTCGCCATCGAGGCGGCCGAAGCCCCGCACGGTCACGCCGGGCGCGTCGAGCGGGACGAGCAGGTAGGTGAGGCCCCGGTGGCGCTCGCTGTCGGGGTCGCTGCGGAACAGGCCGAAGAGGTGCGTGCAGAACGCGCCCCGGGTGGTCCAGGTCTTCTGGCCGTCGAGCACCCAGCCGCCGTCGACCCGCCGGGCCGTGGAGCGGACCGAGGCCAGGTCGCTGCCGGCGTCGGGCTCGGACCAGCCCTGGCACCACAGGTCCTCCGCGGCGGCCATGCGGCGCAGGATCCCGGCCTGCTGCGCCGCGGTGCCGAACTCGAAGATCGACGGAGCCAGCAGGAAGATCCCGTTCTGGGTCACCCGGGGCGGGGCGCCGGCCCGGTAGTACTCCTCCTCGAAGATCAGCCACTCCCACAGCGACGCCCCCCGTCCGCCGTGCTCCTCGGGCCAGGACACGGCGGCCCACCGACCCTCGAACAGCCGCCGCTCCCACTCGAGGTGCTGGGCGAAGCCCTCCCGGGTGTCCCCGGAGGCGGGCGCACCGCCGCACGCGGCCCGCCACTCGGCCAGGTTCGCCTCGAGCCACGTCCGCGCCTCGGCCCGGAACGCCTCCTCCTGCGGCGACCACGTCAGGTCCACGTCCACCTCCCGGGTCGAGCGGGTCGCCCCGCCGACGGCTGCGCCGACGCCGTCATCGGCCGCCCCCGAGTCGGGCGAGGGCGTCGCCGGCCTCCCGCTCGATCCGGGCGAGCAGCTCGGCCACGCTCGGCAGCTCGTCGATGACGCCGGTGACTTGCCCGGTCGGCAGCACGCCCACCTCCGGGCGTCCCTCGACCATGGTCGCCCTCACGAGCATCGGGGCGTTGGCGGCCAGGGCCACCTGGGCCCAGGTGAGCCCCTGGTTGCGGCGCATGGCCAGGCCCTCCCGCACGAGGTCGCGCAGCGGTGTGCCGGTGACCCGGCGGAAGCGCAGGGCGGCGAGCGCGGCCCGGGGGAAGCGCAGCAGGCGGGGTGCGCCTTCGATGCGGTCGACCACCTCGGTGCGGATCACCCGCTGCGGCGCGCCGTCGAGCGCGGTGGTCACGACCGTGTCGAACACGGTCGCGGCGGTGTAGCGGGCCTTGACCTGCTCCGGCACCCGGCTCTCCCGGGTGAGCAGGAAGCGGGTGCCCATGGCGATCCCGTCGGCGCCGTAGGCGAGCGCGGCGACGAGGCCCCGGCCGTCGAAGAACCCGCCGGCGGCGAGCACCGGCACCGCGTCGCCGACGGCGTCCACCACCTGCGGCAGGAGCAGGGAGGTGGGGACGGTGCCGGTGTGGCCACCGCCCTCCCCGCCCTGGGCGATCACCGCGTCGACGCCGATCTCGAGGACCTTCTCGGCGTGGCGGCGGGCGCCCACCGTGGGCATCACGAGCACCCCGGCGTCGTGGCAGCGGGCCACCGCGGCGGGGCTCGGCGCTCCGGCGAAGGAGACGAGCCGCACGCCTTCGGCCACCACGAACGCCACCCGCTCGTCGAGGTCGGGCTGGTCGGCCCGGAAGTTGACCCCGAAGGGCGCGTCCGTGCGCTCCTTCACCCCTCGCACGGCGTCGCGCAGCTGCTCGGGGGTCATCGTGACGGCCGCCAGGATCCCGAACCCGCCGGCCGCGCTCGTCGCCGCCGTGAGGCTGGCCCCCGACACCCACCCCATCCCGGTCTGCACGACGGGCAGCCGGCACCCCACGAGCCGGGTGAACCGGGTCTGCAGCACCCCCACCGGATCTGACACTCCGTCAGATTAGGACGGCGGGCGGCAGTGGATCGAGCCGGGCGCTCAGGGGTCCGGGACCTCTCGCAGGCGCCGGCCCTCGGGGTCGATGACCGTCGCCACGAGCTCGAGCTCCTCGGGGGTCGGCAGCCGGGTCTCGGGCACCTCGTCGGGGACCACCAGCTCGAAGCCGGTGGCGGCCTGCACCTCCTCGACGGTGACGCCGGGGTGGACCGAGCGCAGCCGCATCCGGCGGTCGGGCGTCTCGAAGTCGAGCACGCACAGGTTGGTCACGACCCGCCGGATCTCGTGGAACCTCGCCGCCTCCGGGCCGAGCGCGGCGGCCCGGTCGTACCCGATGCCGCACACGGTGTCGACCTCCTCGCAGAGCACCGCGGGCGAGTGGTTCGGCACCCAGTACGAGGTCACGTCGTTGATCGTGTTCCCCGGCGCCCCCCGGTAGCCGAGCAGCTGGACCTTCGGGCGGGCGTAGTCGCCGATCGCGGCGATGTTCTGGTTGCCGTACCGGTCGATCTGGGTGGCGCCCATCATCACGTGGCGCTGCCCGCCCCACACCCAGTCGAACATGTGCCGGTAGGGGTTGAAGTGCTCCACCACCGGACCGTCGGGCCACGCGAAGGCGGCATCGTCGAGGATCAGGCGGGCCTCGCCGTCGGTCATGGCGAGGTCGGGCTCGAAGGTGGCCCGGGCCAGTCGCCCGCCGATCATCGGGATCGTGCCGATCGGGTTGGCGAGGATCTCGCCGTCGCCCCGGAAGCACTCGGCCACGGCCACGACGCACACGTCGGCCCGGTGCACCAGCTCGTGCAGCGCGCTCACGTCCTCCGCACCCTCTCCTGGTAGTCGGCCTCGCTCAGGTCGAGCCACGCCGCCTTGAACTCGGCCCACGACTCCGGTGAGCGGGCGGAGGCCACGTACTGCGCCTGGAACGCCTCGTCGCGGTCGTAGTCCGGGACGCACGAGGTGAAGTGGGCCCCGCCGGGCGCCTCGATGACGCCGTCGACGAGCAGCCGGCTGATGACGAGCGACTGCGGCGGGCCCTCCTCGCTCAGCTGCTCGGTCGGGACGATCCGCTCGGCGGACAGGAACCGCTTCTCGGCGGCGGCCAGGAACAGGTCGTCGAAGTACGGGTCGGGGCCGAGGTACTGGCCGTTGCCCCGGGCGTCGGCCCGGTTCATGTGCACGAAGGCGGCGTCCAGGGTGATGGCCGGGGCGGCGACGAGCTCCTCGCCGTCCTCGTACGGGGAGCGCACGGTGCGCAGCCGAGGGTTGTCCCGCAGCAGGTCCGAGCCCAGCCCGACGCGGGTGGGCAGGAACGGCACCCGCCAGGCTGCGGCCTGCAGCCCGAGGAGGAACATCCCCTCGTCGTAGGGCTCGTCCTCCACCGCCCCCGCCTGGCGGGCGGCCCGGAAGTGCGGCTCCAGCGGGATCGAGTCGAGCGAGACGAACGCGTAGACGAGCCGCTTCACCTTCCCCGCCGCGCAGAGGAGGCCGACGTCAGGGCCGCCCCAGCTGACCACGGTGAGGTCGGTGAGGTCCGAGCGCAGGATCGCCCGGACCACCGACATCGGCTTGCGCCGCGACCCCCAGCCGCCGAAGCCGATCGTCATGCCGGACCGCAGCTCGGCGACGGCCTCCTCCTCGGTGCAGCGCTTGTCGCGGGGTGCGCTCATCGCGTCGTGTCCGTGTCGCGCTTGGCGACGAACGCGTCCCGGTGCTCGTCGGCCACGCCGGAGAGGTTCAGCTCGAACGTGAACCCCTGCTCGAAGCGGTACGAGCGCTTCACGTCCCAGAGGTCGATCCCGTTGAGGCTCTCCTTGGCGGCGCGGATCACCGTCGGGGACTTCGCCGCGATCTGGCCGGCCACCGCCATCGCCGCCTCCCGCAGCTGCGCCGCGGGCACCACCTCGAGCACGGACCCGAACCGGTGGAGCTCCTGCGCGGTGGCCGTGGCCGCCGTGTACACCATCGCCCGCGCCTTGTGGTGGGGGACGAGCCGGGCCAGGTGGGTGGCGGCGCCGAGCGCTCCCCGGTCGACCTCGGGGAGCCCGAAGGTGGCGTCGTCGGCGGCCACGATCACGTCGGCGTTGCCGACGAGCCCGATGCCGCCGCCGAGGCAGTACCCGTGCACCGCCGCCACCACCGGCACGGCGCAGTCGTAGACGGCGGCGAAGGCGGCGTAGCAGCCCCGGTTGGCGGCCAGGAGCCCCTCGAAGCCCTCGCTGGCCTGCATCTCCTTGATGTCCACCCCGGCGTTGAAGCCCCGTCCCTCCGCTCGCAGCACCACGGCCCGCACCGCCTGGTCGCGGCCGATGCCGGCGATCGCGTCGGTCAGCTCGAACCAGCCGGCGACGGGAAGGGCGTTGACCGGCGGGTAGTCCACGACGACCTCGGCCACGCCGTCGGGGTGGATCGTGCTCGTGATCGGCATGCTGCTCCCGAATCTGATGGGGCGTCAGGTCCGGCACGACCGTAGCCGAGGGAGTACCGTGCGCGGCCATGTCGGAGCGGGGGGACCTCCACGCCGGCCTCGACCTGTCCGGTCGGGTGGCCCTGGTCACCGGCGGGACGCGGGGCATCGGCGCGGCCATCGCCGACCGCCTGGACGCGGCCGGGGCGCTGGTGGTGGTGTGCGGGCGCAGCGAGCCGGTCGAGTCGCCCTTCGAGTTCATCCCCTGCGACGTGCGCGACCCGGAGCAGGTGGACGCCCTGGTGGCGGTGGTCGTCGAGCGCCACGGCCGCCTCGACGTGCTCGTGAACAACGCGGGGGGCTCGCCGTCGGTGCCGGCGGCCGACGCATCGCCCGGCTTCAGCCGGGCCATCATCGAGCTCAACCTGCTCGCGCCCCTGCTCGTGGCCACGGCCGCCAACCACGTCATGCAGCTCCAGCACGAGGGCGGCGTGATCGTGAACATCGCCAGCGTGAGCGGCCTGCGGCCGTCGCCGGGCACCGCCGCCTACGGGGCGGCCAAGGCCGGGCTCCTGAACCTCACCCAGAGCCTGGCCGTCGAGTGGGCGCCCAAGGTCCGGGTCAACGCCGTGTCGGCGGGGCTCGTGGCCACGCCGGACAGCCTCGAGCACTACGGCGGCGAGGAGGGCCTGGCCCAGGTGGCGGCCACCGTGCCCCTCGGCCGCTTCGGCGAGCCCGCCGAGGTGGCTGACGCCGTCGCCTTCCTGGCCAGCCCGCTCGCCTCCTACGCGTCGGGCGCCAACCTCGTCCTCCACGGCGGCGGCGAGTGGCCCGCCTTCCTGCGCGCCGCCGGCGCCGCCCCCACCCCCGCGCCGCCACCCGACACCCCCACGCCGCGAGCCCGCACCTGAGCTGCGCCAGGCGCGCGGCGCTCCAGGTGCAGGCGCGGGGACGGGGCCGAGGGGCGCGGGGTGGGCGGTGCCCCGGCGGGGTCAGGCGCCGAGGGTCTCGTCGTTGCGGGCGCGGCGCGTGACGAAGATCTGGCGGGCCACCCGCTCGCCGAGTGTGCGGTCCTGGCCGTCGACGTGGACGACCACCGGTCCGTCGAAGGGGTGCTTCTCGACCACCTCGACCTCCACGCCGGGCACGAGCCCGAGCGTGGCCAGGAAGGCCAGCAGCTCCGGGTCGGTGGAGCCCGACAGCGCCACCTCCGCCACCTCGTTCGGCTCGAGGTCGTAGAGGGCCGGGGTCTCGGGCACCTCCGCGGCCTCGGCGGCGGGGATCGGGAACCCGTGCGGGCAGGTCTCGGGCCGGTGGAGGGCCACGTAGAGGCGCTCGAGCACCTCGTCGGGCAGCTCGTGCTCGAAGGTGACGGCCAGCTTGTCGGCCTCGTTCCACTTGTAGCCGAGCATGTCGGCGAGGAAGCGCTCGACGACGCGGTGCCGGCGGATGGCGGCCACCGCCGTGCGCTGCCCGTCGGGGGTGAACGACACGCCCTGGTAGGGCCGGTGGTCGACGAGGCCTCGGTCGGCCAGCCGCTTGATCGTGGTGGTGACCGTGCCGGGGGACAGGCCGAGGACCTCGGCCAGCGCGCCGGTGTGAGCCTCGGCGGCGTCGCGGGTGAGGCGGTAGATCGCCTTGAGGGCCTCCCGCTCAGACTTCGTCAGCGCGTCGTCCACCAGCCGTCACATCCGCGGTTTGGTCCTGTCGAAACCACGGCTTCGGGCCGGGCTCGTTGGTCTGCGGTCATCCCACCAGACCGCTGAGCCGCCGGGCAAACCGCTGCCGCCCGCCCGGGTCCGTGTGCGGCTCGCGGCCCGCCGTGCGCGAGACTGCCAGGAGATCTGACGGAGCGTCAGGAGCAAGGGGAGTGCCATGACCGCCGCCGTGCCCGCCATCGAGGGCTGGTTCACCACCGACGCCGAGCCGCGCCTCGTCGGGTCGCGCTGCACCGAGTGCGGGACGGTGTCGTTCCCGCGGGCCACCGGGCTGTGCCGCAACCCGGGGTGCCGGGGCCGGGAGCTCGTCGAGCACCACCTCGCCCGCACCGGCACGGTGTGGAGCTACACGGACGCGCGATACCAGCCCCCGCCGCCGTACGTGCCGGCCACCGACCCGTTCGAGCCGTTCGCGCTGGCCGCGGTGGAGCTGGCCGAGGACGGGATCGTCGTGCTCGGCCAGGTGGCGGCTGGCTTCGGGGTGGAGGACCTGCGGGTCGGGGCGCCGGTCGAGCTGGTCGTCGAGCCGCTCCACGAGCTGGACGGGGTGCCGCAGCTGATCTGGCGGTGGCGTCCGGTGGGGGAGGTGGCGGCGTGAGCGCCCCGTCGCCGGTCGCCGTCCTCGGGGTGGGGATGCACCCGTGGGGCAAGTGGGGCCGGCCGTTCCACGAGTACGGGGTGGAGGCGGCCCTCGCCGCGCTCGACGACGCCGGCGTCGACTGGCAGGACGTGCAGTTCGTGGCGGCGGGGGAGACGGTCCGCAACGGGTACCCGGGCTACGTGGCGGCGTCCACGCTCACCCAGGCCCTGGGCTGGAACGGGGCGCGGGTGGCGTCGTGCTACGCGGCCTGCGCGTCGGGGGCCACGGCCCTGGAGGCGGCCCGCACCCGGATCCTGGCCGGGCTGTGCGACGTCGCGCTGGTCGTGGGCGCCGACACCACGCCCAAGGGGTTCCTCGCCCCCGTGGCCGGCGAGCGGTGGGACGACCCCGACTGGCTGCGGTTCCGCCTCCTGGGCGCCACCAACCCCACCTACTTCGCGCTCTACGCCCGGCGGCGCATGGACCTCTACGGCGCGACCGCCGAGGACTTCGCCCAGGTGAAGGTGAAGAACGCCCGCCACGGCCGGCACAACCCCCGCGCCCGGTACCGCAAGGAGGTCACCGTGGAGGAGGTGCTGGCCTCGCCGGTGGTGGCCGACCCGCTCCACCTGCTCGAGATCTGCGCCACCAGCGACGGGGCCGCCGCCGTGGTCCTCACCTCGATGGACTACGCCCGCCGCCGGGGGTCCGGCACTCCGGTGACGGTTCGGGCCGTCTCCACCGTGACGCCGCGGTTCCCGAACACGATCATCGAGCTGCCCGCCTTCGCCACCGACTCGGCCGCCGCGGTGGCCCCGCCGGAGCTCACGTTCCGGGACTCGATCGCGGTCGCCGCCTACGAGGAGGCCGGCCTGGGACCGGAGGACCTCAGCCTGGCCGAGGTGTACGATCTGTCCACCGCGCTGGAGCTCGACTGGTACGAGAACATCGGGCTCTGCAAGGAAGGCGAGGCCGAGCGTCTCCTGCGCGACGGCGACACCGCGATCGGCGGGCGCATCCCGGTCAACCCCTCCGGCGGGCTGGCCTGCTTCGGCGAGGCCGTCCCGGCCCAGGCGATCGCCCAGGTCTGCGAGCTGACCTGGCAGCTGCGGGGCCAGGCCGAGGGCCGCCAGGTGGAGGGCGCCACCGCCGGCCTCGCCGTCAACCAGGGCCTCTTCGGCCACGGCAGCGCCGTCATCCTGACCACCTGACGACCTGGGGCCCCCGGGGGACGCCGATCGCGGCCGACCGGCGAGCGGGTCAGGCGAGCCAGCGGCTGAGGGACTCCACGACGCAGACGGGCTTGGCGGTCCCCTCGCGCTCGACGGTGATCGTGATCGTCGTCTGGACGCCGCCGGGGACGTCGACCACCTCGGTGAGCTCGGCCCCGGCCCGCAGGCGCGACCCGACGGGGACCGGGCTCGGGAAGCGGACCCGCCCGGTGCCGTAGTTCACGCCGCTCGACGCGGCGGGCACGGCGATCAGCTGGGGGAGGAGCAGGTTGGTGAGCGCCAGGGTGAGGTAGCCGTGGGCGATCGGGCCGCCGAAGGGACCCTCCCGGGTGGCCCGCTCCACGTCGACGTGGATCCACTGGTGGTCGCCGGTGGCCTCCGCGAACCGGTTCACCCGGTCCTGGGTGATCTCGAGCCAGTCGGTCCAGCCGAGGTGGGTGCCGGTGGCCGCTCGCAGCTCGTCGAAGGTGGTGAAGGTGGTGGGCACCGGAGGCCTCCTAGGGGTGCTGGCTGGAGACGGACACGACCTCCCCGGTCATGTAGCCGCTGAGGTCGCTGGCCAGGAAGGCGATGACGGTGGCCACCTCCCACGGCTCGGCGGCCCGCCCGAACGCCTCCTGCTGGGCCAGCTGGTCGAGGGTCGCCTGGTCCATGACCTTGCTGAGGAACGGGTGCATGGCGAGCGACGGGGCCACGGCGTTCACCCGCACCCCGTGGGGGGCGGCCTCCACGGCGGCGCAGCGGGTGAGGGCCATCACCCCGGCCTTGGCGGCGGCGTAGTGGGCCTGCCCGGCCTGGGCCCGCCAGCCGAGCACGCTTGCGTTGTTCACGATGGCGCCGCCCCGGCCGGCGGCCACGAGGTGCCGCAGGGCGGCGCGGGTGACCCGCATCGTGCCGGTGAGGGTGACGTCGAGGACCCGGTGCCACTCGTCGTCGGTCATCTCCACGAGCGGGGCCGTGCCGCCCAGGCCGGCGTTGTTGACGAGCACGTCGAGCCGGCCGTGGGCGGCCACCGTGCCGTCGACCATCGCCTGCACCTCGTCCTCGACGGTCACGTCGCACACGAAGGTGGCGGGCCGGGTGCCGCCGGCGAGCGCGACCAGCTCGTCGGCGGCCTCGCCGAGGCGGCGCTCGTGGGCGTCGGAGAGCACGACGGTGGCGCCCTCCTCGAGGCAGCGACGGGCGGTGGCGTTGCCGATCCCGGTGCCCGCCGCGGCGGTGACGAGCACCACCTTCCCCTCGAGCAGGCCTCGGCCCGGCGGTGGCGCGGGTGCGGTCATTGTGGCTCCTTCGGCAGGCCGAGCGCCCGCTCGCCGATGAGGTTGCGCTGGATCTCGCTCGTGCCGGCGTAGATCGTGTCGGCCCGCGAGAACAGGAAGAGCCGCTGGAGCCGCGTCGGCTCCCACCCGCCGGCCCCGGCGGCGGCGAGCGTGGCGTGGGGCCCGAGCACGTCCATGGCCAGCTCGCCGAGGTCGCGGTGCAGGGTGGACCAGAACAGCTTGGTGATCGCCGCCGCCGGCGGCGCCTCCAGCGCCGACGACAGGAACCGCAGCGCGTTGAGGCGCATCAGCCGCAGCCGGGTCCAGGTCTCCACGAGGCGCTGGCGGACGGTCGGGTCGTCGAGGCGCCCGGCGGCTCGGGCGGCGTCCACGATCGCCTCCCACTCGGTCCAGAACATGAGGTTCTGCCCCAGCGTGGACGCCCCCCGCTCGAACGCGAGGGTGCCCATCGCCACCGCCCAGCCCCCCTCGGGCTCGCCCACCACGTTCGCCGCCGCCGTGCGCGCCCCCGAGAAGAACACCTCGTTGAACTCGCCGTCCCGGGTGAGCTGGTGGATCGGGCGGATCTCCACCCCGTCCTGGCGCATGGGCACGAGCAGGTAGGAGATCCCCCGGTGCCGGGGCGCCGCCGGGTCGGTGCGGGCCAGCACGAAGCACCAGTCCGCCCAGTGGGCCTGGCTCGTCCAGACCTTCTGACCGTCGATCACCCACTCCCCGTCGACCAGCTCGGCGCGGGTGCGCAGCGCGGCCAGGTCGGAGCCGGCCTCGGGCTCGCTGTAGCCCTGGCACCACAGCTCCGTGCCGGCCACGATCGGCGGCAGGAACCGAGCCTGCTGCTCCGGCGTGCCGAAGGCGATGAGCGTCGGGCCGAGGAGCGTCTCGCCGATGTGGCCCACCCGGCCGGGGGCCCGGGCCCGGGCGTACTCCTCGTGGTAGATCACCTGCTGGTGCAGCGACAGGCCCCGGCCGCCGTGCTCCTTCGGCCACGCCACGCAGGTCCAGCCGTGGGCGCCGAGGTGCCGCTCCCAGGCCAGGCGCTCCTCGAACAGGGCGTCGTCGTCGCCGGGACCGCCCCGGCCCCGCACCACCGCGAAGTCGCCGGAGAGCGACTCCTCGAGGAAGGTCCGCACCTCCTCCCGGAACGCCTCGTCCTCCGCGCTGAAGCCCAGCTCCACGGCGCCCGACGCTAGCCCCCGATCTGACGCCCCGTCAGGAACGGGCGGGCCGGGCGCCCGTCAGCGGAACCGGAAGAGGCGCAGGCTGTTGGTGACGACGAAGACCGACGAGAACGCCATCGCCGCACCGGCGATGAGCGGGTTCAGGAGCCCGAAGGCGGCGAGGGGGAGGGCGGCGACGTTGTACGCGAACGCCCAGAACAGGTTCCCCTTGATCGTGCCGAGGGTGCGACGAGCCAGGCGGATGGCGTCGGCGGCCGTGCGAAGGTCCCCCCGCACGAGCGTGAGGTCGCTGGCCTCGATGGCGGCGTCGGTGCCGGTGCCCATCGCCAGCCCGAGGTCGGCCTGGGCGAGGGCGGCTGCGTCGTTCACGCCGTCGCCGGCCATGGCCACCACCCGGCCCTCGGCCTGCAGGGCCCGCACGGCGTCGACCTTGTCCTCCGGCAGCACCTCGGCGATCACGTCCTCGGCGGCGATGCCGACCTCGGCGGCCACGGTGGCCGCGGTGGTGGCGTTGTCACCGGTGAGGAGCATCGGGCGGAGCCCGAGGCGGCGCAGCTCGTCGATGGCCTCGGCGCTCGTGGGCTTCACGGCGTCGGCCACCACGAAGGTGGCGCGGGCCCGCCCGTCCCAGCCGGCGACCACGGCGGTGTGCCCGGCCGCCTCGGCCGCCCGTCGGGCGTCCTCCAGGTCGGGGGGCAGGTGCAGCGCCCAGTCGGCGAGCAGGGCGGGGCGCCCTGCGACCACGCCGTGGCCCTCCACCACGCCCTCCACGCCGAGCCCGGGCCGGTTGGCGAACGACTCGACCGGGGGCAGCTCGTCACCGAGCCGCTCCCGGGCGCCGGCGGCGATGGCCTGGGCGATCGGGTGCTCGCTGGCCGCCTCGAGGCCGCCCACGAGCGCCAGGGCGTCAGCCTCGTCCTCGCCGTCGGCCACGACCACGTCGACGAGGGCCATCTGCCCGGTGGTGACGGTGCCGGTCTTGTCGAGGACGATCGTGTCGATGCGGCGGGTGGACTCGAGCACCTCGGGCCCCTTGATGAGGATGCCCAGCTGGGCGCCGCGGCCGGTGCCGACGAGCAGCGCGGTGGGGGTGGCGAGGCCGAGGGCGCACGGGCAGGCGATGATCAGCACCGCCACGGCGGCGGTGAAGGCGTCCTCGGCGGGATGGCCCAGCGCCAGCCAGGCGCCGAGCGTGACGGCGGCCAGGGCGATGACGATCGGGACGAACACGGCCGAGATGCGGTCGGCCAGGCGCTGCACCTGCGCCTTGCCGGACTGGGCGTCCTCCACCAGCCGGGCGATGCGGGCCAGCGCCGTGTCGGCCCCCACCCGGGTGGCCCGCACGACCAGCCGACCGCTCGTGTTGACGGTGGCGCCGACCACCTCGTCGCCGGGGCCGACCTCCACGGGGACGGGTTCGCCGGTGAGCATCGACTGGTCGACCGCGGAGGTGCCCTCCTCGACCTCGCCGTCGGTGGCGATCTGCTCGCCGGGGCGCACGACGAAGCGCATGCCCACCTCGAGGCGGTCGATGGGGACCCGGCGCTCCACGCCGTCCTCGAGGAGGGCGACGTCCTTGGCGCCGAGCGAGAGCAGCGCCTCGAGCGCGGCGCCGGAGCGGCGCTTGGCCCGGGCCTCGAAGTACCGCCCGAGGAGCAGGAAGAGCGTGACCCCGGCGGCCACCTCCAGGTAGAGCTCGTCGTGGCCGCTGGCCCGCCAGCTCAGCTCCATCGTCATGCCCGGCATGCCGGCCTCGCCCCAGAAGAGCCGGTACGTGGACCACCCATAGGCGGCCAGCACGCCCATGCTGATGAGCGTGTCCATGGTGGTGGCGCCGTGGCGGAGGTTGGCCCAGGTGGCCCGGTGGAAGGGCCAGGCGCCCCACACCACCACCGGGGAGGTGAGGGCGAAGGCGAGCCACTGCCAGTGCTGGAACTGCAGGGCCGGCACCATCGACAGCACGAGCACGGGCAGGGCGAGCGCGGCGGTGACGAGCAGGCGGTGGCGGGCCTGCTCGAGCGGCTCCGTGTGGTCGTGCTCGCCCGACGGCGCGCGGTGGTGGGCGCCGCCGGGGTCGCCGGTGGGTGCCTCGGCGGGCGGCTCGGGCTGGGGCAGGGCGGCGCCGTAGCCGAGCCCCTCCACGACGGCCACCAGCTCCTCGGGGGTGACGGCGTGGTCGGGGTCGAGCTCCACCCGGGCCTTGTCGGTGGCGTAGTTGACGCTCGCCCGCACGCCCTCGAGCCGGTTGAGCCGCTTCTCGATCCGCGCCGCGCAGGCGGCACAGGTCATGCCGGTGACCTCGAGGTCGATCCGCTCGGGAGCGCTCGAGGAGGTACCGGTCGCAGCCATGCCTATACCCTAGGGGGGTATGTGAGGTCAGACAACCGCTCGTCGGGCGGCTCGGTCTCGGCGGCCTCGACCACGGCCTGCTCCGCCTCGGCCGCCTGCTCCTCCCGCATGAGGGTGCGGTAGAGGTCGGCGTAGAGCCCACCCTCGTCGAGGAGCTCCTCGTGGGTGCCGGACTGCACGATCCGGCCGCCGTCGAGGACGAGGATCTGGTCGGCGGCGGCGATCGTGGAGAGGCGGTGGGCGATCACGACGCTGGTGCGCCCGGCCAGCGCCGCGGCCAGCGCCTCCTGCACGAGCGCCTCGTTCTCGGCGTCGAGGTGGCTGGTGGCCTCGTCGAGGATGACGATGGCGGGGTCCTTGAGCAGCATCCGGGCGATGGCCAGGCGCTGCTTCTCGCCGCCGGAGAGCCGGTAGCCCCGCTCGCCGACGAGCGTGTCGAGCCCGTCGGGCAGCGAGGCCACGAGCCCGTCGATCTGGGCTGCCCGCACCGCGGCCATGACCTCCTCGTCGGTGGCCGAGGGCCGGGCGTAGCGCAGGTTGTTGCCGATGGTGTCGTGGAAGAGGTGCGGGTCCTGGCTGACCACGCCGATCGCCGCCCGCAGCGACTCCTGGGTGAGGTCCCGCACGTCGTGGCCGTCGATGCGGATGGCGCCGTCGGTCACGTCGTAGAGGCGGGGGATCAGCTGCGACAGCGTGGTCTTGCCTGCGCCCGACGGCCCCACGAGCGCCACCATCTGCCCGGGCTCGATCGTGGCCGACACGCCGTCGAGCACGAGCGCACCGCCGTGGCCCCCGTCGGCGCCCACGGGCGCAGCCTCCAGCGAGGCGACGATCGGCCGGTCCGGGTAGCGGAAGCGGACCTCGTCGAGCTCGATGCGCCCGAGGGGGGCCACGAGGTCGTAGGCCCCGGGCCGGTCCTGGATGGGGCTGGCGGTGTCGAGGACCTCGAACACCCGCTCGAAGCTGACGAGCGCCGTCATCACCTCGACCCGCACGTTGGTGAGCTGCGTGAGCGGCCCGTAGATCCTCCCGACGAAGGCGGCCAGGGCCACGAGGGTGCCGATCGTGAGGGCCCCGGAGATCACGAGCTGCCCGCCGATCCAGTACACCGACGCCGTGGCCAGGGCGCCGACGAGCCCGAGGGCCACGAAGAACGTGCGGCCGTACACGGCGGAGCGGACGCCGACGGTGCGCACCCCGTGCGCCCGCTCGGCGAAGTCGCGGGTCTCGTCGTCGTGGCGGCCGAAGAGCTTGACGAGCAGGGCGCCGGACACGTTCAGGCGCTCGCTGATCGTCGTGTTCATCGACGCGTTGAGCTCCATCTGCTCGCGGGTGAGGGCCTGCAGGCGGCGGCCCACCCGCTTCGCCGGCACGATGAACAGCGGCAGCAGCACGAGCGTGATCACGGCGAAGCGCCACTCGAGCAGCACGATGGCGGCGCCGTTGGCCACGAGGGTGATCACGTTCGACACCACCGACGACAGGGTCCCGGTGACGGCGCGCTGGGCGCCCATCACGTCGTTGTTCAGCCGGCTGTTCAGCGCCCCCGTCTGCGCCCGGGTGAAGAAGCTCATCGGCATGCGCTGCACGTGGTCGAACAGCGCCACCCGCAGGTCGTAGATGATCCCCTCGCCGATCCGCGACGACAGCCAGCGCTCGGCCAGCGCGAGGCCGGCGTCGGCGACGGCGGCGCCCACGACGAGCGCGGCGAGCACGTTGAGGAGGCGCCGGTCACCGGCGGGGATCGCCTCGTCGAGGATCTCCCGGAACAGCAGCGGTGGGACGAGCCCGAGCAGGGCGGACGCGGCGAGCACCGTGACGAACACGGCGATGGCCCGCCGATAGGGGGCGGCGAAGCGCCAGACCCGCCGCAGCACGGCGCGATCGAGCTTGGCCCCGGCCACCGCGGCCGGGTCCGACCCGATCAGGCTGTGCGGACCGCCCCGTCGCATGCCCCGGAGCGTACGGCCGCGTCCCGCCAACCCCTCCGCCGGCGGGTCCGGCCGGCGTCATCCCGACGGCGGGCGGGCGCGGACGGGTCCCCGGCCACGGCGGCGGTGGTGCTGGCCACGCCGCCGGGACCGGGGACCTCGGAGCGGAGAGCGTGGGATTCGAACCCACGGTGGCCCGAAGACCACAACGGTTTTCGAGACCGTCCCATTCGTCCGCTCTGGCAGCTCTCCGCCGCTCACGTTACCCGGGCGGGCGGGCGCGGACCCAAGGGCGCCAGCCGGTCACGGGGGTGGCTCAGCGCCGGCGGGCGGCGAAGAAGGCGTCGAGGAGCCCGGCGGCGGCGTCGGCGTCGACCCCGGGCACCACCTCCACCTCGTGGTTGAGGCGGGGGTCGGCGCACAGGTTGTAGAGCGTCCCGCAGGCGCCGTTGTCGGTGTTGGCGGCCCCGTACACGAGTCGCCGCACCCGGGCCCCCACGAGCGCCCCCGCGCACATCGGGCACGGCTCGAGCGTGACGACGAGGGTGGCGTCCTCCAGCCGCCAGGAGCGTCGCGCCGCGGCGGCCTGCCGCAGCGCGAGCACCTCGGCGTGGGCCGTGGGGTCGCCCTGGCGCTCGCGCTCGTTGCCGGCTCGGGCCACCACCTGGCCGTCGACGAGCACCACCGCACCGACGGGCACATCGCCCCGGTCGCCGGCGGCGCGGGCCTCCTCGAGCGCCAGGTACATGGCGGCGCGCTCGGCGTCGGTGGGTGCGGTCACGGCAGCAACGTACCCGGGGGTGGCGGGCAGGATGGCCGTGGGCGGCGGCGAACCCCTCCCTGTGGGTGCGGTCGGGCGGCGCTGGGACCGTCCGGCCAGGTCACACGGAGGGGGTGCATGCAGCCAGCACGCTGGACGGTGGCAGCCGTCGTGGCCGTCCTGCTCGCCGCGGTGCCCGGCGTGGCCTCGCTGCCCGCCGCGCGCCCGGGGCTCGACCGGGCCGTCAGCGCGAGGCTCCCGGTGGGCGAGCCGGTGGCCGCCGTCGGGGAGGCCTCGGCGCCCACCGTCCTCGACGCCGTCGTCGAGCCGGGTGGAGGGGCGCCGGAGGCCACGCCGATCCTCCCGCCGCCCGCCGACCTCGACGGCGAGCTGGCCCCCGTCGAGTCGCCCCCGCCCACCTACCGGGGCTCCGGTCGCCCCGGCGAGGTGTACGCCCTCGTCGTCGGCATCGACGACTACCCCGGCACCCGGGCCGACCTGGGCTTCGCGGTGGCCGACGCCGAGGCGATCGACCTCGCCCTCGACGGCTTCGGCGTCCCGGCGGAGAACCGGGTGCTGCTGCGCGACGGCCAGGCCCGGCGCGAGCCGCTCGTCGAGGCGATCCGAGCCCTCGTCGAGCGAGCCGGGCCCGGGACGAAGGTGGTGCTCGCCGTGGCCGGCCACGTCCGCCACCTCGGCGGCGACACGCAGGCCATCGTCACCGCCGACGGCGGGCTCCTCACCGACGCCGAGCTGGCTGACCTGCTGCGCCCGGCGATGGCCGACCAGATGTGGATCCTGCTCGCCACCTGCTTCGCCGGCGGCTTCACCGAGGTGCTCGCCCCGGGGCGGGTCCTCACCGGCGCGTCCGACGCCCGGAGCCTGGCCTACGAGAGCAGCACGGTGAGGGGCTCCTTCCTCGTCCACCACCTCGTGCGGGAGGGCTGGCTGCACGGTCGGGCCGGCCCGTCGGTGCAGGAGGCCTTCGCCTACGCCGAGCGGGCGATGCGGGGCACCGCCGGCGAGGGGGCCGTGCAGCTCGACCACGGGGACCGCCCCCTGGTCCTCGGACCGATGCCAGCGCACTGGGCGCCCCCGGCCGACGGCCTCGCCACCGCCTCGACCACCCCGGCCTCGACTCCCACCACGACCACGACCACCACTCCACCACCGCGGCCCGGGCCGCCGCCGACGGTCGCCCCCGACCGGCGGCCGGGTGGGTGCGTGCTCCTCGTCCTCTGCCGCCGCTGAGCGGCGGCGTCCGGCCGGGCGCGCCACCGGCCGCCCCGGGGGGCGGCCGGCGAGCGCTTGCCTGGCGGAGGGAGTGGGATTTGAACCCACGGTGGGTTGCCCCACACACGATTTCCAATCGTGCCGATTCGGCCGCTCTCGCACCCCTCCACGACCCACCCGAAGGTGGTGGCTGGGACCGACAAGGCTATCGTGTCTGCAGGCCCGCTCTCACATGTGGCGGTCGGGTCCTGTGCAACTGCAGCCCGTGAACCGAGTCAGGGCCGGGAGGCAGCAGCTCTCAGCGGAGCCTGCGGTGTGCCGCAGATCGCCTGACCGCCACATGGGGGAGCGGGCCGCTCCGCGCCCCCTGCGGCCCGGGTCCCGGGTCGAGCGCGACCGGTAGGGTCGGAGCGTGGCTGACCAGCACCAGGCCCTGTACCGCCGCTACCGCTCGAAGCGCTTCGGGGAGCAGGTGGGCCAAGCGCACGTCATGCGGGCCCTGCGCTCCGCCGTGCAGGAGGACCGCGTCGGTCACGCGTACCTCTTCAGCGGTCCCCGGGGCACCGGCAAGACCTCCACCGCCCGCATCCTGGCCAAGGTCCTCAACTGCGAGAACCCCGAGGACGGCGAGCCCTGCGGCATCTGCGAGAACTGCCGGGCCGTCGACGAGGGCCGGATCGTGGACTGGCTCCTCGAGCTCGACGCGGCGTCGAACTCCGGCGTCCAGCACATCCGCGACCTCATCGAGCGGATCCCGCTCGGCACCTCCGGCAACCGCAAGGTGGTGATCCTCGACGAGGTGCACATGCTCACCACCGGCGCGGCGAACGCGCTCCTCAAGACGCTCGAGGAGCCGCCCCCGCACGTGGTGTTCATCCTCGCCACGACGGACCCGCAGAAGGTGCTGCCGACGATCCGCAGCCGGACGCAGCACTTCGAGTTCCACCTGCTGCCGAGCGACGAGCTGGCCGACCACGTCCGCCGGGTCATCGCCGACGCCGGCTTGGACCTCGGCGAGGACGTCGTCGAGTACGTGATCCGCCAGGGCGGCGGGTCGGCGCGCGACACGCTGTCGGCCCTCGACCAGGTGGCGGCCATGGGCGGCGTCCCCGCCGACGCGCAGCCGGTCGACGCCGTCCTCGCCGCGCTGCGCGACCGCGACGCCGGCGCCGCCCTCGTGGCCGTCGCC
>DATGRC010000083.1:0-10377 GCA_035303865.1 Acidimicrobiales bacterium
TCGATGTTCTGCATGGCGAGCATCTGGAAGATGTACTCGTTGCCCGAGCGGCGGGCGGGGTCGCCGGTGCAGTTCTCCTGCGGTCCGAGGATGGCGAAGTCGACGCCGGCCCGCTGCATGAGCTTGGCCATGGCCTGGGTGACCTTCTGATTCTTGTCGTCGAAGCTGCCGGCGCAACCGACCCAGTAGAGGTACTCGTGGTCGAACGGGCTGCCGGGCTCGACGATCTCGACGTCGTCGACCTTGCTCGTCCACGCCGCCCGCTCGGTCTGGCTCATGCCCCACGGGTTGCCGGAGTTCTCCATGCCCCGGTAGGCGCCGCCCAGCTCGGTGGGGAAGTTCGACTCCATGAGCGACAGGTAGCGCCGCATGTCGAGGATCTTGTCGAGGATCTCGATGTTTACCGGGCAGATCTCGTCGCAGGCCTTGCACGACGTGCAGGCCCACACCTCCTCGGGCGTGATCCGCTCGAAGAGGCTGTCGGAGGAGATCGTGATCTCCGGGTCGGTGCCGAGCGGCGGGGACACCGGCGGGGTGCCGGTGGCCGACATGACCTCACCGGTCTTCAGGACGATCTCGCGGGGATCGAGCGGCTTGCCGGTGGCGTGGGCCGGGCACACGGAGGTGCAGCGACCGCACATCGTGCAGGCGTCGGTGTCGAGCAGCTGCTTCCAGGTGAAGTCCGAGACGGTCGAGGCACCGAAGGTCTCGAGCTCGGTCTCCATGAGGTTCGGCATCGGCCGCATCGCGCCCTTGGGCCGCTCCCGGTCCCGCAGGTACATGTTCAGCGGCGACGTGAACACGTGGCGCAGCATCGTGACCGGCAGGATCACGACGAAGAGGAAGAAGCTGGCGACGTGGGCCACCCACCAGACCTGGTGGGCGCCGGCCAGGTTCCCGGCGTCCTCGATGAGGCCCGACAGCGGGTACCCGATGAAGCTCCACTTCTCGAAGTCGGGGCGGCCGTCGAGGGCGATGCGCCACACCTCGGCCCCGAAGCCGGTGACGGCGATGGCGAGGAGCGTGCCGAGGATGACGGCGTGCTCGGGCTTCGACTTGATGCGGATCCGGTACGGGCGCTGCACGTAGCGGCGCACGATCGCCCACATCACGCCGACGAAGAGCATGAGCCCGGCGCCGTCGCCCACGGCGCTGTAGGCCTGGTAGACGCCGCCGTGCAGGAACTTCATCGACTCCGGCATCTGGTGGTTGATCTCGAGCACCGTGGTGACGGCGAGCAGGATCAGGAAGCCGAAGTAGATGAGGCTGTGCATGACGCCGGCGGCGGGGTCGCGCAGCAGCGTCTGCATGTACACGCCGGCCCGGAAGTCCCCGAGGCGGCGCTTGACGTTCTTCGGCGTGGTGCGCCGGTCGTCGGGGTTGCCCCGCTCCCAGTTGCGGACCCGCTGGGAGAAGAGCACGGCCCCGTACACGATGAGCACCGGGAAGACGGTGTAGAAGGCGAGCTTCCACCAGCTGGGGATGTTCCCGAACACCTCCCGCTGGATCTCGCTGTCGTCGTGGAACTGGAACACCGTGGCGGTGATGCCCGACACGACGGTGATCGTGGCGAACACGAGACCCAGGCCGATGGCCAGCTGATGAGGCTTCAGTCGGGACTTCACGGGCGCGAAGGTACCCCGCCCGTCTCAGACGGGCCGAAACGCGCCGCCACGGGGGGCCGCGAGGCCCTTGCGCCCGGGCCGCTCGCGGGGCCCGGGACGGGGATCAGCCGTACGCCTTCTTGTCGAGCTCGCGGATGCGGGAGGCGAGCGACTTGAGCAGCTTGTGGGCGATCGGGGGCACGTCGTCGATGAGCGCCGCGAACTCCCGGGCGCCGATCACGAGCACCTTGGTGTCCTCGGCGGCGGTGACGGTGGCGGTGCGGGGGCCGTGGTCCAGCAGGGCCAGCTCCCCCACGCTGTCGCCGGGACCGAGGGTGGCCACCTTGCGGCCGTTGCGGCGCACCTCGGCGCTGCCCTCCACGATCACGAACGCCTCTCGCCCGATCGCACCCTGCTCGCAGAGGTGCTTGCCGGCGGGCACGGAGACCTCGTCGGTGGCGCGGGCGACCGCCTGGAGCTCCTTCTTGGAGCAGGCGGAGAACAGCGGGACCGCCGCGAGGTGGTCGAGGTGCGATTGGCGAGCCATGGGGGCGCAGCATATGGACAACGGCGGGCGCGTGCCGGGATCTCGGAACCCGGGGAGATCGCGACCCTTCACGGTCGTGCAACAAGCGGGAAACACTCGCTCCGTAGCGTCCCGACCCGTGGATGTCGCCCTCCTCCGCTGGCCCCTCGAGCGGGATCGCCGCGAGGAGCTCCGTCGCGACGGCCAGCCCCGGCTGCTCCTCGTGGAGGGCGACGAGGCGCCGCCGACGGTGGCCGACGAGCTGGAGGACTGGATCCGCCTGCCCGCCGCCGACGCCGACGTCCAGGCCCGGGTGAGCGTGCTCGCCGGCCGCGCCCAGCGCAGCGAGCCGTGCCCCGAGCTCGACAGCGACGGGCTGCTCCGCTTCGGCGGGCGGTGGGTGTCGCTCCCCCCGGTCGAGGCCCGCCTCATGGGCGCCCTCCTCGGGCGCTACCGGGCCGTCGTGTCGCGGGAGGCGCTGGCCCGGGCCGGGTGGCCGCACGGGTCGCCGGGCCGCAACGCGCTCGACGTCCACATGCTCCGGCTGCGCCGCCGCGTGGCCGGCCTCGAGCTGGCCATCCGCACGGTGCGCTCCCGCGGCTACCTGCTCGAGCGGGCGGCCACCGAGGCCGCCTCCGGCTGACCCGCCTCGCCAGGCCGGGCGCTCGGAGCGGCGCGCTAGTTCGTCGTGTCGTCGTGGAGCAGGCCGAGGTAGCCGATCATCACCCGGGTCGCGCCGTCGAGGAGCGCCTTGTCCGAGGGCCGGGGGCCCCGGAGCGTGATCACGCTGATCAGGTCGCCGGCCCGCCGCAGCACGATGTCGCGCTCCTCGATCGGGCCGGACTCCGGCTCGAGCTCGAAGCGGATCGGCAGGGTGTCGTCGCTCAGCACCCCGAAGTCGAGGCGACCCGCCCGGATGGACAGGCCCTCGTCGGTGGCGACCACCGCGCCGCACTCGTTGGCCACGTCGCGGAACAGCTGCTCGACCGCTGCGCCCTGGCCGGGGAACCAGGCCACAGCGTGGGTGACGGTGGCCTCCGGGCCGGTGAAGTCCCGGGCCACCGCCTCCTTCGGCTCGAGCTCGGCCAGCGCGTCGTCGCAGGCGTGCTCGGGGAGGATCTCGGTGCTGATCGGGGTGCCGGGCCCGTCGTCGGCGGTGTAGCCCTCCGGCAGGTCGCCCTCGTCGATCAGCGCCTCGGCGAGGCGCTCCTCGGTCACCGGCACCGGGTCGGGGCGCGTCACCACCCGATCGGTGCTGCAGGCGCTCAGTGCGACGGCCGCGCCCACGCCCAGCGCGAGGATCGATCTGCTGCCCACGGTGCCCTCCCGTCACGAACCGGTCGGGCCATCATCGCACCCGGACCGGGTCTGGTCGCGCCTCGCCCCGGTCAGCGCCCCTCAGCCTGGCGGGCCACCGCCTCCGCCGCGGCCTGGATCTCCTCCGGGCTGCGGAGGTAGCGCTCGAGCACCGGCTTCGCCTCGATCGGCCGCATGTCGTCGCCGAGCTCGTACACGAGCGGCTCGCCGGTGGGGATGTTGAGCTCGACGATGTCCTCGTCGCTGATGCCGTCGAGGTGCTTCACGAGCGCCCGCAGGCTGTTGCCGTGGGCGCCGACGAGCACGGTGCGACCCGCCCGCAGGTCGGGGACGATGCCCTCCTCCCAGTAGGGGAGCATGCGGGCCACGACATCCTTCAGGCACTCCGAGCGCGGCAGCTGGTCCGGCGGCACCTGGGCGTAGCGCTCGTCGTGGTTCGGGTTGAACTCGTTGTCGTCGGAGATCGGCGGCGGCGGCACGTCGTAGCTGCGGCGCCAGACCTTCACCTGCTCGGCCCCGAAGCGCTCGGCCGTCTCCGCCTTGTTGCGGCCGGTGAGGTCGCCGTAGTGGCGCTCGTTCAGCCGCCAGTCCCGCTTCACGGGGATCCACGAGCGGTTCATCGCCCGCAGCGCCAGCTCCACCGTGTGGATGGCGCGGGTCTGCAGCGAGGTGTGGGCCACGTCGGGGGCGATGCCGCGCTCGGCCATCAGGCGCCCCGCCTCGACCGCCTGCCGCTCGCCGAGCTCGGTGAGCTGGGCGTCCCACCAGCCGGTGAAGAGGTTCAGCTTGTTCCACTCGCTCTCGCCGTGGCGGAGCAGCACGAGACGGTGCACGGTCATGGTCCCGACGATAGGCCGGGCGAGGGGCCCGCCCGACCGGGCACGATGGGGTGGTGCGGCGCCTGCGGCTGGTCATCGCGGACAACGACCTGGCCGCCTTGGACCTGGCCGTCACCGACCTCACGCTGGAGGGCCACGAGGTGGTGGCCACCGCCACCGACGGGGACTCGGCGATGGCCGCCTGCCTGACGGCGCGCCCCGACGTCGTCGTGCTCGACCACCGCATGCCGCCCGGTCCGCACGGGCTTGACGTCGCCGCCCGCCTCCGGGTCGAGGCCCCCGGTGTCGGCGTGGTGCTCCACACGAACCACCAGGACCGGGCGGTGCTCGAGGGGGCGGCCGCGCTCGGGGTGACCTACGTGCCGAAGGGCAGCCTCCGGCACCTGCGCCGCGCCGTGCTGGAGGCGGCGGGACCGGACCGGCCTAGGCGGCCTGGGTGAGCTGGCGGACGAGGTTGGGGAGCTGGTCCAGCTCGTGCTTAGACACGCAGGCCGTGATCCCGACCTCCGCGGCGCGGGCGCGGATGTCGGCGTCGAGGTAGGCGCTGTAGAGCACGATGATCTGACTCGGTCGCTCGGCGAGGAGCCGCTCGGCCACCTCCATGCCGGACAGGCCGGGCATGCGGTTGTCGAGGATCACCACGTCCGGGATCGGTGGGCCGTTGAGGTCGCGCCAGACCTGGATCGCCGCCGGGCCGTCCGCGGCCTCGCCGACGAGACGAGCCTCGACCACTGGGACTCGATGGACGACGGGCAGCGGCGCTGCGCGGTGCGCCGGGCCGCGGCCAACGCCCGCCGCCTCCAGGCGATGGCTCGCGACGTGCTCGACACCCAGGCCCTCGAGTCCGGCGAGGTGGTGACGGTCACCCGGCCCGTCGAGCTGGTGGGCGAGGTGCGCGACGCCGTGCTCGCGCAGCAGGAGCTCGACCGGGACCGGACCTTCGAGCTCGACGTCCCCGACGAGCCCGTGTGGGTGGAGGCCGACGCCGACCGGCTCCAGCAGGTGCTGGCCAACCTGCTCGACAACGCCCGCAAGAACTCCCCGGCCGTGGCGCCGGTGCGGGTGGCGGTCCGGCTGGCCGACGGCGGCGTCGAGGTGGCGGTGGCCGACGAGGGCCCAGGGGTGCCGCCCGACGCCCGGGAGCGGGTCTTCGAGAAGTTCGTGCGGGGCCGCAGCGAGACCGTCACCGGCACCGGGCTCGGCCTCTACATCAGCCGCCGGCTCGTGGAGGCCCACGGCGGCCGCATCTGGATCGCCGACGACGGCGACGGCACCACCTTCTGCTTCTCGCTGCCCCGGGCCGCCGCGCCGGTCGCGGATCAGACGTCGTAGATCCCGTCGGCCACGAGCGCCGCGGCCAGCACCACCGCCGCAGCAGCGAGGCTGCGGATCAGCCAGCCGGCCAGGGCCGACCGCGCGCCGACGCCGAGCCGGTCGGCGGCCGCGGCGGCCACCCCCGCCACCGCCGCGGCGACGACGACGGGCGCCACCCCCAGGTCAACGCCGGCGCTGGCTGCCACCACGACCGCGGCGGGGCGCAGCATCGTCGGGACCGCCACCGGGACCAGCCCGCCGCCCCACGCCGGGCCGACACCACCCAGGTCGCCGTCCGCGGTGCGGGGTCGGACGAGGTCCACGAGCGCTGTGACGAGCAGGACGAGCCCGGCGCCGATGCGCAGCGTGGGCGCGCTCACGTCGAGGCGGTCGAGGAGCGGTCCGCCCGCCGCGGCGGCTGCCGCAGCCGCGGCGACGGCGCACGCGGGGCCGGTCAGCAGCGCCCGGCGGCGGGTCGCCGCCGCGGTCCCGGCGGACCGGGCGGCTCGGGCCGCCCGCAGCGGGTCGAGGGCGAGGACGAGCGCGGCGAGGAGGAGCAGGGCTGGCTCGTCGGTGCCCCACGGCTCGTCGACCTGCACCGGCTGCGAGGCCACGATCGGCTCGGCGAGGAGCACGGCGGACAAGGCGTGCTGCTGGTCGTCCATCTGGGTGATCCCCCGCTGGAGCCAGGCCCCCCGGGTGCGGTCCGGCTCCGGGGCGCGGTCGGCTTCGTCGGTGGACACCTGCCGCTCCACCAGCAGGCCGGCGACGCAGCCGGCCCGCTCGGCCAGCGGCGCCTGGAGGCCGGCGAGGTCGGGGTGGGTGGCGGCCAGCCGCCACAGCCCGGCCAGCTGCTCGCCGAGGGTGCCGAGCCCGGCGCCGAGGGTCTGCCCGCCCCGGACGAGCTCGTTGGCCCGCCCGCCGGTGCGCTGCGACTCCCACCGCACCTGGAAGCCGGCCAGCCCGGCCTGGCGGTGGGCGTAGGCCACGAGGGCATCGTCGACGGCGCCCGGCTCCGGCCACGCGGCCTGGGTGGCCAGCCCGTAGGCGGCCCAGTGGTCGGAGATGTCCGGGAACCAGCCCTCCACCTCGTCGCGGGCGGTGGCCAGGTAGCGCCCGATCCGGTCGGCCACCTCGTCCCAGCCCTCCCCGGGCAGCTCGAGGTGGAGCAGGCCCAGCGCCCAGTACACCTCGCCGGTGAAGAACGGGGAGGGGTCGTCGCTGGCCGGGCGGCCCCGATCGAGGTGCCAGTAGGCGACCACCGAGCCGTCCGGGCGGACCATGGCGGCGAGGAAGCGGCCCATGGCCCGCAGGTCGTCGTCGTGGCGCGGGTCGCCGGTGAGGGCCCGCCGCTCGGCCAGGCCGGCCACGAGGAGCCCGGTGGCGCCGACCGGAACGATCTCGCCCTCGGGGCCGAAGGCGAGGCCCCCGCGCACCTCGACGAGGTGGTCGAGGGCCCACTCGGCACCGGCGTCGGCCACCGCCAGGGCGGCGTCGTGGCCGGCGGCGGCGGCCTGGTAGAGCGACATCGTCACCCCGCCGTGACGGGTCAGGTTGTACCCACCGAGGTCCCGACCCGCGCGGGCGTCGTAGCGGTAGAGCCACCGCCCGTCCGGTCGCTGGTTCCGCTCGAACCAGCCGATCGCCTCGGCGGCCGAGGCCCGCAGGTCCTCCGGGGCGACCGGTGGGCACTGCTCGGGGAGCAGCACGACGCCGCGCAGCAGCGCGGCCACGAGCACCCAGGCCAGCACCCCCCGCACCACCGACCGGGCGACCATGGCGCCGAGGGTACCGGTCGCCTCCCCTACCCTCGGGCCGGTGCGGGGTCGGACGCTGGCCTACGGGGTGCTGCTCGCCGCCATCGCCGCGGTGCTCGTCCCGCCGCTGTGGCCCCCGCCGGCGGACAGCTACCCGCTGTCGACCTACCCGATGTTCTCGATCGACCGGGGCGCGGTGTCCGCCGTCGCCACCGTCGTGGGCGTGGACGGCGCAGGGGAGGAGCAGCGGCTCAGCCCGGGGCTGATCGGCGGCACCGACGAGCCGATGCTGGCCGTGGCCACCGCCGGTCGGGCGGCGCGGGGGACCCCGGTCGAGCAGCGGCGGCTGTGCGAGCAGGTGGCGGGGCGGGTGGCCCGGTCCGGGCGCGACGAGCTCGTGGCCGTGCGCCTGCAGGTGGAGGAGCACGACTCGGTGGCCCACGTCACCGGCGACGAGGTGGCACCCCGGTCGGTGCGGGTGCTGGCCACCTGCGAGGTCGAGCGATGAGCGCGCCGGTCCGGGCCCTGGCTGCCGCCGACCGCCGGTTCCGGGCGCCGGCGCCGCCGGAGCGCCTCGCCGTGCTGCGGCTGCTCGTGGCCGGCTTCGCGCTGGCCTACCTGCTCGTGCGCCTGCCCCACCTCGCCCAGGTGGCCGGCACCGACGACCCCCGCTTCGACCCGATCGGGCCGCTGGCCTGGCTGGACGGACCGGTCCCGGCCCCCGTGGGGCTCGCCGTGCTCGCGCTCGCCGTCGCCTCGGGCGTCGCCGCGGTGGCGGGGTGGCGGTGGCGGCTCACCGGGCCGGTCTTCGCGCTGGCCTTCCTGGCCGTCACCACCTACCGCAGCTCGTGGGGCCAGATCTTCCACACCGACAACCTCGTGTGCCTCCACCTGCTCGTGCTGGCGGTCAGCCCGGCGGCCGACGCCTGGTCGCTCGACGCCCGCCGCCGGGGCGGCCCCGCACCGGCGGCGCGCCCCGACCACGGCTGGCCGGTGCGGGTGCTGTCGCTCCTCACCGTGGGGACCTACGCGGTGGCCGGGTGGGCGAAGCTGCGCAACGGGGGGCTGGGCTGGGTGGGCGGCGACGTGCTGCGCCACCACATCGCCCACGACGCGCTCCGCAAGCAGCTCGTGGGGGCGTCGCACTCCTCCCTCGGCGTCGCGCTCCTCGAGCACCGCTGGCTGTTCCCGCCGATGGCCGCCGCCTCCCTCGCCCTCGAGCTCGGCGCCCCGCTCGTGCTCGTCGCCCGCCGGCTGCGGGCGGTGTGGGCGGTGGCGGCGTGGGCGTTCCACCTCGGGATCCTGGCCCTGATGTCGATCGGGTTCCCCTACCCCCTGTGCGGGGTGGCCTTCGCCTCGCTCTTCGCCGCGGAGCGCCTCCCGGCCCGCCTCCGAGCGATCGGTCGGCCGGGCCGGACCGCCCCCGCCCGCGAAGTTGTCAACACCTGACTCAACTTCTATCCTTCGAGCAGACACAACTTCGCCTGTCCACCCCCACGTCCCTACCCCTCGGAGGCACCCCCATGCCCAAGGCCGTCGGCATCGATCTCGGCACCACCAACTCCGTCGTCTCGGTCCTCGAGGCGGGCGACCCGGTCGTCATCCCCAACGCCGAAGGGGCCCGCACCACCCCGTCGGTGGTGGCGTTCTCGAAGAACGGCGAGGTGCTCGTCGGCGAGGTGGCCAAGCGCCAGGCCATCACCAACCCCGACCGCACGATCCGGTCCGTGAAGCGCCACATGGGCACCAGCTGGACCACCGAGATCGACGGGAAGATGTACACCGCGCAGGAGATCAGCGCCCGCACGCTGATGAAGCTGAAGCGCGACGCCGAGGCCTACCTCGGCGACACGGTCACCCAGGCCGTCATCACCGTGCCGGCCTACTTCGACGACGCCCAGCGCACCGCCACCAAGGAGGCTGGCCAGATCGCCGGGCTCGAGGTGCTGCGCATCATCAACGAGCCCACCGCGGCCGCGCTGGCCTACGGGCTCGACAAGAGCTCCGCCGACGAGACCGTGCTCGTCTTCGACCTCGGCGGCGGCACCTTCGACGTGTCGATCCTCGAGATCGGCGACGGCGTCTTCGAGGTGAAGAGCACCCACGGCGACACCAACCTCGGCGGCGACGACTGGGACCAGGCGATCATCGACTGGCTCGTCGAGCAGTTCAAGGCGGCCCACGGCGTCGACCTGTCCAAGGACAACATGGCCGTGCAGCGCCTCAAGGAGGCGGCTGAGAAGGCCAAGATCGAGCTGTCGCAGGTCCAGCAGACGCAGATCAACCTGCCGTTCATCACCGCCACCGCGGACGGCCCGCTCCACCTGGACGAGACGCTCACCCGGGCCAAGTTCCAGGAGCTCACCGCCGACCTGCTGGCCCGCTGCCGGGGCCCGTTCGAGCAGGCGATCAAGGACGCCGGGCTCACCAAGGACCAGATCGACCACGTCATCCTCGTGGGCGGATCCACCCGGATGCCGGCCGTCGCCGAGCTCGTCCACGAGCTCACCGGCAAGGAGCCGAACAAGGGCGTCAACCCCGACGAGGTCGTCGCCATCGGCGCGGCCGTCCAGGCCGGCGTGCTGAAGGGCGAGGTCAAGGACGTGCTGCTCCTCGACGTCACCCCGCTGTCGCTCGGCATCGAGACCAAGGGCGGCGTGATGACCAAGCTCATCGAGCGGAACACCACGATCCCCACCCGCCGCACCGAGGTGTTCTCCACCGCCGAGGACAACCAGCCGTCGGTGGAGATCCACGTCCTGCAGGGCGAGCGCGAGATGGCCCAGTTCAACAAGACCCTGGGCAAGTTCCAGCTCGTCGACCTGCCTCCCGCTCCCCGCGGCGTGCCCCAGATCGAGGTCACCTTCGACATCGACGCCAACGGCATCGTCCACGTCTCCGCCAAGGACCGGGCCACCGGCAAGGAGCAGTCGATGACGATCACCGGCCAGTCGAGCCTCGACAAGGACACGATCGAGCAGATGATCAAGGACGCCGAGGCCCACGCCGAGGAGGACCGC
>DATGRC010000084.1:0-26094 GCA_035303865.1 Acidimicrobiales bacterium
CCTCGTCGAGGCCGAGGTGGACGGCCAGCGCCTCTCCGACGACGACGTCGTGGCGATGATCACCGGGTTCGTGTTCGCTGGCTCCGAGACCACCCGCCGCCAGCTCACTGCCGCCGTGGCCGTCCTGGCCGAGCATCCTGACAGCTGGGAGCGCCTGGCCGCCGACCCCGGGCTGCTGCCCACCGCCGTCGACGAGATCCTGCGCTTCGCGCCGATCGTGCCCGGGCTGACCCGCCGGGCCGAGGAGCCCTTCGAGCGCGACGACCTCCGTCTCGAGCCGCGCGGCCGGCTGCTGCTGTCGTTCACCACCGCCAACCGCGACCCGCAGCGCTTCGACGAGCCCGACGAGCTGCGGATCGACCGCGCCGACGCCCACGCCCACGTCACCTTCGGGTGGGGCCCGCACCTGTGCGTCGGCGCCGGCCTGGCCCGCCTCGAGATGGCTGAGGCGCTCGGCGCGCTCACCTCGCGCTTCGGCCCGCCCGAGGTCGACGATGCCGGCCCGGTCGGCGGGCTCGGCGCCCCCGACTGGCTCCACGTGCGGTTCCCGCCACGGCGCTGACGGGTAGCGGGGAACTGGACACCCGCCCGCCGTCGTCCAAGGGAGCCCCGATGCGTCCGCTCACCGCCCTCGCCCTCGCCGTCGCCGCGCTCGCCGCGGGCTGCGGCGACGACCGTCCACCGGCCACCCCCGAGCAGCGAGCGGTGGGTCGGCTCCTGGTCGCCTGGTCCGAAGCCGACCACGACCCCGACGCGGTGGCACGGCTGCCGGACCTCGCGCTCGTCGACGACGCCGACGACCTGGCCGAGCTCGTGGCGCGGGCCGGGCCCGAGCTCGACACCACCGCGCTCGAGGGCGTCGACGTGGACCGCCACCTCCTCGTCGTCGGGGCCTACCCGCGCTGCGACGAGACGTCGCAGGTCGTCGTGGCCGAGGGCGGCGGCGAGCTGCGCTTCGCGGTGCGCAGCACCACCACCGACGCCCCCCTCGTCTGCGACCGGTCCCCCCGGCAGGTCGAGGTGTGGGCGGTGCCCCGCGACGACGTGGCCGTCGACGTGTCGCTCACCGGACCCGACGGCGGCTGAACCCTGCGTCCGGGCCCGGGCACGAGGGACCTTGGCCCCTGGTCGATGCCGGGTCACGACGGCATGGTGGGGACGGAACCCAGGAGAAGGAGCACCTCGTCATGTCGGCGCCAGTGATCGTGGTCGGAGTGGACGGATCGGCTGGAGCGGCCCACGCCCTGCGGTGGGCGGTCCGCTTCGCCCGGGAGCGCGAGGGCGCGGTGCGGGCGGTGATGGGCTGGGACTACCCGGCGCTCGCCGTGCTCCCGGCCCCGCTCGGGATGCCCGTGCCACCGCCGCACGAGATGGACAAGGCCACCCGCAAGGCGCTGCGCGAGCTGGTGGCCCCCATCGCCGACGGCACCGACGTCGAGATCACCGAGGTGGTCCGCCGCGGCGACGGCGCCCAGGTGGTGCTGGCCGAGGCCCGAGAGCACGAGGCCGACCTCGTCGTCGTCGGCTCCCGCGGCGCCGGGCGGGTCCAGTCCGTGCTCTTCGGCTCGGTGAGCCGCAAGGTGGCCGCCAGCGCGCCCGTGCCGGTCGTCGTCGTGCCCGAGCGGGCGGACCTCGACGCCACCGGCCCGGTCGTGGTCGGCGTCGACGGCTCCCAGGCGTCGCTGACCGCGCTGCGCTGGGCCGCCGAGGTGACCGAGGGGCCGATCCGGGCCGTCCACGTGTTCGAGTACCCGTTCGGACCCGAGTACGCGCTCCCCGGCTTCACCTGGGAGGATCCCGAGGACCTGGGGCACAAGCTGGTCGAGCACGCCGTGGCCGAGAGCCTGGGCGATCGGCCCGACGTCGAGACGAGCGCGGTGCCCGGCGACCCCCGTGAGGTGCTCGCCGAGGCGAGCAGGGAGGCCTCGCTCGTGGTGGTGGGCGCCCGCGGCGCCACCGGACTCGAGGGCCTGATCCTCGGGTCCGTGACGGTCGAGCTGGCGGCCCGGGTGCACGCGCCGCTGGCGATCATCCCGCCGGTCTGAACCCGCCTCGGCGCGGGGCCGGACCGCCGCCCGCGCTCAGCGGTGGTCGAGTCGGCGCCCCAGCGGGATCGTGGCGCCCATCATGAACCCGAAGCCGATGCCGCTCCAGATCCCGGCGAAGGCGCCGAGCCCGAGCGACGCGACGAGCGGCTGGTGCCCGGCGGTGACGGTCACCGCGGCGATGCCGATCGTGGTGGCGACGAAGCCCAGCACGGCGCCGATGATGGCGCTGCGCATGAACCTCGGCTCCTCCTCGGCGGCCGGGCCCGTGGGTGGGGCAGTGGTGGCCTCCATGGTTCCTCCTCCTCGGGTGGACAGGGACGGGTGCTCGGCGATCTGCGGGGTGCAGGGCCTCGGGCCACGCCGGTCAGCGACGCCGGTCAGCGGCGCCGGGCGAGCCCCAGCTGCTCGAGCGCCATCGGCGACAGTCGCTCGGGCGTCCACGGCGGCTCCCACACCACGTGGACGGAGACGGCCACGTCGGGCAGCGCGGCCTGCACCGCGGCCTGAGCCTGGGCCGGCAGCTGCTCCGACACGGGGCACCCCGGCGTGGTGAGCGTCATGTCGATGTCGACCGACGCCGCACCGATCCGCACGTCGTAGACGAGCCCGAGCGAGACGACGTCGAGCCCGAGCTCGGGATCCCAGACCTGGCCGAGGGCGGCGAGCACCGCGGCGTGGCGCTGCTCCCGGATCCAGTCGTCGGTGGAGGCGGGCGCGTCGGTGGGCGCGGAGGGGCTGGCGTCGCTCATGGGGTGCTCCTCGAGGTGAGCTGGGCCCCGGCCCGCCGGGGGCCGGAGGCGAGGTTGGCGGTGACGACGATCCCGGCGGCGGCGACGGCCACACCGCCGGCGGCCAGCACCGTGGCGCGGGCGACGAGGAGCCCGACGAGCGCGGCGGCGAAGCCGGCGGTGGCGAGGACGAGGGCCAGCCGCGCCGCGCCGGGGTGGAAGAGGTCCCCGAAGAGCAGCGGCCGCCCGCCCGGCCCGGTGGTGACGCCCCGGGCCCGCAGCGCCGTGTAGGCGACGAACGGGACGATTTTGTGGACGTGACCCACGACGGCCAGCCCGAGCCACGCCGTCAGGGCGGCCACCTCGGCGGCCACCAAGCGGCCGCGGACGACGGTGCCCACCGGGGCCAGGCCGACCAGGGCCGCCAGCACCAGGGCCGCCACCAGGAAGGCGGCCGACGCGAAGAGGAACGCGTGGAGCAGCTCGAGCGACCGTCGGCGGTGCACGACCACGGTGGCGAGCGAGGCGAGGTGGCTGACGAGGCCGGCCGCCACGACGAGGCCGCCGGTCCAGGTCAGCGCGACCACGTCGAGCAGCAGCCCGAGGGCGAGGACCGGCACGCCGGTGGCCAGCAGCGCCACCGCCGCCGCGCCCGCCCGGGCCCGGGGGCGGTGGGCGAGGAGGAACATCGGCCAGAGCTTCTCGGCCACCGTCACGTAGGTGAGCCCCAGCCAGCCGACCAGCCCGAGGTGGGCGTGGGCGAGGACCCGGTGGGGCAGGAGCGGGAACCAGCCGGCCTGCCGGTCGAGCGCGTACACCAGCCCGAAGGCCACGGTGACCACGAGGAAGCCGACCGACAGGCGCAGCCCGAGCACCGGGCCGCCGCCGTCGCGCCCGCTCAGCGGGGCGGAGAGGTTCCACGCCGCCACCAGCACCGTGGCCGCTCCGACCACCCCGCCGGCGGCGACGAGCCCCTCGGGGCCGTGGGCGAAGCCGCTGGGCAGGAGCCACGCCGTGGCCACCATCCCGACGAAGGTGAGCCGGGCGGCGAGGACGGAGCGCAGGGGGCGGCGGCCCACCACCGGGGCGAACTGGTGCACGGCCCCGAGGACCGCGGTGGTGAGGAAGGCGAGCATCCCCACGTGGACCGCCGCCACCGCGCCGGGGTGGGTGGGGGCGGCGACGAGGCGGTCGGCGGCCAGCCACACGGCCACCCCGAACAGGGCGAGTCCCACCCCGGCGGCGGCGAGGAACGACAGCGGCACCGAGGCCGGCGGCACCGAGGGCCCACCGCCCGGCGCGACGGGCCCGGCCGACGGCGCCACCGTGGTTCGAGCGGGGGGATCCAGGACGGTCACTGGACAGCTCCTCAACATATTTCTAGTGTTGAGTGGAAATATAGCGGTCGGCCGACGGCCGCACCAGCGGCAGGAGGAAGCGATGCAGACCCTCGACGTGCGACCGATCCCCCCACGGGTGCGGCACGAGACGATCTTCGAGCGCCTCGACGCCCTCGCCCCCGGGGACACCCTCCGCCTCGTCAACGACCACGACCCGGTGCCGCTGCGGTACCAGCTCGACGCCACCCGTCCGGGCCAGTTCCGCTGGGAGCCCGTCGAGCGCGGCCCGGAGGAGTGGGTGGTCGACATCACCAGCCGGGCCCACGTCGTCGACGCCCGTCCCACCCTCGCGTCGGGGGGCGAGCCGTTCGAGGAGATCATGGCGGCGGCCGCCGCCGTCGGTCCCGACGAGGTGCTCGTCGTCTACGCGCCCTTCGAGCCGGTCCCCCTCGAGGGGGTGCTCGGCGAGCAGGGGTTCCGCTACGTCGCCGACCCCCTCGAGGACGGCGACTGGCGGGTCACGTTCCTCCGGGGCTGACCTCGCCGAGCAGCCGGCCCACCGCGCCGGCCGTCTCGTCGAGGTGGGTGCGGAACACCACGTGCCCGGCACCGGCCACCACCTCGCGCCGCAGGCGCCCGCCGAAGGCGTCGGTCAGGGCGGACCGGAGCGCGTCGGTGACCGACGACCGGCCCTCCTCGGCCTCGAGGAGCAGCACGTCGTGGTCGTCGGGCAGCGGCGGCAGGGCCCGGCACATCTCGCCGTAGGCGGCCACGATCACCACCGGCGAGTACCGCATCCGCCACCGGCCGGCGTCGTCCTGGGCGAGGTTGCGCGCCACCTCGAGGTCGAGGTCGGGCCGCGAGCCCTCGGTCGGGAACCACCCCGAGACCTCGCCCAGCGCGTCGTCGCGGGTGGCCCAGCCCGGCTCCCGGGCGTAGGCGAGCGCGCTGGCGTGGACCCGGTGGGGGTCGAGCAGGCTGGCCGGATCCACGAGCGCCACCCGGCCCACCCGATCCGGTGCGGTGGCGAGCAGGTGCAGCGCCACGTGGCCGCCGAAGGAGTGGGCCACCACGTCGGCTCGCTCGAGCTCGTGGGCGTCGAGCACGGCCAGCTGGTCGGCCACGTGCTCCTCGGTCCGCCAGGGGGCGGGCGCCGGCGAGCGGCCGTGGCCCCGCAGGTCTGGGCACAGCCACCGTCGGTCGGGGAGCCGCGACGCCAGGCGGGCAAAGCGGGCGCCGAAGCCGGTCACCCCGTGGACGGCGAGCACCGCGTCGTCGGCGCTCGGGTCGCCGAAGGTCTCCACGTGCAGGATCGGGTCGGGCATGGGGCGGTGCCTACCCGCTCCGGCCGGCTCGGACCCCTCGGGGGTTGCCCCCGCCCCTGAAGGGCAAGGAACGGGTCGCTACCCTCCCCCCGACACCCGTTCCGACAGCGAGGACCGACCATGCCCGTCACCGATCCCGGCCCGAAGCCCAACGCCTTCGACATCGAGGAGGCCACCGTCGAGAACGACGCGTACCGCAGGGTGGCGTGGACCGGCCGCTACCTGCAGGTCACGCTCATGTCGATCCCGCCCGGCGAGTCGATCGGGCTCGAGGTGCACCCGGAGACCGACCAGTTCCTGCGCGTCGAGGCCGGCAAGGGCCGCTGCGTCATGGGCCCGGCCGAGGACCAGCTCGACTTCCAGCAGGACGTGGAGGACGACTGGTCGATCCAGGTCCCGGCCGGCGTGTGGCACGACGTGATCAACACCGGCGACGAGCCGCTCAAGGTGTACGCGATCTACGCCCCGGTCCACCACGCGCAGGGCATCGTGCAGGCCACCTTCGCCGACGCCGAGCGCGACGAGGAGGACGGCACCGACGTGCCGCCCGAGTGGACCGTGCAGCCGGCCCCCGACGCCGAGGACCGGCACGCCGACTGATCGCCTCGGCCGGGCGGCGCGAGCCGGCCGCCCCGCCGGCGGGGCCTAGGGTCGGGGGCGTGCACGACATCGTCATCAAGGGGGGCGTCGTCGTCGACGGCACCGGGGCCCCCGGTCGCCGGGGTGACGTGGGCGTCGACGGGGGCCGGATCGCTGCGGTCGAGCCGGGGCTGACCGGCCGGCGCGAGCTCGACGCCACCGATCGGGTGGTCGCCCCCGGCTTCATCGACATCCACACCCACTACGACGCCCAGGTGTTCTGGGACCCCGACCTGACCCCGTCGGCCTTCCACGGGGTCACCTCGGTGGTGGCCGGCAACTGCGGGTTCTCGATCTCGCCGGTCGGGCCCGACGGCGTCGGCATCCTGGCCCGCACGCTCCAGCACGTCGAGGACATGAGCTACGACACGCTGCTGGCCGGCGTGCCGTGGGACGAGATCGCCACGTTCCCCGACTACCTGCGCGCCGTCGAGCGCCGCGGCACCGCCCTCAACTTCGGCTGCTACGTCGGGCACACCGCCGTGCGGCTCGACGTGATGGGCGAGGACGCCTACGAGCGGGCGGCCACCCCCGAGGAACTCGAGCGCATGGCGCAGGTGGTGGCCGAGGCCCTCGAGGGCGGCGCCATCGGCTTCGCCACCAGCGCGTCCCCCACCCACAACGGCGACCAGGGCCGCCCGGTGCCGTCCCGGCTGGCCGACCTCGACGAGGTCCGCGCCCTGGCGGCACCCCTGCGCGACGCCGGCGCGGGCGTGCTGGCCATGCTCCCCGGCGGCGTCTTCAAGAACCATGAGGTGTTCGCGCTCCAGCGCGAGCTCGGCCGCCCGATCACCTGGACGGCCCTCCTCACCGTGGCCGGGGTCCCCTACCACGAGAAGGTGGTGGCCGAGCACGACGCGGCCCGGGCCGAGGGCGTCGAGGTGTGGCCCCAGGTGTCGTGCCGGCCGCTCGTCTTCCAGATCAACCTGGCCGACCCGTTCACCTTCAACACCCGGCCCGCGTTCGCGGCGCTCATGGACCGTCCCCGCGAGGAGCGCCTCGCCGCCTACCGGGACCCGGCGTGGCGGGCCAGCGCCTGGGCGGAGCTGTCGGGCTCCGGCGGGATGCTGCCGGTGAAGTGGGCGTCGCTGTCGGTGGCCGAGTCCGACCGGCACCCCGAGCTGATCGGCCGGGGCGTCGTCGAGCTGGCCGAGGAGCGGGGCTGCACCCCGCTCGACGTCGTCCTCGACGTCTCCCTCGACGACGACCTCACCACCCGCTTCTGGTCGGTGCTGGCCAACGACGACCCCGACGCCATCGCGTGGCTCCTGCCTCGCGACGGCATGCTCATCGGCCTCGCCGACTCCGGTGCCCACGTCAGCCAGCTCTGCGACGCCTGCTTCGCCACCGACCTGGTCGGCCCGTGGGTCCGCGACCGGCAGGTGATGCCGCTGGAGCGGGCGATCCACAAGCTCACCGCCGAGCCGGCGCGCGTGTTCGGGCTGGCCGATCGCGGCGTCGTGGCCCCCGGCATGGCCGCCGACCTCGTGGTCCTCGACCCCGACGCGGTGGCCCCCGGGCCCCTGCGCCGGGTGCGGGACTTCCCCGCCGACGGGGAGCGCCTCACCGCCGACCGCCCCGCCGGCGTCCACCACGTCCTCGTGAACGGCACCCCCATCCGGGTCGACGAGGCGATGGACCCCAACGGGCTGGCGGCCCGCCCCGGCCACCTCCTGCGGGCCCGCCCCTGACCACGGGGGATTGGCCCCGGCCCGCGGTGGCCGGGCAACCTACGCCGGTGGTGGCCGAGCCCGACGCCGTCCCGTGGTGGCGCGTCGCGCTCGTCGGCGTGCTGGCCGGGTTCACCTCGGGGCTCTTCGGCGTGGGCGGCGGGATCGTCATCGTGCCGGGCCTCGCCTACCTGGCCCGCTTCCCCCACAAGCTGGCCACCGGAACGAGCCTCACCGCCATCGTGCCGATCTCGCTGTCGGGCATCGCCGGCTACGCCCTCGGCAGCGAGGTGGACTGGGCGGCCGCGGCGCTCGTGGCCCTCGGCTCGATCGGCGGGGCGATCGTCGGCACCCACCTCCTCGTGCGGCTCAGCAGCCCGCTGCTGCAGGTGCTCTTCGCGGCGGCGATGGTGGCCACCGCGGTACGGATGGTCCTCGACGCGGGCGACGGCGCCGGGCGCCCCGAGCTCGACCTGGCCATGGCGGCCGGCCTCGTCCTGCTCGGTGTGGCCTCGGGCGTGCTGGCCGGTCTCCTCGGCGTGGGCGGCGGGATCGTCATCGTGCCCGTCCTCACGCTCGCCTTCGGCGTCCCCCACGTGCTGGCCAAGGGCACGTCGCTGGCGGTGATCCTGCCCACCGCGGTGATGGGCACGATCCGCAACCGCCGCAGCCAGCTCACCGCGCTGCGGCCGGCGGCGATCGTGGGCCTCGCCGGGGTGGGGTCGGCGCTGGCCGCCTCGCAGCTGTCGCTCGAGCTCGACCCGGCGATCTCCCAGGGCCTCTTCGCCGCCCTCATCGTGGTGGTGGCCGTCCGCCTCGGCCGCCGCGGGTGGCGCGACCTCCGGCGCAGCGCCACCCCCTAAGCGGCGGGCCGGCGGCTGCGCCGCGCCCTTCGATGCAGTCGACTGCACCGTTGGGCGGCGAGGACGCTACCGTCAGCGGCATGACGACCCGTCGGGACGAGGCCCGCCGCCAGCGCCGCGCCGCGATCGTGCGAGCCGCGCTGGCCCGCTTCGCCGACCAGGGCTACGACGCCACCACCGTGGCCGAGGTGGCCGAGGCGGCCGGGGTGGCGCCCCGCACCGTGTCGCTGCACTTCCCCACCAAGCTGGACCTCGCTCTCGCCTACGGCACCGACGCCGCCCGCCGGCTGGCCGAGCTGGTGGCCGCCCGCCCGGCGGGCACCTCGGTGGTCGACGCCTGCGGCACCTGGGCGCGGCGAGAGCTGGCCGAGCACGGCGAGGAGCTGGCCGGCCACCGGGCGATGCTGGCCGCCAACCCGGGCCTGCGGGGCACCCAGACCGACGACGGCGCCGCCGCCCGGGCCCAGGTCAGCGCGGCGGTGGCCGCCGAGCTGGGGCGCGACCCCGGGGACCCGTCGATCCGCTTCCTCACCGGCGCCGTGGACGGCGTGCTCGACGCCCTCCTCGAGCAGCCGCCGGGCCCCGGCGACGATCCGCAGGCCGCGGTGGACGCCGCCGTCGCCCTCCTGCGCTCGATCGTGGTCGGCGGGGCGCCCCGACCGGCCCCCCGCCCGGTCGCTGCAGTCGAGCGCAACCAGCCGGTGCCGCCTCCCGCGGTCGATGCAGTTGACGGCAACGAGCCGGGCGGCTCTACTACCGAGCCGATGAGCGCGCCCCCCGTCCTCACCGAGCGCCGGCTGCTGACCCACCTCGAGCGCCTCGAGGCCGAGAGCATCCACATCATCCGAGAGGCGGTGGCCGAGTCGGAGCGACCGGTGATGCTCTACTCGATCGGCAAGGACAGCGGCGTCATGCTGCACCTCGCCCGCAAGGCGTTCGCCCCGGCGCCGCCCCCGTTCCCGCTGCTCCACGTCGACACCACCTGGAAGTTCCGGGCGATGTACGAGCTGCGGGACCGGATGGCCGAAGAGGCTGGCATGGAGCTGCTCGTGTGGCAGAACCCCGAGGCGGTGCGCCTCGGGATCAACCCCTTCGACCACGGCTCGGCCCTCCACACCGACGTCTGGAAGACCGAGGGCCTCAAGCAGGCCCTCGACCACTGGGGCTTCGACTGCGCGTTCGGCGGCGCCCGGCGCGACGAGGAGAAGTCGCGGGCCAAGGAGCGGGTGTTCTCGATCCGCTCCCCGCAGCACCGCTGGGACCCGAAGCAGCAGCGTCCTGAGCTGTGGCGCCTCTACAACGCCCGCCGGGCCAAGGGCGAGTCGATCCGGGTGTTCCCCCTGTCCAACTGGACCGAGCTCGACGTGTGGCTCTACATCCACCGCGAGGGCATCCCGATCGTGCCGCTCTACCTGGCCGCGGAGCGGCCCGTCGTCGAGCGCGACGGCACGCTGCTCATGGTCGACGACGACCGGTTCCCCCTCCAGCCCGGCGAGGAGCCCGAGCTGCGCAGCGTGCGGTTCCGCACCCTCGGCTGCTATCCGCTCACCGGCGCCGTCGAGAGCCGGGCCGCCACGCTGCCCGAGGTGATCCAGGAGACCCTCCTCACCACCACCTCCGAGCGCCAGGGCCGGGTCATCGACCACGACTCGAGCGGCTCGATGGAGCGCAAGAAGCAGGAGGGCTACTTCTGATGGCGCACGTCGTCGACGACCTGCTGGCCACCGACATCGAGGCCTACCTCGACGCCCACGAGCGCAAGTCGCTCCTGCGGTTCATCACCTGCGGCAGCGTGGACGACGGCAAGTCCACGCTCATCGGCCGGCTCCTCTACGAGACCAAGCTCGTGTTCGAGGACCACCTCGCCGCGCTGGAGGCAGACTCCAAGCGGGTCGGCACCCAGGGCGGGGACCTCGACTTCGCGCTGCTGCTCGACGGCCTCGAGGCGGAGCGGGAGCAGGGCATCACGATCGACGTCGCCTACCGGTTCTTCTCCACCGAGCGCCGGAAGTTCATCGTCGCCGACACCCCGGGCCACGAGCAGTACACCCGCAACATGGTCACCGGCGCGTCCACCGCCGACCTGGCCGTGATCCTCGTCGACGCCCGCAAGGGCGTGCTCACCCAGACCCGGCGGCACACGTACCTGGTGTCGCTGCTCGGCATCCGCCACGTCGTCCTCGCCGTCAACAAGCTGGACCTGTGCGACTGGTCCCAGTCGGTGTTCGAGGACATCGAGCACGAGTACCGGGCCTTCACCGAGCAGCTCGGCATCGAGCACGTCGAGGTGATCCCGATCTCCGCGCTGCGAGGCGACAACCTCGTGCACCGCAGCGAGCACACGCCCTGGTACCACGGCCCCGCGCTCGTGCCGTACCTCGAGGCGGTCGAGGTGGACGACGAGGTGGCAGCCGGCCCGTTCCGCATGCCGGTCCAGTGGGTCAACCGGCCGAACCACGAGTTCCGGGGCTTCGCCGGCACGGTCGTCGGCGGCACCGTCCGCCCCGGAGACCGGATCCGCGCGCTGCCGAGCGGGCAGACCACCACCGTCGCGCGGGTCGTCACCGCCGACGGCGACCTCGACGAGGCCGTGGCCGGCCAGGCCGTCACCCTCACCCTGACCGACGAGATCGACGTCAGCCGGGGCGACGTGCTCGCCGCCGCGGACGACCCGCCCGAGGTGGCCGACCAGTTCGAGGCCCACGTGATCTGGATGCACGAGCACCAGATGCTCCCCGGTCGCCCGTACCTCATGAAGATCGGCACCCGCACCGTCGGGGTGACGATCGCCCAGCCCAAGTACCGGGTGAACGTGAACACGCTCGAGCAGATGGCGGCCAAGACGCTCGAGCTCAACGAGATCGGGGTCTGCAACCTCAGCCTCGACCGGCCCGTCCCCTTCGACCCGTACGAGGCCAACCGGGACATGGGCGGGTTCGTGATCATCGACCGGATGACCAACACCACCGTCGGGGCCGGCCTCCTCAACTTCGCCCTCCGCCGGGCCCACAACGTCCACTGGCAGGCCATCGACGTCGACACCACCGCCCGCTCCGCGCTGAAGGGCCACGAGCCCTGCGTGGTGTGGTTCACCGGGCTGTCCGGCTCGGGCAAGTCGACGATCGCCAACCTCGTCGAGAAGCGCCTCCACGCCCAGGGCGTGCACACCACCCTCCTCGACGGCGACAACGTCCGCCACGGGCTCAACAAGGACCTCGGCTTCACCGAGGCCGACCGGGTGGAGAACATCCGTCGGGTGGCCGAGGTCAGCCGGCTCATGGTCGACGCCGGCCTGGTGGTGCTCGTCTCGTTCATCTCGCCGTTCCGGGCCGAGCGCCGCATGGCGCGCGACCTCGCCGGCGAGGGCCGGTTCTGCGAGGTGTTCGTCGACACGCCGCTCGCCGTCGCCGAGGAGCGCGACGTGAAGGGCCTCTACCGCAAGGCCCGCCGCGGCGAGCTGCAGAACTTCACCGGCATCGACTCCCCCTACGAGGCGCCCGAGTCCCCCGAGGTGCGGCTCGACACCACCCGGCTCACCCCCGAGGAGGCAGCCGAGGTGGTCGTCGAGCAGCTCCGCCGGATGGGCATCGTCCCGTGACCGGCGTGGACGACCACGCCACCGCCGCGGCCGTCGCCACCGAGGCCGGTCGGCTGCTCCTCGAGGTGCGGGCGTCGGGCCTCGCGGGGGCCGAGCTGAAGGCGGCCGGCGACGCCCGGTCGAACGAGCTGATCCTCGCCCGCCTGGCCGAGGCCCACCCCGACGACGCCGTCCTGTCGGAGGAGTCGGCCGACGACCCCGCCCGGCTGTCGGGCCCTCGCACCTGGATCGTCGACCCGCTCGACGGCACCCGCGAGTTCAGCGAGGAGGGCCGCACCGACTGGGCCGTCCACGTCGCCCTCGTGGAGGACGGGGAGCTCGTGGCCGGCGCCGTGGCCCTGCCCGCCCAGGGCCGCACCCTCTCCACGGCCGAGCCGCCGCCCCCACCCGCCGCCCACGACGGGCCGATCCGGCTGCTCGTCAGCCGCACCCGGCCCTCCGAGCACGCGGCGGCCCTCGCCGCCGCGCTGGGCGCGGCGCTCGTGCCGATGGGCTCGGCCGGCGCGAAGGTGGCCGCCGTCGTCACCGGGCAGGCCGACGTGTACGCCCACTCCGGCGGCCAGTACGAGTGGGACTCCGCCGCGCCGGTGGCCGTGGCCCGCGCCGCTGGCCTCCACGCCTCCCGCCTCGACGGCTCCCCGCTCGAGTACAACCGGCCGGACCCGTGGCTCCCCGACCTCGTCGTGTGCCGGGCCGACCTGGCGGAGCGGGTCCTCGAGGCCCTGCGCTCGCTCGGCGCCTGAGCAGCGCGGCTCCGACGGTCCCGGGCGCTCGCCCGGTCGGGTAGAACCGAGGGCGCCCGCGCTGGCGCGGGTCCGGCACCGACGCAGAGGAGACGCTGCATGACCGACCGCCCCGGCGGGCGCTGGTTCGAGGAGCTCACCCCCGGCCTCGTGATCCGCCACGCGATGACGCGCACGGTCACCGAGACCGACAACACGCTGTTCTCGGTGATGACGATGAACCCCCAGCCGCTCCACCTCGACGAGTCCTTCGCCGCCGAGACGGAGTTCGGCACGCGGGTCGTCAACAGCCTCTTCACGCTGTCGCTCCTCGTCGGGATGTCCGTCTACGAGACGACCCTCGGCACCACCGTCGCCAACCTGGGGTTCGAGGAGATCGAGTTCCCGGCCCCGGTCATCCCCGGTGACTCGCTGCGAGCCGAGACCGAGGTGATCGCGGCCCGGCCCTCGGCCTCGCGGCCCGGGCAGGGGATCGTCACGTTCGAGCACCGCGCCTACAACCAGCGCGACGAGCTCGTGGCCCGCTGCCGCCGGGCCGCGCTGATGAAGGGAGCCCCGTCGTGAGCCGCTGGCGCAGCGCCCTGTTCATGCCGGCCAACCGGCCCGAGCTGGTGGCCAAGGCCCCCCGCTCCCAGCCCGACCTCGTCATCCTCGACCTGGAGGACGCCGTCCCCGCCGAGCAGAAGGCGGCGGCGCGCGCCGAGCTGGCCGGATCGGTGGCCTCGCTGCGCGAGGCCGGCCTGGCCGCCGCCGTGCGGATCAACCCCGTGGGCAGCGAGTGGTTCGACGACGACGTGGCCGCCCTGCCCGACGGCCTGGCCGCCGTGGTCGTCCCGATGCTCGACACCCCCGAGGCGCTGGCCGCCGCGAAGGCGGCCCCCGCCCCGGTCCTGGCCGGCGTCGAGACCGTCCGAGGCGTCCTCACCGCCCGGGAGTGGCTCACCGGCGACATGGCCGGCTGCTACTTCGGGGCCGAGGACTACGTGGTCGACCTCGGCGGCGTGCGCACCGACTCGAACGACGAGGTGGCCACCGCCCGAGCGCTCGTGGCGATGGCCGCCCGCCTGGCCGGCATCCCCGCCCTCGACATGGTGGTCGGGGACTTCGGCGACGACGACCGGTTCCGCCGCGAGGCCACGCAGGCCCGGGCCCTCGGCTACGCCGGCAAGCTCTGCATCCACCCCGCGCAGGTGCCGCTGGCCAAGGAGGCGTTCACCCCCTCCGCCGAGGAGGTCGACCGGGCCCGCCGGCTGCTGGCGGCCTACGAGGCGGCGGTGGCCGAGGGTCGAGCGGCGATCAGCTTCGAGGGCGAGATGGTCGACGAGGTCCACGCCAAGCGGGCCCGCGCCGTCCTCGCCCTCGCCGAGGCGTGACGGGGTCCCGGACGGTTCGCCGACGCGGCGGCTGGGTACCATCCCGCGGATGACTCGGCGGCACCCCCACTCGTGGACGCCGGGCGCCCTCGATCGATCCAGGTCTCGCGGTGCCCGGACGGCCGGTGACGGCCGCTTCGGGAGCGCGGCGTGAGCTCACCCGGGACCGGCCAGGGCTCCTTCGTCCACGCCGTCGGGCGCTACGACGGCGACCAGGCGCTGCTCGACCTCGCCGTCCCCGCCGTCGAGGCCGGTCTGGCGGCCGACGAGCCCGTCATCCTGTGCCTGCGGGCGCACGACGCGGACCTCGTCCGCGCCCGCGTCGGCGACCACCCGCGGCTGATGACGATGGCCGGCGACGCGGTCTACGACCGACCCGCCGTGGCCATCCGGGCCCTGGTCGAGCAGTTCGAGGCGCTCCTCGACGGGGGCGCCAAGCGGGTGCACGTGGTGGGCTCGCTCCCGGAGGGGATCGCCCAGGACTGCTGGCACGACTGGCTCGGCTACGAGGTGGCCGTCGGGCGCGCCTTCGCGCCCTACCCGATGAAGGCGGTGTGCTGCCACGACACCCGCACCACCCCGGGCGCGGTCCTCGACGAGCTCGTGGCCGTCCACCCCCACCTCGCCGCCGGTCCGGGGGAGGTCCCCAACCCCACCTACGACGGGCACCCCGAGTCCCGCCTCCACCGGCTGCCCGCGCCGCCGCCGGACCCGCTGCAGGACCGCTCGCCCACCAGCGTCCTCCTCGACCCGTCCCCGTCCGCCGCTCGCGACGCCGCCCGGAGCGCGGCGCACGCCGCCGGCCTGGGGGCCCGACGCACCGAGGACGTGCTCGTCGTGACCAGCGAGCTCGTCACCAACGCCATCCGCTACGGCCGGCCCCCCGTGACCCTCGAGCTGTGGCACGAGCCGGACCGGGTGCTGGTCGCCGTCGGCGACACCGGGTCAGGCCCCGACGATCCGCTCGTCGGGCTGGTGCGCGAGGACGTCGACGTGGGGGGCATGGGCTTGTGGATCGCTCGCCAGCTGGCCGACCGGGTCGTGCTCGTCGCCGGGCCCGGCGGGTTCACCGTCCGGGCCAGCCTGAGCGGGGACGCTCAGCGGTCCTCGCGCTCGTAGGCGGTGCCGAGCGCGGCCGGTGCCCCGACCCGCCGGCTCGCCCACCCCGAGGACACGGCCACGAGGACGACGACGGTCGTCAGGTAGGGGAGCGAGTCGAGCAGCTGCACCGGCACGTCCACCCCACGGGTCTGCAGGGTGGGGGCCAGGCTGGAGAAGGCGCCGAACAGGTAGGCGCCGAGCAGCGTGAGGTCGGGCCGCCAGAACCCGAAGATCACGAGCGCGATCGCGATCCACCCCCGCCCGGCGGTGACGCCGTCGGTCCAGGTGGGGACGATGGCCAGCGTGAAGTAGGCGCCGCCCACGCCGGCCAGCATCCCGCCCACCACCGTGTGGAGGTAGCGGCTGCGGGTCACGTCGATGCCCATGGCGTCGGCGGTGGCGGGCGACTCGCCCACCGCCCGCAGCTCGAGGCCCCGGCGGGTGCGGAACAGGTACCAGGAGGTCCCGATCAGCGCCGCCCACGACAGGTAGGTCAGGGCGTTCTGGTCGAACACGATCGGCCCGAGGACCGGGAGGTCGCCGAGGCCGAGCACGTCGAGCGAGCTCAGCTGGTGCGGCACCGGACCGGTGGCCACCCCCCACACGCTGGCCAGGTACGACGACAGGCCGGCCCCGCCGGCGAGGATCGTGATGGCCAGGCCCGACACCACCTGGTTCACGCGGAGCGTCACCACGAGGAACGCGTGCAGCAGGGCCAGCGCACCGGCGGCGACCATGCCGGCCAGCACCGCGAGCAGCAGCGCGAACCAGGTGGGCCCGGGGGCGTGGATGCTCGTCGAGGCGGCGGTCACCGCGCCCATGAGCATCATCCCCTCCACGCCGAGGTTGAGCACGCCTGAGCGCTCCGTGAGCACCTCGCCGAGCGCGGCGAAGTAGAGCGGGGTGCCGTAGAAGATCGCCGACGCCGCGATGACGACGAACAGGTTGCTGTTCACGCCGTCACCTCCGCGGTGGGGGGCGGCGGGGCGCCGGCGTGGGCCTCGTGCACGGTGCGGGCCCGCCGGATCCGGTACCGGGCGAACACCTCGCCGCCGAGGGTGAACACGAGCAGCAGGCCCTGGAGGGTGCCCACGAGCCCGGCCGGGAAGTCGGGGCCCTGGAGCGCCCGGCCGGCGTTGGCCAGGCCGCCCATCACGATCGACACGAACACCACCGCCACCGGGTTCAGGCGGGCCAGGGCGGCCACGACGATGCCGGCGTAGCCGTAGCCAGCCTGGTTCAGGCCCCGGGGGTCGAGCACGTGGCGGGTGTCGCCGATGTTGCTGGCCCCGCCGATCCCGGCCGCTGCGCCGGAGAGCGCCATCACCCCGAGGACCACGCGCCGGCCGCGGATGCCGGCGTAGCGAGCGGCGGCGGGCGCGTCGGCCACGACCCGCATCGCGAACCCGAAGCGGGTGGCCCGCAGCACGACGAGCAGCACGACGGCGCCGGCGACGCCGAGGAGGAACCCGAACGGCACGACGACCCCGCCGAGCTCCAGCGACGGCCACGACGCCTCTGGCGGGAGCCGCTTGCCGGTGGGGAACGTGGCGCCGGAGCCCTCGAGGCTGCGCCAGAACGACCTCGACCCGAAGATCAGGTACGTGGCCAGGTTGGCGGCCACGTAGTTGAGCATCAGCGAGGTGATGATCTCGTTGGTGCCGGTGAACGCTCGCAGCGCACCGGGGATGGCGGCCCAGGCCGCGCCGGCGGCCGCTCCGGCCACCACCATGGCCCCGATGATCAGCCACCCGGGGCGGCCCTCGAGGGCGAGGCCCGCACCGGACGCGGCGATGGCACCCAGCACGAGCTGGCCCTCCCCGCCGATGTTGAACACGTTCATCCGGAAGGCCACGGCGGCGGCGAGGCCGGTGAACAGCAGGGGGGTGGCGGCCACGAGCGTGCCGGACAGCGCGCCGTCGGAGGTGAGGGCGCGCTCCACGATCCGCTCGTAGGTGCCCAGCGCGCTGTGCCCGGTGAGCTGGAGCACGAGCCCGCCCACCACCAGCGCGGCGACGAACGACGCGAGCGGCACGGCGACGTCGAGCCACCGAGGGGTCTCGACCCGCCGCTCCAGGCGGATCACGGGCCGACCTCCGCGAGGGTCGCGCCGCCCATCAGGAGGCCGAGCTCGGTGACGTCGGCCTCGTCTCGGTCGACCACCCCGACGATGCGGCCCTCGTACATCACCGCCACCCGGTCGGAGAGGTCGAGGACCTCGTCGAGGTCCTCGCTGATGAGGAGCACGCCGGCGCCGGCGTCGGCGGCGGCGAGGATCGTGGCCCGCACCGACTCGATGGCGCCCACGTCGAGCCCCCGGGTGGGGGAGGCGGCCACCACGAGCGCCGGGTCGGAGGACAGCTCGCGGGCGAGCAGGACCTTCTGCACGTTGCCGCCCGACAGGAGCCGCACCGGGGTGGTGGGACCGGGGGCCTTCACCCCGAAGCGGGCCATGAGCTCGAGGGCCCGGGCCCGGATGCGGGACCGGCGCAGGAACGGTCCGGCCGACAGGGGCGGCCGTCGGTGGGCGAGGAGGGCGAGGTTGTCCTCGACGCTGAGCGACGGCGCCGTGCCGGTGTGGAGCCGGTCCTCGGGGACGTGGGCCACGCCGGCGGCGTGGGCCACCCGGGGGTCGGCCTTGCGCAGCCGCTCCCCGGCGACGGTGACGGTCCCGGCGGTGGCCCGCCGGATGCCGCCGACGACCTCGGCCAGCTCCCGCTGCCCGTTGCCGGCCACGCCGCACACGCCGAGCACCTCGCCGGCGGCGACGGTGAGCGTCACGTCGTGGAGGGCGGGGCAGCCCCGGTCGTCGTCGGCCCCCACCCCGTCGAGCACGAGCGCCGGCGGCCGCGCCCCGTTCGCGGGTGCTGGGGCCCGGCCGGTCCGGGCCCGGCCGAGGACGACCTCGCGGCCCACCATCATCCGGGCCAGCTCGCGGGTGTCGACGTCGGCGGTGGTGACCGTGCCGACGTTGCGGGCGTCGCGGAGCACGGTCACCCGGTCCGAGACGGCGAGCACCTCGTCCAGCTTGTGGCTGATGAACAGCACGGCCCGGCCCTCGTCGGCCATGGCCCGCATGACCTCGAAGAGGGCCTCCGACTCCTGGGGGGTGAGCACCGCGGTGGGCTCGTCGAGGATGAGGATGCGGGCGTCGCGGTCGAGGGCCTTCAGGATCTCGACGCGCTGCTGCTGCCCGACCGACAGCTGCCAGATGCGCGCCGTCGGGTCGACCGGCAGCCGGTAGCGCTCGCCGAGCGCCCGCACCCGCTCCTCCGCCTCGCGCCGGCGGAACGGGGACCGCTCGCCGAGCACCACGTTCTCGGCCACCGTGAACGGCGCCACCAGCCGGAAGTGCTGGTGGACCATCCCGATGCCGGCGTCGATGGCGTCGCGCGGCGAGTGGAGCTCGGTCAGGCGACCGTGGATCCACAGGTCGCCGGCGTCGGGCCGGTAGAGCCCGGTCAGCACGTTCGACAGCGTCGACTTCCCGGCGCCGTTCTCGCCGAGGAGCGCGTGGACCTCACCGGCGCGCAGCTCGAGGTGGACGTCGTCGTTGGCCACGACGCCGCCGGGGAACCGCTTCGTGATCCCGGACGCGGCGACCGCCGGGGGCGGGCCCCCGGCGGTCTCGGCCGCGTGCTCGGTGGTGGTCACCGGTAGGATCGGTCCCCTCAGCCGGTGGCGGAGCCGATGACGCCGTCGACGAACCAGTCCATGACGAGGATCTCCTCGAGGGTCATGCGGACGCCGTCCTCGACCCGGAGCTCGCCGTCCTGGTCGTAGAGCGGGCCGGTGAGCTCGTAGAACTCGCCGGAGGCCAGCTCCTCCTGGCGCTGCTCGATGAGCGCCCGGGTCTCCTCGTCGACGAGGTCGCCGAAGGGGGCGAGGCTCACGAACCCGTCAGCGATGTCGCCGTAGTACTCGCCGGTCTCCCAGGTGCCGTCGAGCACGGCCTGGACGCGCTGCGTGTAGTACGGGCCCCAGTTGTAGAGGGAGGCGGTCAGCCACACGTCGGCGAAGCTCTCGCTCTGGTCCGAGTCGTAGCCGACGAACGGCAGCCCGGCCGCCTGGGCCGCCTCGCCGGTGGCGGGGCTGTCCTGACCGGAGGCGAGGACGTCCACGCCGGCCTGCACGAGGCTCTCGGCGGCCTGGCGCTCGGTCGTCGGGTCGAACCAGGTGTTCGTCCACACGACCTGGACGGTGGCGTCGGGGTTCACCTCGCGGGCGCCGAGGAGGAAGGCGTTGATGTGCCGGATGACCTCGGGGATCGGGAACGGGGCGACGAAGCCGATCTTGCCGCTCTCGGAGGCGGCGCCGGCGGCGATGCCGGTCAGGTAGATCGTGTCCTCCGAGGCGCCGAAGTAGGTGGCCACGTTGTCACGGGTCTCCACGCCGGTGGCGTGCTCGAAGTACACGTCCGGGTACTTCTCGGCCAGCTCGAGGGCGGCCTCGCCGAAGCCGAACGAGGTGACGAAGATGATCTGGTTGCCGTCCTTGATGAGGTCCTCGATGGTCTGCACGGCCTCGGGGCCCTCGGGGACGCTCTCCTTGTAGGTGGTCTCGACGGCGTCGCCGAGCTGCTCCTCGACGTACTTGCGGCCCTCGTCGTGGGCCTGGGTCCAGCCGCCGTCGTTGATCGGGCCGACGTACACCCACGCCGCCTTCACCACGTCGCCGTCCGAGCCGCCGTCGGAGCCGGTGGCGGCCCCACCGTCGGAGCTGCTGCTGCTGTCGTCGTCGCCGCAGGCCGCGGCCACCATGGCGAACAGGGCGAGGAGGGCGAGGAGCAGCCGGGAGCTGCGCGCCAGGGAGGGACGTCGCACTGGGGGGATCCTTTGTCCGGAAGCGGGTCAGGCGCGCGCGGCCACGGTGGAGACCCCGGGCCGCCCGCGAGCGTGGGCGAACGTAGCCGTCGCCTGGCGCCCGTCGCTAGCCCACGGGGCCCTCGAAACCGAGCGTTCACACAGCCGGCGACGGGGGCGCCGCGAGCGGTCACCTAGGCTCGCCGGGGTGCAGCCCTCCCCGAGCCACCCGCCCCGAGAGGTCCTCACCTACGAGCGCTTCGGCGAGGCGGCGCGCGAGCTCACCACCACGATCGTCGAGAGCGGCTACGAGCCGGACTGGATCGTGTGCATCGCCCGCGGCGGGCTCATCGTCGGCGGCGCCATCGGGTACGCGCTGCCGCTCAAGAACATCGCCACCCTGAACGTCGAGTTCTACACGGACGTGGACGAGCGCCTCGAGGTGCCCGTCGTCCTGCCCCCCGTGCTCGATCTCGTCGACCTCGCCCACACCAAGGTGCTCGTGGTCGACGACGTGGCCGACACCGGTGAGACCCTCAAGCTCGTAGTCGAGATGCTGCGCCCGTCGGTGGAGGAGGTGCGCTCGGCCGTCCTCTACGAGAAGTCGCGGTCGGTCGTGAAGCCCGACTACTCGTGGCGCAAGACGGAGGCGTGGATCGACTTCCCGTGGTCCACGCTGCCGCCGATCGCCCGCCCCGACCTCGAGCCGAGCTGACCGCCCCGGCGGCGCGCGCCGGCTCAGGTCCAGATCGGGTTGGTGAGCGGCCGGCCGGCCAGCCCGGCCAGCACCTCGTCGACGACCATCTCGGCCATCGTGGTGCGGGTGGCCACGGTGGCCGACCCGAGGTGGGGGAGCACCAGGCAGCGAGGGTGGCGCACGAGCCGGTGGTCGGTCGGGACGGGCTCCTCGTCGAACACGTCGAGCCCGGCGGCGAAGATCGTGCCGGCGTCGAGCGCGTCGGCCAGGGCCGCCTCGTCCACCACCGGGCCCCGGGCGGTGTTGACGAGCACGGCGGTGGGCTTCATGCGGGCCAGCGCGCCAGCGTCGATCAGCCCGCGGGTCTCCGGGACGAGCGGGCAGTGCAGCGACACCACGTCGGACCGCTCGAGCAGCTCGTCGAGGGCCACGAAGGCCACCCCGTCGACGTCCTTCGGGGTGCGGCTCCAGGCCAGCACCTCCATGTCGAAGCCGCGGGCCCGGCGGGCCACGGCGGCGCCGATCCGCCCGAAGCCCACGATCCCGAGCGTGGCGCCGGCCACGGAACCGCCGAGCAGCCAGTCCGGCTCCCAGGTGATCCAGCTGCCGTCGCGCACCGCGTCGAGCCCCTCCCGCACCCGCCGGGCGGCCCCGAGGATCAGCGCCCACGCGAGGTCGGCGGTGGCGTCGGTGAGCACACCCGGGGTGTTGGCGGCGGGGATCCCCCGGCGCTGGAGCTCGGCCACGTCCAGGTTGTCGTAGCCCACGGCGAGGTTGGCCACGACCCGCAGGTCGGGCGCCGCGTCGAGCACGGCGGCGTCGATGCGGTCGGTCAGCATCGTGATCAGCCCGTGCGCGCTCCGCACGAGCTCGATCAGCTCGTCGCCCTGGGGCGGCCGGCGCTCCGGCCACACCGTCACATCGGCCGACGTCTGCAGGCGGTCGAGCGCGGCGCCGGGCAGCTGGCGGGTGACGACGACGCGGGGACGGCTCGGGGTGCTCACGACGGACCGATCGTAGGACCACCGAGGGCGACGACCGGCCGGTCCCGCGGTCGGGACCTTCGCCCCTGCCCGCCACCGCACCGGCGGCGCAGGATGGTGGCGACGAGGGGAGGCCCCCGATGACCGACGCTGCACCCCGCCCGCCCGTGGCCCTGTCGGCCCACCTCGACGAGGTCGGCCGCTGGAGCTGGCTCTACAAGTGGTTCCTCGCCATCCCCCACCTGGTGGTCCTGGCGGTGCTCTGGCCGGTGGTGATGGTGCTCACCGTGGTCGCCGGCGTGTCGATCGCCGTCAGCGGGCGGTACCCCCGAGGCGTGTTCGACTTCAACCTCGGGGTGATGCGCTGGACCTGGCGGGTGACGTTCTACGCGTTCACGCTCGGCACCGACCGGTACCCGCCGTTCTCGCTGGAGGAGGAGCCCGACTACCCGGCTCGGCTCGACATCGCCTACCCCGAGCAGCTCTCCCGCGGCCTCGTGTGGGTGAAGTGGTGGCTCCTCGCCATCCCGCACTACCTCGTCGTCGCGCTGTTCTCCGGGGGGATCGGGTGGCACGTCGGCGGGCTCATCGGGATCCTCTGCCTGATCGCGGGGATCACGCTCGCCACCGGCCGTCCCTACCCCCGGTCGATCTTCGACTTCGTGATGGGGATGCACCGCTGGGGCTGGCGGGTGGTGGCCTACGTGGCGCTGATGCGTGACGAGTACCCGCCGTTCCGGCTCGACGCCGGTCCGGACGAACCGGTGCCGGCCGCTCCGGTCGCACCGCCGTCGACGGGCCCGGCCCGCCCCGGCCACCAGGGGCCGCTGCCGGCGTGAGCGAGGCCCGCCCGAGCGACGACGCCGGCGCTGCGGAGCCGCCGCCGGGCGCCACCGCGGGCGCGACGCCTGCGCTGCCCGGCAGCCGCTGGCGGCGCGCGCCCCGCCGGTTCGCCGCCCGGGGGGCGGCGAACCGGGTCCGGCGATCCCACGCCCAGACCCGGGTCACCGTGCGGATGGCCCTCGTCTTCCTCCTCGCCGCCGGCGCGGCCGTCCTCGCCGGGGAGGGCACCTGGCTGGCGCTGCACCTGCTGCTGGCCGGCGGCGTGGTCCTCGCCATCAGCGGCGTGTCGCTCATGCTCGCCGTCACCTGGTCGGCCGCCCCCGCCCCCGCCGACGGGTGGGCGTGGGCGCAGCGGCTCCTCGTCGCCGCCGGCGCGGCGGGGGTGGCGGCCGGCCGGCACTGGGACCTCGGCGACGCGGTGGTCGCCGGGGCCGGGGCGGCCTACGCGGCCGGCCTCGCCACGCTGGCCGTGCTCCTCGTCGTGACGGTGCGTGCCGGAGTGGAGCGCCGGTTCGACGCGGCCGTGGCCGCGTACGTGGGTGCCGTCGCCGCCGGCCTCGGCGGGGTGGCCGTGGGTGTGCACCTGGCCGTCGACGGGGCGGTGCTCGGCCTGCGCCACGCCCACGTCACGCTCAACCTGCTCGGTCTCGTCGGCCTCGTGGTCGGCGGCACGCTGCCGTACTTCGCGGCCACCGTCGGCCGGAGCCGCATGGCGGCCCACGCCACCCCCCGCCGCCTCGTCGCCACCGACGCGGTCCTCGCCGTCGGGCTCGTCCTCGCCGTCGCCGGCTTCGCCTGGGCGCACGACGGCCTCGCCACCGCCGGGCTCCTCGCCTACGCGCTCGGGATCCTCGCCGTGGCGAGCGCGATGCCCCGACCCTCCGAGCGCACCCTGCGCTGGGCCGGCCCGCGCCTGCTGGGCCTCTGGGCCGGGGCGGCGTGGTGGGCCACCGCCGTCGTGGCGCTGGCGCTCGGCGCCGGGGACGGGCCCGGGGTCACGATGATCGGCCCCTGGGTCACCGCCCTCGTCGTGGCCGCGTACCTGCAGGTCCTGTGGGGGTCGCTGGCCTACCTGCTGCCGATGCTGCGGGGCGGCGGGCACGAGCGGCTCAGCGCCGGGTTCGCCACCACGCGGTCCTGGCTGGCCCTGGTCGCCGCCAACGTCGCCGGCGTGGCGCTCGTCCTCGACGCCGAGGCGCTGGTGGCCGGCGCGCTGGCGATCTGGGGCCTGGACACCGCCGTGCGCACCGGTCTCGTCCTCCGCCGAGCCTGAGCCCGCCATCGCCCGGTCCCCCACCGCTCGGCAGTGGGGTGCGTCGTTGGCCGGGGCGACGGCGGCGGGGTCAGACTCCGGGCATGACGGTCCCGCTGGCCGACGGAGCCGACCCCACCGACCTCGTGGCCCGCGATCGGGCCGTGGTGTGGCACCCCTACGCCCCGGTGCCGATCGCCCTCGACCCGGTGCCGGTGGCGGCCGCCGAGGGGGTGCACCTCCACCTGGCCGACGGGCGGCGGGTGGTCGACGGGATGTCGTCGTGGTGGGCGGCGATCCACGGGTACCGGCACCCGGTGCTCGACGCCGCGGTGCGGGACCAGCTCGACCGGATGAGCCACGTGATGTTCGGCGGCCTCACCCACGCGCCGGCGGTGGAGCTGTCCGAGCTGCTCGTGGCGCTCGCCCCCGAGGGGCTCCAGCACGTGTTCCTCTGCGACTCTGGCTCGGTGGCCGTCGAGGTGGCGATCAAGATGGCGATCCAGCACTGGCACGGGCTGGGCCGGCCCGAGCGCCAGCGGCTCCTCACCGTCCGGGGCGGCTACCACGGCGACACGATCGGCGCGATGTCGGTGTGCGACCCGGTCACCGGGATGCACGGCCTGTTCCGGGGGGTGCTCGCGCCGCAGCTCTTCGCGCCAGTCCCCGAGCCCGCCTACGGCGAGCGCGTCGAGCCGCACCACGTGGCCGAGCTGGAGCGCCTCGCCCGCGACCACCGCGACGAGGTGGCGGCCGTCATCCTCGAGCCGATCGTCCAGGGCGCGGGCGGCATGCGGTTCTACGCGCCTGGGGTGCTCGCCGCCGTGCGGCGCATCTGCGACGAGACCGGCGCGCTGCTCATCGCGGACGAGATCGCCACCGGCTTCGGCCGCACCGGCCGGCTGTGGGGCTGCGACCACGCCGGGATCAGCCCCGACATCATGTGCGTCGGCAAGGCCATGACCGGCGGCTACCTGTCGATGGCGGCCACGCTCTGCACGGCCGAGGTGGCCGCCGCGGTCAGCGCCGCCGAGTCCGGGGCGCTCATGCACGGGCCCACGTTCATGGGCAACCCGCTCGGCGCGGCCGTGGCCCTCGCCAGCACCCGGCTGCTCGTCGAGCAGCCCTGGGCCGACGAGGTGGCCCGCATCGAAGCCGGCCTGCGCCGGGGCCTGGAGCCGGCCCGGGGCCTGCCGGGCGTGGCCGACGTGCGGGTCCTCGGCGCCATCGGCGTGATCGAGACCGACGAGCCGCTCCCGATGGGCGACGTGCAGGACGTCCTGCTCGCCCGCGGCGTGTGGCTTCGCCCGTTCGGCCGGCTCCTCTACACGATGCCGCCCTACGTCGCGACCGACGCCGACGTCGCCGCCATCGCGGACGCCATGGTCGCCGCCGTCGCCCAGGTCCGCCCCGCCTGAGCGACCGGGGCAGCCGGGGTCAGAGCGCGACGGTGGTCTCGCTGGGGGCGACGGGGCGCTCGTCGAGGCGGACGTCGAGGCGGTCGAGCAGGTCGCCGTCGTGGTCGTCGCCCGGGTTGGGCGTGGTCAGCAGCTTGTCGCCGAGGAAGATGCTGCTGGCGCCGGCGTGGAGGCACAGCGCCTGCAGCTCGTCGGACATCTCGTTGCGGCCCGCCGAGAGGCGCACCACCGACGCCGGCATCATGATCCGGGCCGCGGCGATCGTGCGCACCAGCTCGAGCGGGTCGAGCTCCTCGGTGCCGTGCAGCGGGGTGCCCGGCACCTGCACGAGCAGGTTGATCGGCACGCTCTCGGGGTGCGGGTCGAGACGGGCCAGCTCCACCAGCAGCCCGGCCCGGTCGCGGCGGCTCTCGCCCATGCCGACGATGCCGCCGCAGCAGAGCTTCACCCCGGCCTCGCGCACGTTGGCCAGCGTCTCCAGCCGGTCCTCGTAGGTGCGGGTGGTGATGATCTCGCCGTAGAACTCCGGTGACGTGTCGAGGTTGTGGTTGTAGAAGTCCAGCCCCGCCTCGGCCAGCCGCCGCGACTGCGCCGGCGTGAGCATCCCGAGCGTCACGCAGGTCTCCATCCCGAGGTCGGCCACGGCCCGCACGGCCTCGGCCACCTGCTCC
>DATGRC010000085.1:0-6452 GCA_035303865.1 Acidimicrobiales bacterium
GCGGCGGCCACGACGAGCGCGAGCAGACCCTCAACCAGATGCTGTCCGAGATGGACGGCTTCGAGGCGTCCGAGGGGATCGTCATGATGGCGGCCACCAACCGGCCCGACATCCTCGATCCCGCCCTGCTGCGGCCCGGCCGCTTCGACCGCCAGGTCGTGGTCCCGCTGCCCGAGCTCGAGGACCGCGTGGAGATCCTGAAGGTCCACATGAAGTCCAAGAAGCTGGCCCCCGGCGTGGACGTGAACCTCATCGCCCGGGGCATGCCCGGCATGAGCGGCGCCGACCTGTCCAACCTGGTCAACGAGGCGGCCCTGCACGCCGTGCGCCAGGGCAAGGACGCCATCGACATGTCGCACTTCGAGGCGGCACGGGACCGGGTGCTCATGGGCCAGCAGCGCGAGTCCATGGCCCTCACCGACGACGAGAAGGAGGCGATCGCCTACCACGAGGCGGGCCACGCCGTCTGCGCCGCGGTGCTCCCCACGGCCGACCCGCTGCACAAGGTGACGATCATCCCGTCGGGCATGGCGCTCGGCGTCACCATGCAGCTGCCCGCCGAGGACCGCCACATCTACCGGCAGGACTACATCGAGGACAGCCTCGTGGTCCGCATGGGGGGTCGCATCGCCGAGGAGATCGTGTTCGGCGTGATCTCCACCGGGGCCAACAACGACCTCGTCGGCTCCACCGAGTTGGCCCGCAAGATGGTGCGGGAGTGGGGCATGTCCGAGCGGGTGGGCCCGATGGCCTGGGGCTCCCAGGGCGCAGTGTTCCTCGGCGAGGACCTGATGCACTCGCGGGACTACTCCGACGAGACGGCCCGGGTGATCGACGAGGAGGTGGAGCGCATCCTGCGCGAGCAGGAGGAGCGCTGCCGCCAAGTGCTCACCGAGAACCGCAACGGCCTCGACCTCGTCGCCCGGGCGCTGCTCGAGCACGAGACGATCACCGGCGACGACGTCTACCGGCTCGTCGAGCTCGGCCGCCAGGGTCGCACCGCCGAGGAGGAGTTCGGCGTGTGGGAGCCCGAGGCGCGCGGCGGTGACGCCGGCTCGGCGGGATCCGACGCCCAGCCGGCCCCGGCCCACGCCACCTACGACCTGCCCGGGCACTGACCGCCCGGGCGGTAGCCCGCCCCGGCGCGACGGCTGGGCGGGGCCCGTCGTCGGGCGTCAGTGGCAGCTGTCGGGGGTGCTGCCCGGCTCGCGCAGCTCGGCCACGGCTGCCCACAGGTCCGTGGCGGTGAGCGGACCGAGGAAGGCGTGGCGCACGACGCCCTCGGCGTCGGCGATCAGGGTGGCCGGGACCGCTTCGATGGCGTAGCGGTCGTGGAGGTCCTTGCGGGCCCGGTACTCGATCTCCTGGACGGCCACCGCGTCGCTGGCCAGGGGCTGGGCCCGCTCCCACACGCCGCGGCAGGTGTCGCAGGTGGCGGAGGTGAACACGGCGACCAGCCAGGGGGCGTCGGGTCGGTCGAAGTCGCCCCGATCGAGCTGGGTGGGCAGCTCGTAGCCGGTCCGCACCGGCGCGTCGGCCCGCTGGCGCCGCTGCACCACCGAGGCCACGACGAGCGCGACGACGGCGAGGGCGACGGCGACGAGGAGGCGCTCCACCCCCTGAGCATGCCGTCTCCGGGGGCCGCCCGGCACGTCGGCGGCGCCGGCGAGCGACGGGCGCTCAGAGGCCGCCCGGCGTGGGGACGACGAGGTCCCGCCCGGCGGGGATGCCGACGGCCTGTGACAGCCCGAGCCCGCCGATGCGGTGGAGGCCCCGCTCGACGACGACCGGCCCGTCGGCCTGGACGACGACGGCCAGCTCGTCTCGGTCGAGGTGGTCGCCGAGGCGGACCACGGCTCGGCTGCCGGGGGCGATGGTCTGGTCCTGCTGGCCCTGGATGGCGATCGTCTGGCCGTTGTCGAACCCGATGAGGTCGTAGGTGACCTCCTCCTCGTCGGAGAGGTTGAGGATCACGATGATCTGGTCCCGGTTCTGCTCCGTGGAGGGCCCGCCCGCCACCAGGTACCAGGTGGGGGCGCCGTAGGGGGCGCCGGTGACGCTCGTGATGCCCTCGTTCTCGGCCGGGTCGCCCGCCGCGTTCACCCGCTCGGCGGTCACCGGGACCCCGTTCAGGGAGCGCACGAAGATGCTGTGACCCTCGCCGTCCGGGATGCGCTCCTCGGTCTGGAGGTCGACGAGCGCGTACCGTCCCGGCGGCACGGTCAGCTCGAAGGGCTCGGGCGGGCCGACCTCCTCGTCGAACTCGTCGAGGCGCACCTCGACCTCGACCTCGGCCACCTCGTCGCGGGGGTTGAAGACGACGACCTGCTCGAAGAGGCCCTCGCCGGCCTCGCCGGCCGGGAAGACCCAGGTCTCCGCCGGTGCGGGGACCCCGAGCCCGAGGGTCAGGCCCCGGCGGCCGTCGGTGCCGTCGAAGAGCTGGATCCGGTCCACGACGAGGCGTCCGCCGCGCACCTGGATCTGGGCGGAGACCTGCCCCTTGCGGGTGACGTCCTGGTCGATGAAGGCGCCGACGACGCTGCGGCCGGGGACGACGAACCCCTGGAAGCGGGCGGTGTCGCGGACGCCCTCGTCCGTGGCGAACGCGATGTCGACGGTGGCGTCGTCGGGGAAGGGGTTCATGAAGACCAGGAGCTCGCGGTTGCCCCGGGTGGTGACGCCCCACGGGACGGACCAGGTGGGCGAGGCGGTGCTGGCGCAGGGCGCCGTGGCGCGACCGAGGTCGCCGGTGACCTGGTGCTCGACCGCCACGTCGCCGCCGTCGACCTCGACCACGGCGCCGGCCAGCTCGGCCTCCACGAGGTCGCCGAGGCGCACGGCCACCCGATCCCAGGCCGGCACCTCCACCCGCTCGACCGTGGGCGGCACCACCGTCGTCGGCACGGCGGCGGTGGTCGTGGTCGACGAGGTGGTGGTGGTCTCGCCCTCTCCCTCCTCGCCGTCGCCGCCGTCGTCGGGCAGCGCCGGCGCGGGGGCCACCTCCCCGGTGAGGACGGTGATCGTGGCGGTGCGGGCCTCGTCGGTGGGGTTGGCGATCAGCACGACGTGGTCGGCCGAGCCCCCGTCGCGGGCCGTGCCCCCGGCGCAGAACCAGGTGGAGCTGAGCGTGGGCTCGGGACGGGCGGTGGGCATGGCGACGCCCGGGACGACGGGGGTGACGTCCTCGACCGGGTCGTCCGCCTCGCCGGCCTCGAACACGAGCCCGGCGGCGATCGCACCGGCGAGGACGACGAGCGACGTCAGGCGACCCCTCACGGCTCCTCCAGCTGCACGGTGGCCGCCCCCACCCGAGCGCGGACGACGATCCGCAGCGCGATCGCCCAGGCCAGCGCCTGGAGGGCGAGGAACAGGTAGCGCAGCGGCGGGGTCTGGAACTCGAGGGTGGCCGAGCCGCCCTCGTCGACGACGAAGCCGTTGGCCCAGCCGAACGGCTTGGTGCGCTCCGCCGGTGCGCCGTCGACGGTGAGGCGCCAGCGGTCCGAGTGGGCGGCGGCCACGTAGACCGTGCTCCCGGCGGGCACCTCGCCTCGCCAGGTGCTGCCGCCGGCGTGGTCCTCGAGGACGGGGGCCAGCTCCGACAGGTCGAGGTCGACGGCGGCGGCCAGCCCACCGGTGTCCGGGAGGAGCGACGGGTCGCCGGTGGCCGCCCGCAGGGGCGCCGCCGCCTGGTTGCGGTAGACGCGCAGGCCCGCCGGCAGGTCGAGTCGCTCGAGGTCCAGCTGTGCGTCGAGGGTGGCGGTGAGCCCGGCCGGCACCGGGTGGTCCTCGTCGGCGAACGGGGCCGGGGCGAGGCGCTCGGGCACGACGACGTAGCGGATGCCCATCGGGGCGAGGAGCCGACCCAGGCGGGCGGTCTGGCCGCTGCGGGCGAGGTCGACGGCGTCGGCGAGCAGCCGGGTGCGGCCGTCGTCGGAGCCGGCCCAGAGGTCCTCCGCGGTGGGGGTGCCCCGATCGGTGGTGGCGTAGGCCAGGCCCGGCTCAACCTCCCAGCTGCCGAGCGGCAGCACGGCTGGGTCGCCGAGCCACAGCGTGCGGAAGGGGGCCTCGTCGTTCTCGGCGTCGAGGAAGCGCAGGGCCCGGGTGTGGTCGCCCCGGGGCATGGACCAGGCGCCGTCGAACGCGGCGCCGAGGACCGGGAGGATGCACACGGCCAGGGCGCCGGCGGCGACCACGGCGGCCAGCTGGCGCCACCCGAACCGGTAGCCGGGGAGGTCGACCTGGAAGGCGGCGACGCCCATGGCGGTGGCGAGCGCCAGCCCGGCGGCCGCCGGGGCGAGGAGCACGTCGGGCGACGGGAGCGCGAACGGCACGTCGCCCCGCTCCACCGCCCAGGCGAGGGCCCAGGCCACCACGGCCATCGTCCAGCCCCGCACGGCCCACGCGTGGCGCTCGTCGCGAGCGATGAGGAGCGGGAGCACGGCGGGGATCAGGACGGCCCAGCCGAGCAGCCCGCCGCCGAGGGGCCCGAGGTCGAAGCGGAGCAGCTCGGCCAGCGGCGTGCCGTGGCGCGCCGTCTCCGCCCCGGTCACCGCCGACAGCGGGGTGCCGGGCAGCAGGAGGTCGAGGCTCCACGGCAGGTGGAGCACGATCGCCACCGCGGCGCCACCGACGGCGGCGAGCAGCAGGCGCCCGATGCCGGCGGTGCGCATCGCGATGAGCGAGCCGAGCGCCAGGGAGGCGGCGATCAGCAGCACCAGCGGGACGGCGACCGGGACGAGGCTGGCGACCAGGGCGGTCAGCAGCCCCAGCACGAGCACCTGGTGCAGGAGCCGGGTGGAGCCCCGGACGACGCCCTGGACCCCGCCCCGGGGCCCGTACGGCGCGAGGCGGCTGGCCCGGGCGAGGATCGACACCATCGTGGGCACCGATGCGTAGAGGGCAAGCGCGCCCCAGCGACCGGCGGCCATGGCGTTGTAGGGCAGCGGGTTGGCGACGTAGACGAGGAGCGCGGCGACCTGGGCGTGGCGCGAGCCGGTGGGGCCGGGCAGCCGGTAGGCGCCGATCGCGCCGAGCGGGAGCAGCCCCACGGTGAGGAGCGTGCGCAGCAGCCCCATCGCCCCACCCACGACGAAGCCCGCGCCCGACAGCAGCCCGAAGGCGGTGGGGGCCGGCGACTCGGAGCCGAGGCCGGCGCTGCGCCAGCCGCTCGTCCAGGAGCGGGCCAGGTCGAGCGGGGAGGTGCTGAACGGCACCATCTCCCCCACCACCGGCACGCCCCGGGTGATCAGGTGGCGGCTGCCGGCGGCCAGGACGAGGGCGACGACCCCCCAGGTGCCCAGCACCAGCTGGAGGGACCCGGTGCGCAGGGTCCCGGCCACGTCCCGGCCGCTGCGGGCCAGCCCTCGGAAGCGGTCGTCGCCGCTGCCGATCTGGCCCCTGGTGAACTGCCGGAGCCGAGCCGAGCCCGGCGTCATGAGCGGCCGGATCTCGCGGTCCGGCACGTGCCGGAAGCCCTTGACGGCCCTGCGGGCGTCGCGCAGCCCGCTCAGGTTCCGGAGGTTCCACCACCAGGCGGCCACGATGTCGCGGGCGTGGCCCCGGCGGCCGACGAGGAGCGCGTACGTCGCCTCGAGGACGTGGAGGACGACCAGGCGGGGCACGGTCCGCAGCAGTCCGGCGGGGCCGTAGGTGGACAGGACGACGCGGATGCGGTGCCGCTTCTGGAGCCGCCGCCGGTCGTCGACCGGGCGCCGCACGGAGAGCGCCTCGAGGTGGCGCACCCGGGCCTGGGGGGCGACCACGACGCGGGCCCCCGCCACGTGGGCCCGCCAGCAGAGGCTGACGTCGTCGACGTGGTAGTCGATGGCTTCGTCGTAGCCGCCGATGGATGCGAACAGGTCGGCCCGCACGAGCGTGCAGGCCCCGGGGATGGTGAAGACCTCGCGCACCGAGTCGTGCTGCTGCTGGTCGAGCTCGCCCCGCTCGACGAGGGGGAGCCCGTAGCCGGCCTGGTCCATGGCCTCGCCGATCTGGAGGAGGCGGCGCGGGTCGTGCCAGTCCACGAGCTTGGGCCCGACGATGCCGGCGTTCGAGCGGTAGGCCTCCTCCACGAGGATCCGCACCACGTCGGGCGCGAGCGCCACGTCGTCGTGGCAGAAGAGGTAGAAGGCGGCGCCGTCGACGACCTCGAGGACCTCGTTGGCCGCCGAGCCGAACCCGGGGTTCTCCTCGATGCGGCGCACGAAGGCGTGGGGGGCGGCCTCGGCCACCCGAGGCTTCACCGGCGCCTCGCTGCCGGCGTCGACCACGAGGATCGACAGGTTCGGGTAGTCCTGCTCGGCGATCGAGCGCAGCGTCTCCTCGAACCACGGGCCCGGATCGTGGGCGACGACCACGGCCACCACCGCCGGCGCCGCCGGGGGCACGGTGGCCTCCTGATCGGGCGCGCCAGCGCCGGGGGTCTGCTCGTCCACGGTCGTCCGAGGGTAGCC
>DATGRC010000086.1:0-12750 GCA_035303865.1 Acidimicrobiales bacterium
TCGGGCGGACCGGCCGGGAGGAGCAGGTCGCGGGTGCCGAAGGTCAGGTCGATCGGGATCGTGCGCTCGCGTCCGGCGGTGATGGGCTCAGCCGTGCCGCCCAGCGCACCGACCGCGTCCAGCACGATCTGCACCACCTCGTCCTGCCGGCGAGCTCGCAGCAGCGCCCGTGCGGCGCGCAGGGACACCGCCTCCACCGGGTCGCCCTCCCGGGGGTCCCCGGGACCTCGCGGGCTCGTCATCGGCCGCTCAGGGAGCCGTCCACGTCGCCCAGTCAGCCCCAGCGGGGTCCGTCCGCGGCGCGGGAGGCGTCGGCCGGCGCCGCCCGGGGCGGGTCCACGTGGCTGTCACACCCCCTCGTTACCGTCAGAGCATGGTCCGGTTCCTGCACACGGCCGACTGGCAGCTCGGCATGACGAGGCACTTCCTCGACGCCGACGCCCAGCCGCGCTTCGCTGCCGCACGGACCGACGCGATCCGCACGATCGGGGCGCTGGCCGCCGCCGAGGGGTGCGGGTTCGTGGTCGTGGCGGGCGACGTCTTCGAGACCAACCAGGTGGATCGCCAGGTGGTCGTCCGAGCGCTCGACGCGATGGCCGCCACCCCCTCGGTCACCTTCTACCTGCTGCCCGGCAACCACGACCCGCTCGACGCGTCGTCGGTGATGCGCTCGCCCACCTTCGTCGAGCACCGCCCGGCCAACGTCGTGGTGCTGGACGAGCCCGGCCCGGTCCCCGTCGCCCCGGGCGTGGAGCTCGTGGCCGCGCCCTGGCGCACGAAGCGGCCGCTGACCGACCTCGTGGCCAGCGCCGTCGCGGGCCTGCCCGCTGACGGCACCACCCGCATCGTCGTGGGCCACGGCGCGCTCGACGTCCTCTCGCCCGACGAGGCCAACCCGGCGCTCGTCTCCCTCGCCAGCGTGGAGGCGGCCCTGGCTGAGGGGCGGATCCACTACCTGGCCCTCGGGGACCGCCACTCCACCACCTCGGTGGGCCGCTCCGGCCGGGTCTGGTACGCCGGCGCGCCCGAGCCCACCGACTTCCGGGAGGACGATGCCGGCAACGCCCTCGTCGTCGAGCTCGACGACCAAGGCGGGGTGGACGTCCGCCCCCACCGGGTCGGCACCTGGCGCTTCGTGCGCCACGAGGCCCACCTGAGCGGCGACGCCGACCTCGACCTGCTGAGCGCCGCGCTCGACGCGCTGCCCGACCCCTCGCGCACGATCGTGCGGCTCGCCCTCGTCGGACAGCTGTCGCTGACCGAGAAGGCCCGGCTGGACGCCGTGCTCGCCCACCACAGCGACCGGTTCGCGTCGCTGCAGGGCTGGGAGCGCCGGATCGACCTCGTCGTGCTCCCTGCCGAGGCCGACCTCGCCGACCTCGAGCTCAGCGGGTTCGCCCAGGAGGCGCTCGAGGACCTGCGCGCTCAGGCCGCCGGATCCGGCCCGGAGGCCGTGGTCGCCCAGGACGCCCTGTCCCTGCTCGTCCGCCTGGCGGGGGCACGGTCATGAGGATCGACCGCCTGCGCCTCGCCGACTACCGGGGCATCCGCCACGCCGAGGTCCGCTTCGCGCCCACCGGCGTCACGATCATCGAGGGAGACAACGAGGTCGGCAAGAGCTCGCTCCTCGAGGCCATCGACCTCGTCCTGTCCATCCGAGACGACTCGAAGAAGGAGGCCATCCGCAACCTCCAGCCCCACGGGCGCGACGTCGGGCCCGAGGTCGAGGTGGACATCACCACCGGCCCCTACCGGTTCACGCTCCGCAAGCGCTGGCTCCGCCGCAGCGAGACCGTCCTCGAGGTGCACGAGCCCCGCCGGGAGACCCTCACCGGCCGCGAGGCCCACGACCGGGTCCAGGCCATCCTCGGCGAGACCGTCGACCTCGCGCTGTGGGACGCGCTGCGTCTGTCCCAGGGGGCCGACGCCGGCGGCGTCGGCTTCGACGTCCCCGCGCTCGGCCGGGCCCTCGACCGGGCCGCCGGCGGGAGCCGCACGAGCGACCGGGAGGACCACCTCTGGGCCAAGGTCGTCGAGGAGCGGAACCGCTACTGGACCGCCACCGGCAAGCCCAGCGCGGACCGCACCGCCCTCGCCCGGCGCCTGGCCGAGGCCGAGGAGGAGGTCCGTGCGGTCGAGGCCGAGCTGCGCCAGCTCCAGGCCCACGTCGACGAGATGGCTCGCCTGGAGGCCGAGTCGGCCGAGCTGACCGCCCGCCAGCGGGAGCTCGACGCCCACGTCGAGCAGCTCCGCCAGCAGGCCGCCGAGGTGACCGCGCTTCGCGCCCAGGTGGCCCAGCACGAAGCCGACTGCCGCACCGCGCAGGCCGTCCACGAGCGCTGGGTCGGGGCCGCCGAGGCCCGGCAGGCGCTCGTCGACGCCGTGGCCGAGCGCACCGCCCGGCTCGAGGCCGCCGAGGCCGCCCTCGCCGGCGCCGAACCGGCCGGCGCGGCCGCTCGCCGCCGGCTGGAGGCCGCCGAGGAGGCCCGCCGGGCCGCGGCGGCGCGCTTCGCCGACGCCGAGGCCGCCCACGAGCTGGCCCAGGCCGACCTCGAGCACCGGCGCCAGGAGATCGAGGTGGCGCAGCTGCGGGAGCGCCACGAGCGGGTGGTGGAGCAGCGCGCCGCCCTCGCCGAGGCGGAGGCCGCCCTCGAGGCGATCACGATCGACGCCGACGGGCTGGCCGCCATCGAGGCCGCCCACCTCGAGGTGGTGCGGGCCGAGGCGGCCGCCACCGCAGGCGCCGCCACGGTCGCCGTCGTGGCGCTCGACGACACGGCCGTCGAGGTGGACGGCCAGGTCCACGAGCTGGGGGCGGGGGAGCAGATCTCCACGTCGGTGCCCCACGAGGGACGGGTGATCGTCCCCGGCGTGGTGGAGGTGCGGGTCACCGCCGGCGCCGAGGCCCAGCCGCTGGCCGATCGCGTGGCCGCCGCCCAGGCCGAGCTGGCCCGCTGCTGCGAGCGCGCCGGCGTGGCCGACCTCGCCGCCGCCCGCGCCGCGCTGGCCCGCCGGGAGGCCGCCGAGCAGGTCGTGCGCTCGGCCCACGAGCGGATCCAGGCCGACCTGCGCGACCTCACCGTCGACGACCTGGCCCACAAGGTCGAGCGGCTGAGCGAGCGCCTCGCCGCCCACCGCGCCGGGCGCGCCCCCGAGCCGCCGATGCCGGTGGACCTCGACGCGGCCCAGGTCCACGCCGCCGCCACCGGCGCCGAGCTGGCCGCCGCCCGGCGGGCCCTCGACGAGGCCGAGGCGGTCGTGGCCGCGGCGGTCGACGCCTGCCGGCAGGTCGAGGTCGACCACGCCGAGCTGGTCGCCCAGGTGCGGATGGAGCGCGAGGCGCTCGCCGCGGCGGAGGCGGCGCTGGCCGCGGCCCGCGACGCCGAGCCCGACGAGGCGCTGGCCGAGGCCCTCGAGGCATCCCGCGTCGCCCTCGAGGGGGCGTCCGTCCAGCTGACCGTGGCCGAGGCCTCCCTGCGCCGGCTGGACCCGGACACCGTCGAGGAGCTGCTGGCCAACGCCGAGCAGGCCCAGGCTCGGGGCCAGGCCGCGCTGGCCGCCAACCGGGACCAGCGGCGCAAGCTCGAGGCTACCCTCGAGACCAAGGGGGAGCAGGGCCTGGCCGAGCGCCGGGACCGGGCCATCACCGCTCGGGAGCACCTCCAGCTCGAGCACGACCGGCACGAGGCCCGGGCCGCCGCCGCCCTCGCCCTCTACGAGGCCTTCGAGCGCCGCCGGGCCGAGGCCCACGCCCGCTACCTGGCGCCCTTCCGGGAGGCCATCGAGCGCCTCGGGCGCGTCGTGTTCGGTCCCACCCTCGAGGTGGAGCTCACCGCGGACCTCCGGATCGCCACCCGCACCCTGAACGGCGTCACCCTGCCCCTCGACCAGCTGAGCGCCGGCGCCCGAGAGCAGCTCGGCATCCTCAGCCGCCTGGCCTGCGCGTCGATCGTCGCCGGCGACGACGGGGCCCCGGTCCTGCTCGACGACACCCTCGGCTGGACCGACCCGCAGCGCCTCGCTCAGATGGCGGCGGCGATCGGGGTGGCGGGGCGCCACAGCCAGATCATCCTGCTCACCTGCACGCCGGGGCGCTTCGCCCACGTCGGTGCCGCCACCGTCGTGCGCCTGCCCGACGACGCCCGCCCCGCCGACGCGGTGGCAGACACCGCCTGAGTCCGGACGCGACGAGGCCCCGGCGGAGGGCACGGACGCAACGTCCGCCTCCACCGGGGCCCAGCCTCGAGTTGGTCCGAACCGGTGGGTCGAAGTGGCCGTTCACGGGACCCGCGGAGGCAGCCGTCTCAGCGTGCTGCATGCGGTGGGCAGGCCCGCCAGGTACGTCGACACCGGCTCGGACACTGCTCAGCGATCAGGCGGAGATCGCTCCATCGTCGGGAGACCTTCGTGCATGCAGGAACCCCCCTTTCGGTGTACCTGTGTGCAACGGCCTCAGCGCTCGCTGAGGGTCTGGGATCACCGTCGCGCCGACCGCGCCGGGGGTCAAGGGCCATCCGTCCCCTCCGCAGCGATTGGCGCCTGACCAGCGGCTTCGCGACGATCGGGCGCGACCGACGAGGGGGTGGTTCATGGCCATCGATCTGACGGTCGCCGCGATCCCGGGGTTCTTCGGGGCGATGGCGGCCGAGCACCGGCACCTGCAGCGCCGGGCCGCCGCCTCGGGACCGAGCGCCGCCGACTACGAGCCCCGCGACACCCGGGCCAGCCTCACGATGGGCACGGCCTCGCTGGTGGTCCCCCTCGTCTCCCACCTGCTCGCCCGCCACGTCGTGCCCGGCAAGGGGCGCTACGGCCGGCTGCTCGTCGGCACCGCGGTGGGCGCAGCCGCGATCACCACGCTGGCCGACCTCGTCGCCGGGCGCGACGACCGGCCCGGGGACGGCGCCGCCGAGGACCCGGCGCCCGCCGAGGGCGCCCCGGCCGGTGGGCGCCGGCGGCTGCGGGCGCTGGCCCGCCGCTTCCGGCGCGTCAGCGGCCCCGTCGCCGTCGGCACCGGGGTGCTGGCCGGCACCACCTGGCTGGCCGATCGGACCAACCCGTGGCGCATGTGGGAGCGGGGCCAGCGCCGCGACCGGGGTGCTGGCCTGCTGGCGTGGGCCGCCGCCATCGCCGGGTGGGACCTCATCTACTACTGGAACCACCGGCTCATGCACGAGGTGCGGGGGATGTGGGCGATCCACGTCGTGCACCACTCGAGCGAGCGGTACAACCTCTCGACCGCGCTGCGCCAGCCGGTGGCCGACGTGCTCGGCGCGTGGGTGCCCTACGGGCTCCTCGCCCGCGTCGGGATCCGCCCCCACCTCATCCAGCAGGCCCGGGCGATCAACCTCCTGTACCAGTTCTGGATCCACACCGACGCGATCCGCACGCTCGGCCCAGCCGAGGAGGTGCTGAACACGCCGTCGCACCACCGGGTCCACCACGGCTCGAACCGGCGGTACCTGGACCGCAACCACGGCAGCATCCTCATCGTGTGGGACCGGCTCTTCGGCACCTTCCAGCGGGAGGAGGAGCCGGTGGTGTACGGGCTCACCCGCAACATCGAGACGTTCGACCCGGTGCGCATCGCCGCCCACGAGTACGTGGACATCGTCCGCGACGTCGCCCGCTCCACCTCCTGGCGGGACCGGCTCGGGTTCGTGCTGCGCAGCCCGGGCTGGGCCTACGCCCGACGCGCCGAGCTCGACGCCGCGGCGGCCTGACCCCACCGCACCGGCCCGGACGCGCCGGTGCCCCCGGCCGAGGCCGGGGGCACCGTCACCGGGGGACCGTGGGTCAGGGCGAGTCGACCGACGCGGCCGAGGGGGCCGAGGCGACGGAGGCGGCCGACTGGGCCGAGGGGGCCGAGGTGACGCTCGGGGCGCTCGGCGGCGACGCCGGGCTGTACATCGGAGCCGGGGCCGGCGCCTGGCGGGGAGCCACCGGGCTGTTGGCGCTCACCGGCGACGGGGGTGAGACCGGAGACTGCGGCGCCGGGGCCACCGTGGCGGTCGGCGCCTTCGTGGTGGTGGTCACCTCGACGGGCGACGAGAGGGACCGGATGTCGTCGCGGTAGCTCTGCAGGTCCACGTCGCGGATCGGCTGCGTGTCGCTGTCGTCGGCCCCGGCGAGGGTGAAGCCGCCGACGGCGGCACCGATCGCCGCACCGCCGATCGCTGCGACCTTCCAGTTGATCTTGGCCATCTCCGTGCGCTCCTTGGGTTGGGGGGTTCGCTGTGCTGTTGGGGTTGCGGGCTGTCGCTCCGCTGGTGTCGGTTCTCCCATCCGGGGATGGGACGGTCATGAGGCGATCCTGAGGATCTCCTCATCTCGGCTGGCGGTCCGGACGAGCCGGTCGGCCAGGGCCAGGCGGCGCCGCACCTCGGTGCGCCAGGCGTGGGTCTGGGCCCGGAACGGGCCGGTGGCCAGGCCCACGAGGACGCCGGCCGTGCGGCGGTCGAGCTCGGCGCGGTCGCCGCCGGGAGCGAACGCCTCGGCCAGCGCGTCGCGCAGGCGCCGGCGGTAGCGGCCCAGCTTGGCCCGGTGGGCGACGTCGGCCGGGCGCACGAGGTGCAGGTGGCCGATCATCACCGCGGCGTCGTCGAGCGGGTCGCCGAGGCGCACGTCATCGAGGTCGAGCAGGCCGCTCACGGACCCGTCGGTGACCATGATCTGCGCCTCGTAGAGGTCGCCGTGGATCGTGCGGGCGTGCGCTGGCCCGGGCCGCTCGATGTCGGCGACCGCGTCGACGATCCGGCCGAGGCGGGTCCGCTCCTCGGGGAGGATGGCGAGGAGGGCCCCGGCGTGGGCGGCGGTGGCGTCGCCCACGCCGAGCCCACCGGGGCGGCCGTCGCCGTCGAGGTCGACCTCGGCGAGGGCGGCCATCAGCTCGACGAGCTGGTGGACCGGGGGCCAGCCGGTGCGGTCGTCGACGAAGCGGTCCCGCAGGTTGTCGCCGCCGAGGGCCTCGAGCTCGATGAGCCCGGTGTCGACGTCGGCGTGGAGCACCCGGGGCACGGGGAGGCCGGCGGCGCGGAGGCGCTCGTGGACGCGCACGAGCCGAGCCGCCTCCCGGGGGCGGACGACCTTGCGGTAGGTGGTGGCGCCGGCAGCGTCGACGCGGCGCACCACCGCGCGGCGGGTGGGCCGGTAGGCGACCACCTCGAGGTGCTCGCCGGGCTCCGGGGTCACCGCCGCCTGGAGGGCGGTGAGGACCGGGTCGAACGGGTAGCGCCACACCCCGGCGGCGAGGCCGTCGGCCTCGAGGGGCAGTGAGCCGGGGGGCGCCCCCTCGGTGGTGGCGGCGGCGAGGAGGGTCTCGGGCCGGGGCGGTGCCCCGTGCCAGGCCACCTGCGCCTCGTAGCGGACGACGAGGTCGGCGCCCGGCCGGTGCTGGACCTGGACCGGCTGCAGCTCGACCAGCTCGCCGCCCACGTGGGCCACGGCGACGCGCACGAGGTCCTCGGCGTCGTCACCGAAGAGGTGCCGGGCGGCGGGGAGGAGCGGGTCGTCGATCACGACCCTCACCCTGGTGGCGGGAGATGGGAACGCGATGAGCCGATGAGGAGAGCTCTCTCATCTTCTCTCGCCGGGTCGGCGACGGGTCAGGACACCAGCCGGTACCCCATGCCCCGCACGGTCTCGATCACGCCCTCGCCGAGCTTGCGGCGCAGGTAGCGGACGTAGACGTCGACGACGTTCGAGCCGGGGTCGAAGTCGTAGCCCCACACGTGGGACAGCAGCTGCTCGCGCGAGAGGACCTTGCCGGCGTGGCGCAGGAACGTCTCGAGGAGGGCGAACTCGCGGGCGGTGAGCTCCACCACCCGGTCGTCGACCGAGGCCCGCCGGGAGTGGAGGTCGAGGCTGACCGGGCCGGCCCGGAGCACGGTCGTCTCGGCCGCCGGCTGCTCCCGGAGGCGGAGGCGGACCCGGGCCAGGAGCTCCTCGAACCGGAACGGCTTGGTGACGTAGTCGTCGGCCCCGCCCTCGAGGCCCTGGACCGTGTCCTCCACGCTGGCCCGGGCGGTGAGCACGATGACCGGGAGCCGCTCGCCCCGGGCCCGGATGCCCTGCAGCACCTCGTGGCCGTCCAGGCCGGGCAGGCCGAGGTCGAGGATGAGCAGGTCGAAGCTGTCGTCGCGGGCGAGGGCCAGCGCGTCGGGTCCGGTGCCGACGGCGAGCGTGGTGTAGCCGGCCGCCCGCAGCCCCTTCTCGAGGAACGACACGATGCGCTCCTCGTCCTCGGCGATCAGGATCCGGGTCATGGCGTGGGCTCCTCGGGCTCGGCCTCGGGGTCGAGGGGGATGGTCACGACGAAGGTGGCGCCGCCACCGGGGGAGTCCTCGACGTGGACCGTGCCGCCGTGGCGGTGGACGATCGTGGCCACGATGGCGAGCCCGAGGCCGGTGCCCTCCGGCCGGACCCGCTGGCTCTCGGTCCCTCGGCGGCCGGGCACGAAGATCTGCTCCCGCAGGTCGGGCGGGACGCCCGGGCCCGTGTCGCGCACCCGCAGCGACACCCTCCCGTCGGCCGCCTCGGCCCCCAGCCCGATCTCGTCGCCCGGCACGGTGTGCTGCACGGCGTTCGTCAGCAGGCTGAGCACCGTCTGCTCGAGCCGCATCGGGTCGGCCACCGCAGCGACCATCCCCGGCGGGGGGTGCGCGTCGAGCACGAAGCGCCGGTCCCCGAGCGTCTGGGCCCGCACGAAGAGGTTCTCGACGAGCTCGCCCACGTCGACCGGCTCCGGGCGCAGGAAGTCGGGCTGCTCGGCCTTGGCCAGGACGAGCAGGTCCTCGACGTAGCGGCTCATGCGGTCGAGCTCCTCGGTGACGACGGCGGCGGTGGCGGCCGCCTCCTCGGGGTCGTGGGAGGACAGCTCGAGGTGGCCGCGGGCGATCGTCAGCGGCGTGCGCAGCTCGTGGGCCACGGCGTCGAGGAAGCGGCGCTGGTCGCGCATGCCCCGCTCCAGGCGGTCCAGCATCTCGTTGAACGTGCGACCCAGCTCGGCCAGCTCGTCGTTGCCCTCCACGGGGATCCGGCTGGTGAGGTCGGACTCGGTGGTGGCCCGGGCCGTTCGGGTCAGCTCGGCCACCGGTCGGACCACCCGCCCCGCCAGGCCCCACGCCGCCGTGCCGGCCAGGAGGAAGACGATGGCGCTGGTGATCGCCGCGCTGCGCAGCGAGGCGTCGAGCTCGGCCCGGGCGCTGGCCGGGAAGGCGGCCACGACGAAGACCCCGTCCACCCCGTCGCTGCTGCGCAGCGGCACGCTCAGCATCCGCACCTCGCCGGCCGGGGAGTCGGCCTGGGTCCGCTCCGGCGCCTCGAGCGCCGCCCACCGGGCGACGAGCGTCTCGTCGTCGAAGAGGGTGGCCGGCGCGTCGGCGCTGTAGCGGTACGGACGGCCGCCGACGAGCGTGAAGAACGCCTCGCCGGCCACGGGCACGTTCGTCTCGAGGAAGGCGTCGAAGATCGCCTCGACGTCGTCGCCGAAGGGCTCGCCGGTGTCGCGGTTGACCCCGGTGTCGGCCAGGTTGCGCAGCTCCTCGACCTCTTGGCGCAGCTCGTTCTCGATCTGCGCGTCGAGCCGGTTGACGAGCACCTGGCGGACGATGAACAGGTTGGCGGCCAGCGCCACGCCGGCCAGGGCCAGCGAGCCCACGACGACGCGCATCCGGATGCTGCCCACGACCCGGCGCGCCCGCGCCAGCGGGCCGTGACGCTCAGTCGTCGTCATCGTCGTCCTCGTCGTCCTCGCGGTCGTCCTGGTCGTCCTCATCGTCGTCATCGTCGGCGTCCACGACGGGGGCCGGCACGGGGCGTGGCGGCGGCGGAGCGGTGGGGGCGGGAGGCGGCGGGGTGGGGATCGTCGTCGCCGGGGTGGAGGTCGTCGTCGGCTCCGTGGTCGTGGTGGTGGCGGCCGAGCGCAGCTCGATCGGCGCCACCTCGGTCGGGGTCGTGCCGACGAGCGCGCCCACGCGCACGACGGTGAGCAGGGTCACCAGCGCGGCGAGCGCCGCGACGACGAGGGTGCGGGGCGAGGGCACGACGGGCAGAGGGTGGCCGGCCCGGGGGAGCGGGCGATGAGGCCACGGTGAGGATCCTCTCATCTTCCGGCGTGCGGGGGTGGCCGCGGCCAGGATGCCGGAGCGGGCCGCGCTGACCGCTACACTGGTCGCAGCGGCGTCCCGGCGTGCGGTGCAACGGCACCGACCACGTCGGTGGGCCCTCGTTCGCGAGCCGGCCCGAGACGCCAGAGCACGGTGGCGTCCCGCCGAGCGAGCGGGCGCCTGGGGCGACGAGGGATCGTCCGGACACCAATGGACAACGCAGCCACGTTGGAGCACGCCGTCTACGCGATGGCCGAAGGGATCGCCACGCGCGAGCAGATCGCGCTGCTGGAGTCGGATCCGGTCGCCTGGCGCCGGACCCTCGAGCGGCTGATCGACGACACCGAGGACGCCCTCGAGTCGGTCCGACGCCTGCAGGGGCCCGAGCGCGAGCAGGTGGTGGCCGACTTCCAGCAGGAGCTGGCGCGCCTCGAGTCGAGCTACGAGCTCTTCCTCAAGGTCGACGATCCGGTGGCGGTCATCGCCAGCGCCGACCCCGGCGGCGAGGTGCGCCTCCAGGCGTCGTGGGAGGACGGTCGGATCGTGGTCTGGGGCGCCGGGCCCGGGACCGAGCCAGAGGACAACGACCAGCTGGCCGACCGCCTCGAGGCGATCGGCGGGCCCCGCCTCGGGTGGAGCCAACACACCGACGTGCCGCTCCCCAACGGGGCCAAGGCGGCCGCCGTGTCGATCCCGGTGCAGGAGTCGCTCGGCTGGCTCGTCGCCGTCGGTGGCGGCCTCGGCCGCGACGGGGTGGGGGCCAGCGTCGTGTGGCTCGGCCGGGTGGCCCTGGCCGCCGTGCGCCGCGTCGTCGCCGGCGCCGTCGTCCCCACCCTCAAGGTGGACAAGCGCCCCACCGGCCGGCTGGCCGACCTCGCCGTGCGCTGGGCGCCGGCGCTCGTCGACCCGGCCGAGATCGACCAGTTCGCGGCCGCCATGCCCGGGCCGGTCACCGTGCTCAAGCCCGGCAACCCGCGGGCGGTCGCCCTCGAGGTGATGGGCGCGGTGGTCGACGCGATCATGCGCGAGGCCGCCTCCCGGGTGGAGGTCAAGGCCCCGCCGCCGGTCACCCACACCACCGCCGCCGTCGCCGAGGCCGTGGTCACCCGCCTCGACGGCTCCGGGTTCGAGGCCCCGATCGCCGCCGGCACCGAGGTGTCGAAGCGGCTCGAGCGGTGGGCCAAGCCGGTCACCAGCGGGGCCCGTCCCACGCTCGTCGTGCAGCTCGACCCGCCCGACCGGGGCGACGCCTGGTTCCTGCAGGTCCTCGGACCGGGCGCCGACGGGTCGCTCCTGCCGATCGAGGTGGCCCTGACCGACAGCCGCAGCACCAAGCCGCTGGCCGACGAGCTGGCCCGCCTCGAGCGGATCCTCCCCGAGCTGCTCCGGGCCGGTGGGCAGCGCCGCGGCCAGGTGTACCTGAGCCAGCCCGAGGCGTGGGAGCTCATGACCACCACCGGCGCCGCGCTGCGGGCCGCCGGCTACGAGGTGCGCGTGCCCCCGCTGTCGCGGCGCCGCGTGAAGCCGGGCCTGCGCCTCTTCACCGACCCCACGGGCGACACGGTCGTCGGCGCCAACCAGCTGGCCAACGTGCGCTGGACCGCGGTGTTCGACGACGTCGAGCTGACCGCCGCCGACGTCCTCCGACTGGCCAACGAGGCCCGGCCGCTGGTGCGGTCCCGGGGCAAGTGGGTGGAGCTCGACCGGGTCGACCTCAAGGAGGCCGCCGCCGCCCTGGCCGAGCGGTCGGGCCAGACGCAGCTCACCGGGGCCGAGATCCTGCGCCACGCCGTCGGCCTCGAGGGCAGCCCCCTCGGCAGCCGCGTCCAGGTCGAGGGCTCGGGCTGGGCGGCCGACCTGCTGGAGCGGGCCGCCAACGTCCCCAAGGAGCCGATCACCAAGCCCGAGGGATTCCGGGGCGAGCTCCGCTCCTACCAGGCCGAGGCGCTGGCCTGGCTGGGCTTTCTCGACGCCGCCGAGCTCGGCGGGTGCCTCGCCCTCGACATGGGTCTCGGCAAGACGCCGACGATGCTCGCCCACCTCGGTCGCACCGCCGGCGACGGGACCGCGCTCGTCGTGGCCCCGCCGGCCGTCGTGGGCAACTGGGCGGCCGAGGCAGCCAAGTTCACGCCGGACCTCCGGGTGGTCATCCACCACGGCCAGTCCCGAGCGTCCGCTGAGGAGCTCGAGCGGGAGATCGAGCGGGCTGACGTGATCATCACCACGTACGGCACGGCCGTGCGCGACGTCGAGGCCCTGTCGAAGCACACCTGGTCGCGGGTGGTGCTCGACGAGGCACAGGCCATCAAGAACCCGGCCAACGAGACCGCTCATCAGCTGCGCCGCATCCCGGCGCGGAGCCGCATCGCCCTCACCGGCACCCCGATCGAGAACGGCCTCGGGGACCTCTGGGCGATCCTCGACTTCACCAACCCCGGCCTCGTGGGCAGCCGGTCCACGTTCATCCAGCAGCTCTCCGGCGAGGGCGAGGCCGCGCTGCGGGCCCTGAACGGCCTCCTGGTGTTCCGCCGCACGAAGGCCGAGCCCGAGGTGGCCGCCGAGCTGCCCGACCGGATCGACGAGCTCGACCACTGCACGATGACGCCCGAGCAGATCGGCCTCTACCAGGCGGTGCTCGACGACC
>DATGRC010000087.1:0-2814 GCA_035303865.1 Acidimicrobiales bacterium
ACCCGAGGGCGGCCTTGAGCGGCACCAGCACCGAGCGGAACACCGCGGTGAGGAGCACGAGGGCGAGCCCGACGACGATCAGGGCGTACACCGGGAGCGCGTCGGCGAGCGTGTCGGTGACGTCGATGTTCAGCGCCGCCGCACCGGTGACGCTGGCGGTGGCGCCGGTGACCTCGGCCACCGCTCGGGTGGCCGCGCGGATGTCGTCGACCAGCGCTGCGGTGTCGGGGTGCGACGGACCCGACGTGGGGATCACCGGGACGATCGCCACGGCGCCGGCCTCGTTGAAGGTGGGCGGGCTGACCACGGCCACGTGGTCCAGCGGCGCGATGGCCTCGGCCACCGCGGTGACGGCGCGCTCGGCGTCGGCGGCGCCGCTGGCGTCCACGGCGACGATCAGCGGGCCGTTGAAGCCGGGCCCGAAGCCCTGGGCGAGGAGGTCGTAGGCCCGCCGCTCGGTGACCTCAGGCGACTTCGAGCCGTCGTCGGGCAGGCCCATCTCGATGGAGGAGGCGGGGATGGCGAAGAGCGCCAGGCCGGCGAGGGAGACGAGGAGGACGGGGAGCGCTCGGCGGACGACGAAGCGCCCCCAGCGCAGCCCGAGCGCGTCGCGCTGCGTGCCGAGGCCGGTGTGCACGCGCAGGCCCGGGACCCTGAGGCGGTCGATGGCCTCGCCGGCGAAGCCGAGGAGCGCGGGGAGCAGGGTGATGGCGATGAGGACCGCCACGGTGACCGTGCCGGCGGCGGCGATGCCCATGACCGACAGGAAGGGGATGCCGACCACCAGCAGACCGAGGAGGGCGATGACCACGACGGCACCGGCGAAGACGACCGCGGACCCGGCGGTGCCGACCGCCCGGGCGGCGGACTCCTCGGGTGTGAGCCCCGTGCGGAGGAGCTGGCGGTGACGGGTGACGATGAAGAGCGCGTAGTCGATGCCGACGGCGAGCCCGAGCATGATCGCGAGGGTGGGGGCGGTGGAGCTCATGTCGATGAACCCGGTCGCTGCGGTGATGAGCGAGATCCCCAGCCCCACGCCGATGAGGGCGGTGAGGATGGGGAGCCCGGCGGCCACGACCGACCCGAAGGTGACGAGGAGCACGACGATGGCGGCGAGGAGCCCGAGCACCTCGGAGGAGCCGGCGTGGGGCGTGGTGGCCAGCGCGTCGCCGCCCACCTCCACCACCAGGCCGGCCTGGCGCGCCACCTCGGGCGCGGCCGCCAGCGCGGCCTTCGCCTCGTCGGTGAGCTCGGGCGCGCTCACCGGGTAGGAGACGGTGGCGAAGCCGATCGTGCCGTCCTCGGAGATCGCCATGGCCTCGAAGGGGTCGACGACCGCGACCACCTCGGGGGCGGCTGCGAGGGCCTCCACCGTCGCGGCCACCGCGGCGGCGTTCTCGGGGGCGGTGAGCGTGGTGCCCGCAGGGGCCTGGAACACCACCCGGGCGGTGGCCCCGCCGGCGCCGGGCATCTCCTCGGCCAGCCGGTCGATGGCCTCCTGGGACTCGGTGCCGGGGAGCTCGAAGCTGTCACTCGTCTCGCCCGAGAGGGTCCCGGCGGCCACCACGGCAGCCACGAGGAGCGCCACCCAGGTGCCCACCACCATGCGGCGCCGGCGGACCGACCACCTTCCGAGCCGGTACAGGGTGTGTGCCATCGGTCCTCCAGGATCCGCGTCGTACGACCGGGAGAAGTGTATGGCACTAGTGCCATCATGCATGGGTGGCATCAGTCACGCGGCGTGCGGCCGCGCACGGCCGCGGCGCCGCCGGTGAGCGCCCGGTCAGCGCGGATCGCTGCGCTGGTCAGCGAGCTTCGGCGGTGGCTCGGGTCAGCTGCTCGTGCTCGCCGATGGCGCCGGTGTACCCGAGCGCGGCGGCCCGGCGGCCCAGCACGACCACATAGGTCCAGAAGGCGGCACCGGCCGTCACCCCGACGCCGACCCGCCCCCACGTGGGCAGGCCGCTGGGGGTGACGAAGCCCTCGATGGCGCCGGCCACCACGAAGGCGAGGATGAGGCCGAGGACGATGGCGGCGGCCCGCCGACCCTCCTGGGCGAGGGCCTCACCCCGTGAGCGGTCGCCCGGGGCGACGATCGCCCAGCCGATGGCCAGTCCCGCGCCACCGGCCACGATGACCGCAGAGAGCTCGAGGATGCCGTGGGGCAGGATGAGCCCCCAGAACTTGGGTTGCTCGCCGACCGCCGCGAAGAGGCCGCCGGCCATGCCGACGTTGGCGCCGTTGTAGATGAGGATCCACGCGGTGACGACGCACACCAGGGCCCCAGCGGCGAAGGCCAGGATGGACACCTGGATGTTGTTGACCGTGACCTGGGTGGCGAACTGCCCGGCCGGCGCCGAGGAGTAGTAGGCCTCGAAGTCCTCCTCCACGTAGGCCTGGCGCACCGCGTCGGGCGCCGAGGCCTCGAGGGCGGCGTCCGAGGTGCCGATCCAGGCGCCCACGACGAAGGCCGGCACGAGCAGGAGCAGCGCGGCCACCAGGACGAAGCGCCGGGCGTGCCACACCGCCGCCGGGAACGAGGTGGTGAAGAAGCGGACGAAGCCAGCCGCCGAGCGCGAGCGCGAGGCGTAGATGACCCCGGCGGCCGAGGCCACGAGGCGGGTGAGCCGGGCCACCAGCGCGGGGTCGGCCCGCTCGCGGCGGACGTGGGCCAGGTGGGTCGACGTGCGCTGGTAGAGCTGCACGAGCTCGGCCACCTCCTCCACCGACGGCCGCCGACGGGCGGTGCGCACCAGGTGCTCGAGCCGGACCCAGCCCGGCTGGTTCTGCACGATGAAGCGGTCGACGTCCACG
>DATGRC010000088.1:0-2292 GCA_035303865.1 Acidimicrobiales bacterium
GAGGGCCGCGACATCGGCACGGTCGTGTTCCCCGACGCCGAGCTGAAGGTGTACCTGACCGCCGACCCGGCGACGCGGGCCGAGCGCCGGTCCAAGGAGGTCAGGCAGCTGGACTACGAGACCGTGGCCGCCGACCTGGCCCGCCGCGACGCCCTCGACGCCGGCCGCGACGTGTCGCCGCTGACCGAGGCCCCCGACGCCTTCGTGGTCGACACCACCGGCCTGGCCGTCGAGGAGATCGTCGACCTGCTCGCCGAGAAGGTGCCGGACCGTGGCTGAGGACCGCTGGGGCGACGACGTCGAGATCTGGACCGGCGCCCCGAGCCGGCTGACCCGGGTGGCCTACGGCCTCGTGCGCGGCCTCATCGTGCTGGTGGCCAGGCTGCTGGGCCGCTTCGTCACGATGCTCGGCGCCTTCCCCGTGCACCGCGGCAGCGCCGACCGGGACGCCCTCAATGCCTGCGAGGAGATCGTGAGCGGCGGCAGCCCGCTCGTGATGTTCCCCGAGGGCACCCGTCGCTCCGGCCCGGTCGTGGAGGACCTGTTCGACGGCACGGCCTTCGTGGCCGCCCGCACCGGTGCGCCGATCGTGCCGATGGGCATCGGCGGCAGTGAGGCGATGATGCCGAAGGGGGCCAAGCTGCTGCGGCCCACCAAGCTCGTGCTCGTCGTCGGCGATCCGATCCCCGCCCCCGAGCGCACTGAGAAGGGCCGCGTCCCGCGCAGCGCGGTGGGGGAGCTGACCCGCCGGCTGCAGACGGAGATCCAGGCGCTCTTCGACGACGCCCAGGTCCGGGCCGGGCGGCCGAACCCGCCGCGCCCGCCGGCTCAGGACGTCGAGGAGGCGTAGCGCCGGCCGGCGCTCGGGTTGGTGTTCGTCACCGGCCGGGCGAACACCCGGCGGACCATCGGCTCGAAGTGCTCCAGCGGCAGCGTGTCGTAGTCGGGGTCGAACGCCTTCTGGTCCCACTCGTCGGCGAAGCGCTCGGCCAGGGCCCACTCCTCGGGCGTGAGCTCGTCGCGGTGCTTCTCCCGGGCGTCCGGGTCGCCACCGAAGTGGTGGTAGTAGTGCCGGCCCTGGAAGTCCTGGTGCACCCGGATCATCGTGTGGACCTCGGGCCGCACGTAGGGCTTCAGGATGGCCGCCGCGATCTCCGGGTGGTTGGGGACGCTGATCGCCTTGCCGATGTCGTGGCAGAGGGCCGCCACGACCACCTGCTCGTCGGCGCCGGCCCGCTCGGCCAGGGTGGCCGTCTGCAGGCAGTGGGTGAGCTGGTCGGTGGCGAAGCCGTCCACGACCTCCTCCAGCGAGCGCAGGAGCCACAGCACGCGCTCGGCCACCCGCCCCTGGTTCCTCGCCGTCTCGGCACCGATCGCCGCCCACTGCTCGGCGGTGGACTGGTCCATGGAGGTGAACGAACCCGCGGCCATGGGGGCAGCCTACGGCCCGAGGCGAGGTCGCTGGCCACCGCCGGCCGCGTTGGGGGCCGGGCGCCGGTCCGCGATCGGGCGGTCGGTCACAGGTTGGCGAGGACGTCGCTGGCCCGCAGCTCGCGGTCGCGCAGGGCCGGGCGGTCCGGCACCGAGCCGGTGGCGCCGAAGGTGGCGAGCACGTCGATGGCGGCCAGCAGGTCGCGCAGCTCGCGAGGCGGCGGGAAGTACTCGTCCTCCTCGGTGATGCGCACCTCCTCCACGCCGTGCACGGGGGCGAGGTGGTCGATGACCGCCTGCACCACCTGCTCGGGGGCGGAGGCCCCAGCGGTCACCCCGACCACGCCGGAGAGGTCGGCGGGCAGCTCGTCGGGCCCGTTCACCCGGTAGACGGCGGGGGCGCCGGCGTCGACGGCCAGGCGCTCGAGGGCCCTGGTGTTGGACGAGTTGGCCGAGCCGATCACCACGACCACGTCGCAGCGCTCGGCGATCGCGCCCAGGGCGGACTGCCGGTTGGTGGTGGCGAAGCAGAGGTCGCTGCGAGCGGGCATCCACAGCTCGGGGAACCGCTCGGCGGTGCGCTCGGCCACGGACTGCCAATCCCGGTGCGACAGCGTGGTCTGCGCGAGGAGGGCCACCGGCTGCTCGATCGGGGGGAGGGCGTCGACGTCCTCGACCGTCTCCACCCGGTGGATGACCTCGGGGGCGACCGCCATCGTCCCCACCGCCTCCTCGTGGCCCTCGTGGCCCACGTAGACGATCTGGTAGCCCTTCCCGGCCCGGGTCTTGACCTCGTGGTGGACCTTGGTGACGAGCGGGCACACGGCGTTGACCACGTACCCGCCGCTGGCCTTCGCGGCG
>DATGRC010000089.1:0-2606 GCA_035303865.1 Acidimicrobiales bacterium
TCATGGCCCGCATCCACGAGACCTGCTTCATGACCGCCGAGGAGTACGGCGCTCCCGGCAACTACGTCGTCGGCGCCAACATCGCCAGCTTCCTCAAGGTCAGCCGGGCGATGGTGGCGCTGGGCCTGGTCTGAGGGTCAGACCGGGGACCGGTTGCGGCGCGATCGGCGCCGCCCGTCCGGCGGGTCGACATCGTCGCCGGACGTGACCGGCTCGGACGGCGGGGTCAACGGCGCCCCCGTCTCCTGAGCCCCCTCCACGGCCTGCAGGTAGCCGTGGAACCCGATGTCGTCCTCCACGACGGTCAGCGACCGCAGCCGCCGCCGAAGCATGGTCGTGCGAGCCTTGACCGCGGCGTCGTCGGGGAGACCGTCCAGCGACGCGAGGAAGTCGCGCAGGTCGCCGAGCGTCATCGTCCCCTCGGGGTTCGAACCGGTGATGGTGCGTCTCACGGGCCCATCCTGGCGCACGCCCGTCGCCCGCTGCGCCCGCGATCCCGTCACCACGGCACCGGCTCGCCGGCCCGGTACCGTCTGGTCGCATGTGTGGCCGCTTCGTGTCCGCCTCGCCGCCCGACCAGATCGCCCGCTACTTCGACGCGGCCGCGCCGGAGGCGCTGCTCGAGCCGTCCTACAACGTCGCGCCCACCAACGACGTGTACGCCGTCCTCGCCGACGGGGGCGTCCGCCGCGTCGACGCCTTCCACTGGGGCCTGGTCCCGGTGTGGGCCAAGGACCCGAAGGTGGGCTCACGGATGATCAACGCCCGGGCCGAGACCCTGGCCGAGAAGAACGCCTACAAGCCCGCGTTCCGGCGCCGGCGGTGCCTGATCCCCGCCGACGGCTTCTACGAATGGCGGAAGGTCCCGGGCCAGAAGCGGAAGCAGCCGTACTACGTCACCCGCACCGACGGTGAGCCACTCGTCTTCGCCGGCCTCTGGGAGGTCTGGAAGGGGCCGAAGGACGCGGCCGGCGAGCGCACGGGCGACCCGCTGCGGTCGTGCACGATCATCACGACCTCGGCCAACGAGACGATGCGCCCGGTCCACGACCGCATGCCGGTCATCCTCCCGCCGTCCGCCTGGGACGAGTGGCTCGACCCCGACAACGACGACATCGACACGCTGGGCCGGCTGCTCGTGCCCGCCCCACCCCGGCTGATCCGGATGACGCCGGTCTCGACGCTGGTCAACAACGTGCGGAACAAGGGGCCGGAGCTCATCGAGCCGGCCCCGGAGCCGGCCACGCTCGACGGCCTGGGCTGAGCCGCCGGCGCGACCGGCCGGTCAGCCCCGCTGCAGGGCGGCGTCGACGCGCTCGCCGTGGCCCTGGTCGCGCAGCGCCGCCCGCAGGCGCTCGGCGGCGTCGTCCAGGGCGGCCGGGTCCGCCCCGTGGTCGGCCTTGGCGAAGCTCAGGTCGGCCTCGGTGTCGATGGGGATGACGTGCAGGTGGCAGTGGGGCACCTCGAGCCCGGCGATGATCATGCCGATGCGGGTGGGCGAGAACGCCTGCATCTGGGCCCGGCCGACGTGCTGGGCCACGACCATGAGGTGGGCCGCCAGGTCGGGCTCGAGGTCGAGCCAGTGGTCGACCTCGGCGATCGGCACCACGAGGGCGTGGCCGGGTCGGATGGGGGCGATGGTGAGGAAGACCACGGCGCGGTCGTCACGCCACACGAACCGGCCCGGGATCTCTCCCTCGATGATCTTCGTGAACAGGGTTGCCATCGGCGCGACACCCTACGCTTCGGCCCTGATGGCTGGCACCACATCGTCCTCGCGCCTCGCCACCCTCCCCAACGTCGTCACGTTGGTGCGGCTGGCGTGCCTGCCGATCTTCCTCTACCTGCTGTTCGGCCGGGAGAACCGGGCCGCGGCGGCGTGGCTGCTCGCGGCCCTCGGCGCCACCGACTGGGTCGACGGCTACCTGGCCCGCCACCTGGGGCAGGTCTCGGAGATGGGCAAGGTCCTCGACCCGGTGGCCGACCGGCTCCTGTTCATCGTGGGCGGCGGCGGCATCCTGGTCGACGGGGCGGTGCCGCGGTGGTTCGGCCTCGTCGTCCTCGTGCGCGAGGTCCTCGTCGGCGGCACGACGCTGGTGCTGGCCGCGCTCGGCGCCCGCCGGATCGACGTCACCTGGTGGGGCAAGGCCGGGACGTTCGCGCTCATGATCTCCTTCCCGCTGTTCCTGGCCAGCCACTCGACCCTGGGCTGGGCCGACACCGCCCGGGTGCTGGCCTGGGTGGCGGGGATCCCCGGCCTCGCGCTCAGCCTGCTCGCGGCCGCGCTCTACGTGCCGCTGGCCCGCCGGGCGCTGGCCGAGGGCCGGGCGGCCCGGCGCGTCGGCGTCGTCTGACCGCCGCTCGGCGGTCCGCCCGGCGCGTTCGGCGCGAGGGGGTACGGTCGGGGCATGAAGGCGGTGATCATGGCAGGCGGCGAGGGCACTCGCCTTCGTCCGCTGACGTCGAACTCCCCCAAGCCGATGATGCCCATCGCCAACGCCCCGATGATGGAGCACATCGTGCGCCTGCTGCGGGAGCACGGCTTCGACGACATCGTCGTGACCGTGGCGTTCATGGCGAACCACATCCGCAACTACTTCGGTGAC
>DATGRC010000090.1:0-5809 GCA_035303865.1 Acidimicrobiales bacterium
CCGAACGAGCGGGGCTGAGTAGGTTCGGGCGAGGAGCGGCGCTCGGGGGAAGCGCCGCGGCGGACGGGAGGTGACGCGGTGGGGCGGCTGGTTCCGGAGGACTTCCCGCTCGACGCGCTCGACGACACGGAGCGGCGGGTCGTGGAGCTGCTGCGAGACGGGCTCACCGACGGGTGGCTCATCCTGCCGGACGTGGCCCTGCAGACCCACCGGGATCACCAGCTCGACGTGGTGCTCGTCCACGAGGGCTGGGGGATCGTAGACCTCGAGGTTAAGGGCCACCGGATGCAGCTGCGCGGGGGCGCGTGGTACGCCGAGGGCAGCCGCCTCCCCACCCAGCCCACCGACCAGGCCCGCGCGAACGCCTACGCGCTGCGGAGCCGGCTCCGGGCCCTCGGCGGGGACCTCGCCCACGTGGAGGTGGCCTACGGCATCGCGCTGCCCAACACCGCCGGCATCGACGGCGACCTCGGCGGCATCGACCGCCGTCAGGTGCTCACCGCTGCTGACCTGGAGGATCCGCAGGACGCCGTCGAGGCCCTCGCCGCGTGGCGCTGCCACCAGGCCCTCACCGACGAGGCCGTCACCTCGATCCTCGACGCGCTCCGCCCCGACGCCGACCTCACCTGGGACCCCGACGCCCGGGCCCGGGAGGCCCGCCGCCGCCTCGACGAGCTGTGCGCCATGCAGGTGGCCGCGCTCGAGACCCTCGACGCCAACCGCCGGGTGTTCGTCACCGGCCGGGCCGGCACGGGGAAGACCCGCCTCGCCACCCGGTGGGCGCAGCGAGCGTGGCGCGACGGCCAGCGGGTGCTGCTCGCCTGCTACAACGACCCGCTGGCCGCCGACCTGCGAGCGCGGATCCCCCACGACGAGGACCTCGTGATCGGCGCCTTCCTGCGCACGGCCCTCGAGCTCGAGGGCATGCCGCCGCTGCCGGTGCCCGACGACGCCGACCACGAGTGGTGGAACGTCACCGCCGTGTCCCACCTCGTGCGCCACTGGCACGAGGTGACCGCCCGGTTCGACACGGTGATCGTCGACGAGGGCCAGGACTTCCACCCGGCCTGGCTGGCCATGCTCGAGCACCTGCTCGACCCCGACGGGCCGCGCCGGCTCCTCGTGGTGGCCGACGACGCCCAGGACATCTACACCCGCGGCTTCCGCCCGCCGGAGCCCGACGACGGGTGGACCGTCGCCGAGCTGGTCACGAACTGCCGCAACGTCCACCCGATCGCTGACCTGCTCCGCAAGCGGCTCCAGGGGGCGCGGGCGCCGAGGATCGGCCCCGAGGGGCTCGGCGTCGAGTGGGTGCGGGCGGAGGATCTGACCTCGGTCACCCGGGTGGTGGGCGACGCGCTCGTCGAGGTCGAGGCCGACGAGCGGGATCGCACCGGCGTGGTCGTCGCCACCGTCACCAGCGCGGTGCGCAACCACCTCCGCGCCCACCTCAGCCTCGGCCGCTGGGAGGACCGCGCCGACGGGGTCGTGGCCTGCGAGAACGTCCACCGCATCAAGGGCCTCGAGGCCGACACGGTCGTCCTCGCCACCGACACCGCGGAGGTGCCCGACGCGCTCCTCTACATCGGCATCAGCCGCGCCGTGAGCCAGCTCCTCGTCGTCGCCCCGGAAGCGCTGGCCAGCCGCCTCGGCCTGACCTGACGACGCGGCCTACGGTCGCCGATCCGGTCAGCGGTCGAGGTGGCTCATGTCGTAGTAGCGGTCGCCCGAGGCGGCGCCGATCGGGAGGAGCTCGTCGAGGCGGGCGAGATCGGCGTCGGTGAGCTCGACGTCGAGGGCGGCGACGTTCTCCTCGAGGTAGCGGCGGCGCTTCGTGCCGGGGATCGACACCACGTCGTCGCCCTGGGCGGCCAGCCAGGCCAACGCCAGCTGCCCCGGCGTGCAGCCCTTCTCGGCCGCCATCGCCTCCACGTGCCCGACGAGCACCCGGTTGCGCTCGAAGTGCTCGCCCTGGAGGCGGGGCTGGCCGCGGCGCAGGTCGCCCTCGCCGAAGTCGTCGGGTGAGCGCACGGCCCCGGTGAGGAACCCCCGCCCGAGCGGGCTGAACGGCACGAACCCGATGCCGAGCTCGCGCAGCGTGGGCAGCACGGTCTCCTCCGGCTCCCGGTTGAACAGCGACCACTCGCTCTGCAGCGCGGCGATCGGGTGCACGGCGTGGGCCCGGCGGATCGTGGCCGCCGACGCCTCGGAGAGCCCGAGGTGGCGCACCTTGCCGGCGGCCACGAGCTCGGCCATCGCCCCCACGGTGTCCTCGATCGGCACCTGCGGGTCCACCCGGTGCAGGTAGTAGAGGTCGATGTGGTCGGTGCCGAGCCGGGCCAGGGACTCGTCGCAGCAGCGGCGGGCCGCCTCGGGGCTGCCGTCGATCTGCATGCGGCCGTCCCGCCAGCCGGCGATGCCGAACTTGGTGGCGATCACCACCTCGTCGCGCCGGTCGGCCAGGGCCCGGCCCACGAGCTGCTCGTTGTGGCCGAGCCCGTACACGTTGGCGGTGTCGAAGAACGTCACCCCGAGCTCGAGGGCCCGGTGGATCGTGGCGATCGACTCGTCCTCGTCGGCCGGGCCGTAGCTCTGGGACATCCCCATGCAGCCCAGCCCGAGCGCCGACACCTCGAGCCCGTCGCCGAGCCTGCGTCGCTCCATCTCCCCTCCCTGCTCCGGTTCGGGCGCAACCTACCCACCGCGCCCGCTCACGCGTCAGCGGGTTCCGCCCCGGCGCCGTCGGGTCGGCGCCGAGACCGGACGATCCGGGTGAATTGGGGGTTCCCCCGATGCCAAGGGCGGGCCCGGCCCGGGACGCTCGTCCCCCTATGCCTCTCCGACGCCTCCGCTGCGGCCGCACCCTCCTGGCCGCCCTCCTCGCCCTCGCCGTCGTCACCGGGTCGATGGCCGTCGACCTGGCCCGCCCCGCCCCGGCCGCCGCGGCCCCCGTGTGGAACGACGGGCCGATCGCCTACAGCACGATCCTCAACTGCCCCAGCGTGATCGGCGGCTACCCGTACTCGGAGTACGGCATGGGGGCCCTGGTCGGAGCGGCCGTGGACACCGCGGCACCAGCGCCGGTCATCAACGAGACCTTCCAGATCCGGGTGGTCCTCGCTGGCCTCGGCTACCCGTGCGACACCCAGCGGGCCTTCGTGGAGATCAAGCTCCCGCCCAACGTGACCCCGGCGGTCACGGCAGCCGACCCGATCCGCTGCTACCTCAACGCCCAGGCGGTCCCGGCCAACCAGTGCCCGCAGCAGCTCGGCGCCGGGTCCGAGGCCGGGCACCTGTCCGTCCCGGCTCCCCAGGCGGTCCCGTTCGCGCCCGCGTTCCCGTTCTCCCAGGGCGAGCAGATCGAGCTCCGCATCCCGGTCAAGGCCTCGGCATCGATGACCAACGCCTCCCTCGAGAGCCGGATCCACGTGATCGACGGCAACAGCAACCCGATCCTGCGCCCGAAGTCATCGATCACCGTGTTCACCGGCGGTGGGGGCACCCCGGCCACCCCCACGGTGTCGTACCCCACGCCATCCACCACCGGCATCACCAAGACCGCCGCCACCTCCCGCGCCACCATCGCCCGGCAGGGCACGACGGGCACGGCCAGCTTCGAGATCGGCACCGGCGGGAGCACCTCGAACGTGTCCACCGGCGTGAGCCCCACCTCGATCACCGGCAGCCACAGCGGCTCGATCTCCACCACCTGGCCCGGCGTCACCCTCCAGCCCGGCACCACCTACACCTGGCGGGCCCGGTACGCGCCGAGCGGAGGCTCGGTGGTCTACGGCCCCACCCAGTCCTTCACGACCCTGCCGCAGACCGACTTCGTCGTCGGCACCGGCACGCGGGCCAGCTGCACCCAGAGCGCCCTGGTCCAGACGCTCAGCGCAGCCGCCGCCCACGAGGGGGCCAAGGTGACCTTCGACTGCGGCCCGGATCCGCACACGATCACGCTGCCGAGCCGCCAGCTCTTCGACCGCTCCGTGACGATCGACGGCGGCAACCTCATCACCATCCGAGCCACCGGCGAGCACCACTTCACCCTCGCCGGCAGCACCTCCACGGTGCAGAACATCACCTTGGTCGACGGCTACAACCCGGTCTGCGGAGGGTCGATCTACGTGTTCGAGGAGTTCGGCCATCCGGACACCCACGTCACGCTCAACAACGTCGTGCTGCGCGACAACGAGGCCTACTCCGGTGGGGCGGTGTGCGTGGGCGAGCGGGCCGACGCCAATCTGATCCGGGTCTTGGCCAGCGGGAACGAGGCGACGCACTCCGGAGGCGTGCTGATGGTCCATTCCCTAGGGACGGCGTGGGTCCGCTCGGGCGAGTGGAGCAACAACCGCGCCTCCTTCGGTGGCGCGGCGGCCGTGGCGGCCAGCGGCACCTCGGGCGAGTTCGGATACATGACGCTCTCCGACAACAAGGCGCTGCGGGGCGGCGCCATCAAGGGCTACGGCAACGTCACCCTCAACCACGTGACCCTGTCGGGCAACGAGGCCGAGCAGGGCGGCGCCATCGAGACCGTCGCGAGCAGCGTGGGTCGGAAGATCAGGGTGACCAGCTCGACCATCGCCCACAACCGCACCACGGACACCAGCAGCGCCGCGATCCACGTTGACGAGAACGTGACCGAGACGGTCGGCGTGGAGGTCCGAGGCACGCTGCTCGTGGGCAACACGCAGCGGTCCTGCACCGCCGACGGCGTCGAGACCGCCGGCGGCAACCTCAGCGACGACACGTCCTGCAACCTGTACTGGCCGGCCGACCAGCAGGGCGTGGCCGACCCGAAGGTGGGGCCGCTGGCCCACAACGGCGGGTTCAGCCGGACCCACGCCCTGCTCCCGGGGTCGCCCGCCATCGACCGCAACAGCAACAGCAACTGCCTGTTCAACGACCAGCGGGGCCGGTACAACCCGGTCACCCTGCCCAACGACTCCACGCGCCGACAGGTCGACGGCGACGGCAACGGGTCCGAGCTCTGCGACGTCGGCAGCTACGAGTACCACCCCGACGACCTGCCCGGCACCCCCACCGGCGTGACGGCCACCCCCGGCATCGGGCAGGCGACGGTGAGCTGGACCGCACCGGTCATCACCGGCGAGGGGCCGATCACCGGCTACCGGATCACGCCGTACCTGGACGGCGTGGCCCAGGCACCCGTCAACACCACCGGCACCGGCGTGAGCCGCACCGTCACGGGGCTCCAGCACGGCGGCCGCTACACCTTCCGGGTGGCGGCGAAGAACGCCACCGGCATCGGCGCCGACTCCGCCGCCTCCAGCGCCATCACCCTGGCCGACGTGCCCGGCACGGTGGCCACGCCCCAGGTCAGCGCCGGCACGCGCGCCGCCACCGTGAGCTGGACGGCGCCGGCCAGCGGCGGGAGCCCGATCACCGGCTACGTCATCACCCCGTACCGCAACGGCACCGCCCAGGCGGCGATCACCGTCGGATCGGGGGTCCGCACCCGCACGGTCACCGGCCTCGACGCCGGCGTGCCGTACACGTTCCGGGTGCGGGCCCGGAACGCCGTCGGCAACGGTGCCTGGTCGCCGCACTCCGCCGTGGTCACCCCCACCGCGCCGAGCGACCCGGGTGACCCCGGTGGCCCGAAGCCGCCGCCCCCGCCCCACGGCTTCCCGGACGTGCCGGGCAACGCCTACTTCGACGCCGCGGTTCGGTGGCTGAAGGCGGAGGGCATCACGAGCGGCGTGGGCAGCACCGGCCTGTTCAAGCCCAACGACGCGGTGACCCGAGCCCAGATGGCCACGTTCCTGTGGCGGCTCATGGGCAGCCC
>DATGRC010000091.1:0-2453 GCA_035303865.1 Acidimicrobiales bacterium
GCACCGGCATCCCCATCGGCACGGTCAGCATCCTCGTCGGCGCGGTCGTGCTCGCCTCGTGGCTGCCGTTGCGCGAGCGCCCCGGCCTCGGCACCGTGCTCAACGTCGTGCTCATCGGCGCCACCACCGACGTCGCCCTGCTCGTGCTCGACACGCCCGCCGGCCTCGGCGCCCGGCTCGCGTACCTCGCCGTCGGCGTCCTCCTGTGGGGCCCGGGCAGCGGCCTCTACATCGGTGCCGGCCTGGGCCCCGGACCCCGGGACGGGCTCATGACCGCGCTCGCCGCCCGGGGCGTCGGGTCGATCCGCCTGGTGCGGACCGGCATCGAGCTGACCGCGCTGGCGACCGGCTGGCTGCTCGGCGGCTCGGTCGGGCTCGGCACGGTGGCCTTCGCCGTCGCCATCGGCCCGCTGGTGCAGGCGTGCCTGCCCCGGCTGACGGTGCCGTCGCCCGGGGCAGCGCCGACCGCCGGGGCGAGCCGCCCCGCACGGCCGGCGGGGGCGCTCCCCACCCCGGAGGGGGGTGGGGAGCCGCCGGATCAGTAGCGGTAGTGGTCGGGCTTGTAGGGCCCCTCGACCGGCACGCCGATGTACTCGGCCTGCTCGGGCGTGAGCCTCGTCAGCTTCACGCCCAGCGCGTCGAGGTGCAGCCGCGCCACCTTCTCGTCGAGCTGCTTGGGCAGCACGTGCACGCCGAGGGGGTAGTCGTCGGTCTTCGTGAACAGCTCGATCTGGGCGAGCACCTGGTTGGTGAAGCTCATCGACATGACGAAGCTCGGGTGGCCCGTGGCGCAGCCCAGGTTCAGGAGCCGGCCCTCGGCGAGCACGATGATCGAGTGGCCGTCGGGGAACACGTACTCGTGGACCTGCGGCTTGATCTCGACCTTGCGCACGTCGCTCATGCGCTCGAGGCCCGCGATGTCGATCTCGTTGTCGAAGTGGCCGATGTTGCCGACGATCGCGTTGTGCTTCATCCGGGCCATGTGCTGGGCCGAGATGATGCCCTTGTTGCCGGTGGCGGTGATGAAGATGTCGGCGGTCTCGACGACCGACTCGAGGGTCGTGACCTGGTAGCCCTCCATCGCCGCCTGCAGGGCGCAGATGGGGTCGACCTCGGTGATCACCACCCGGCAGCCCTGGCCCCGCAGCGCCTGGGCGCAGCCCTTGCCGACGTCGCCGTAGCCGCAGACGACGGCGACCTTGCCGCCGAGCATGACGTCGGTGGCCCGGTTCAGCCCGTCGACCAGGCTGTGCCGGCAGCCGTAGAGGTTGTCGAACTTCGACTTGGTGACCGAGTCGTTGACGTTGATGGCCGGGAACAGCAGGGTGCCGTTCTGCTCCATCTGGTAGAGGCGGTGGACCCCGGTGGTCGTCTCCTCGGTGACGCCCTTGATGCCCGCCGCCGTCTCGGTCCAGCGGCCCGGCCGCTCGGCGATCGTGCGCCGGAGCGTGTCGAGCACGACGTGCCACTCCTGCGGGTCGTCCTCGCTCGCCTCGGGGACCGCGCCGGCCTTCTCGAACTCGGCACCCTTGTGCACGAGCAGGGTCGCGTCGCCGCCGTCGTCGAGGATCATGTTGGGGCCACCGCCGTCGGGCCACCGCATGGCCTGCTCGGTGCACCACCAGTACTCCTCGAGGGTCTCGCCCTTCCAGGCGAAGACCGGCACGCCGCTCGGCGCGTCGACGGTGCCGTTCGGGCCGACGACCACCGCGGCCGCCGCGTGGTCCTGGGTCGAGAAGATGTTGCAGGACACCCAGCGGACGTCGGCGCCCAGCGTGGTGAGCGTCTCGATGAGCACCGCGGTCTGGACGGTCATGTGCAGCGAGCCCATGATCCGGGCGCCGGCGAGCGGCTGGGCGTCGGCGTACTCGGCCCGGATCGCCATGAGGCCCGGCATCTCGACCTCGGCGAGGCGGATCTCGCGACGGCCCCAGTCGGCCAGGGACAGGTCGGCGATCTTGTAGTCGCCCTCGTTCAGCGTGGGCATGGGGGTACTCCCTGATGACGTGTCGGGTGGGCTGCGGCGCCGGGTGCGGCGCGCCGTGCCTGCGTCATCGGGCTGGGCGCAGCAGCGCCACCCATGTCAGCCCGAGGTCCGCCGAGCCTAGCGGCGCGGCGCCCGGCCGGTCGACCGGCGAGGTCCGGGAAACGCGCTCGGACGGGCCGGCGCGCGCCGCGTCGCGTCGGTCGACCGTGACGTCCCCCTCGCCGCCCGCCAACGGCCGGGCGGCGCGCCTGCTCGCCGCCGAGCTGCGCCCCGAGGCCCGGTCGATGGCCGGGATCGTGGGCGTCCTCGCGCTCTCGCTCGGGGGCCGCTTGGCCCTGCCGTTGCTCCTGGGCCGCTTCGCCGACGACGCCCTCGAGGGCGCCGCCACCTCCCGCCTCACCGCCCTGGCCCTCGTCTACGTGGCCGCCGCGCTGGGCGCGGCCCTGCTCGACCTCGTCGTCGTCTG
>DATGRC010000092.1:0-9973 GCA_035303865.1 Acidimicrobiales bacterium
GCCTGCTCGCGCTTGTAGGGGATGAACTCCCGGGGGAAGTTGCCCTCGTGGGGCCGGTAGTCCTTGAGGATCCGGCGGGCCACCGTGGCGATGTGCACCTCGTCGGGCCCGTCGGCCAGGCCCATCGTCGGGGCGCTGGCGTACATCTCCTGCAGCGGGGTGAGGTCGGTGGTGCCGAGCGAGCCGTGGATGTGCAGGGCGTCGAAGGAGATCTCCCGCAGGACCCGGGCCATCGTGAACTTCACGCCGGCGATGTCGGTGCGGGCCTCCTGGGTGGAGGAGTTGTCGATCTTCCAGGCCGTCTCGAGCACGTAGAGCCGGAGCATCTTCAGCTTCACGTAGCTCTCGGCGATCTTCTCCTGCACCATCTGGTGCTCGGCGATGATCTTCCCGTGCGACTCGCGGCTGAGGGCCCGCTCGCACATCATGTCGAGGGCCAGCTTGCACTGGGCGATCGTGCGCATCGCGTGGTGGATGCGGCCGCCGCCGAGGCGGCGCTGGGCCAGGACCTTGGCGCCGTCCTCCGGGCCGAGGAGGTGGTCGAGGGGCACGCGGACGTCCCGGTAGATGATGTGGTTGTGGTTCCGGGGCTCCGGCATGATCTCCACGCCGGGCGTGTCACGGGGCACGATGAACATGCCGTTCGTGCACATCACGAAGAGGATGTCGGCCACCCGCCCGGCCGAGGTGAACCACTTCTCGCCGTTGATCACCCACTCGTCGCCGTCGCGCACGGCGTGGGTCTTGAACAGGTTCGGGTCCGAGCCGCCCTGGGGCTCGGTCATCGAGTAGGCCGAGAAGATCTCCTGGTTGAGGAGCGGCTCGAGCCAGCGCTTCTTCTGCTCCTCGGTGCCGTAGGCGGCGAGCATCTCGATGTTGCCGGTGTCGGGCGCGGCGGCCCCGAACATCTGCGGCGCTGAGGGGTAGCGGCCGAGGATCTCGTTGACGAGCGCCAGCTTCAGCTGCCCGAAGCCGGGGCCGCCGAGCTCCTCGTCGAGGAAGAGGGCCCACAGGCCCTGGTCCTTGATCTCCTGCTGGAGCTCCTTCACGTACGCCTTCACCACCGGGTCCGGGAGGCGGACGGCGTAGGGGAAGACGTGGTGGAGCGGCTCGACCTTCTCCTCGCAGAACCGCTGGATCCAGTCCAGCTTCTCCTGGAACTCGGGCTCGGTCTGGAAGTCCCACGCCACGGCAATCCCCTCCTCGGTCTAATGCAAGTGCATTGACCCTAGCGGTCGAGGAGGCGGCGGGTCTCCTCGGAGACCGGTGCGGTGAGCAGCGCCTGCACGAGGTCGATGAGCTGGCTCGTGAACAGCCGGTGGTCGCGCCGGCCGGTGCGGGCCCGGCGGGCGATCTCGGCGACGGCGAAGCGCAGCGCGTCGAAGCGGCGGTGGAGGCGCACCTGCTCCGGGCTGAGGAGCGGCTGCACGAGCCGGCGCCAGCGGGTCACGCTCGACGCGGCGTCGTCCACCTTGGCCGGGTCGAACGTGGGGTTCGGCTGGTTGTAGAGGTCGGCCACGAGCTGCAGGTAGCCGGGCCCGCCGTCGGCGGAGAGCTCGGCCACGAGCGGCTCGACGAGCGCCGCGCACAGCGCCCGCAGGTCCTCCTCGCCGGCCGCCTCGTACGCGTCGAGCAGGGCGTGGCGGCGGGCCTCGATCGCCGCCTCGTGCTTGTCGAGCACGGCCCGCAGCAGCCCGCGCCGCCCGCCGAAGTGGTACTGGATCGCGCTCGCGTTGGTGGAGCCGGCGGCGGCGTTGATCTCGCGCAGGCTCACCGCCGTGGAGCCGCGCTCGGCGAAGAGGCGCTCGGCGGCGCTGACGAGGGCGTCGGGGACGGAGCTCGACATGGCCCGCCCGTTCTACCTCCCGCCGGCCGGAGCGGGGCCGGCGGGAGGCAGTGAGGTCAGCGGAACCGGTAGGTGACGGGGAGGTGCTTCACCCCGGACACGAACGTGGACTCCGCCCAGCGGGCCGGCCCGGCCAGCTCGATGCGCTCGAGCTGGGGGAGCAGCTTCGACAGCATCGTGCGCACCTCGCGGCGGGCGAAGTGGGCGCCGAGGCAGAAGTGGGCGCCCACCCCGAACGAGATGAGCTTGTCGGCGTCGGGCCGGGTGATGTCGAAGCGGTCGGCGTCGACGAACACCTCCTCGTCCCGGTTGGCCGCCGGGTACGACAGCAGCACCCGGTCGCCGGCGGGGATCGGGACGCCGTGCACCTCGGTGTCGCGGGTGGCGTAGCGGAGGAAGTGCCGCACCGGCGAGGTCCAGCGGATGATCTCCTCGGCGGCGTTGGCGGCCAGGCTCGGGTCCTGGTGGAGCAGCGCCAGCTGGTCCGGGTTGCGCAGCAGCGCCTCCATGCCGCCGGCCAGCGCGAACGACGTGGTGTCGTGCCCGGCCGTGGCCACGATGATGTAGTACCAGAGCCGCTCGAGGTCGCCGATCGGGCAGCCGTCGATCTCGGCGTTGGCGATCACGCTGGCCAGGTCGTCGCGGGGGCAGGCCTGTCGGTCGGCCGTGATGTCGTTGAAGTACTGCACGAACTGCATCACGGAGCCGAGCGCGCTCTCGAGCGGGTTCTCCGCGTCGCCCATGAACTCGGGGTCGGCGGCGCCGAAGAGGCCCTGGGTGAGCGAGAGCATCATCGCCTCGTCCTCCTCGGGCACGCCGTAGATCTCCATGATCACCCGCAGGGTGTACGGCTGGGCGATGTCCTTGGCGAAGTCGCAGCTGCCGCCCAGCTCGCGCATCTTCTCGATGTAGAGGTCGGCCAGCTCGTCGATGCGCTCCTGGCGCTTGGCGACGGCGTTGGCCTTGAACATCGGGGTGGCGATGGCCCGGTGGTCGCGGTGCTTCTGGCCGTCGAGGTGCACGAGCGTGGCCGGCTCGGGCAGGCCCTGGGCGAGCATCCCCTCCCACTGCTCGCGGGGCATGAGGATCGACTGGCTGGTGTTCAGCCACAGGTCGCTGTCGCGCTCGACGGCGAAGATGTCCGCGTGCCGGGTGAGGACCCAGTACGGGTCGAAGCCCTCCTGCTCGATCCGCAGCACCGGCTGGGTGCGGCGCAGCTCGCCGGCCTTGTCGTGCCAGGCGTCCATGTCGGCCCAGGCGGCCGGCTCGGTGAAGAGGCGGGCGTACTCGTCGACGGGGGTGGGGGTGCTGGTGGTGCTCATGGTGTCTCCGGGGGTGCGATCTCGGTCAGGTCGCGGGCAGGGGTCAGGGGGTCAGCCGGTGGGGAGCTGGGCGGTGAGGGCACCGCTGAGGAGGTCGATCGGGGCGCGCAGGACGTCGGCCACCGAGCGGCGGTCGGCGCCGAGGTGCTGGGCCCCGACGAGCAGCGCCAGGCTCATCGCCGCGTAGCGCTCGGCGTCGTCGGCCGAGAAGCCGAGCTCGCGCAGCGTGGCGGCCACCGCCTCCATGCGCTCGTCGTCCACCCGGCGCTGGACCTCTTCGGCGAAGGCGTCGCTGCGGGCGAGGGCCCGGATGGCCGTCTCCGCCTCGTGGTGCAGGTTGCTGGCCATGTCGGCGAGCACGTGGACCCGGGCCTCGGGGTCGGCCACCTCGGCGGCGGCCGCGGCGAGGCGCTTCGCGTAGGTGCGCTCCCAGTAGCGGAGGGTGTCGCGCAGGAACGCCGGGCCGCTCTCGAAGTGGTGGTAGAAGGACCCCTTCGTCACGGCCAGCCGCTCGCAGAGCGCGGCGATCGTCACGGCCCGGGCGCCGCCCTCGGCGAGCAGGCGCAGCGCCTCCTCGAAGTAGTCCTCGCGGGTCAGCGTCGACACGCTCCGTACCATACCTCATGGTATGGGACCCGCCCGTCGGGGGCCCTCGAGCAGAGCCCGCCGCGCCCGGCCGGCGAAAAGAGTATTCTCAATCGGTCGCGGGAGGGGCCCGCCGGCTCAGATCAGGAGGGAACGATGGGCAGTCGCCTCGAGGGGAAGGTCGCCGTCATCACCGGCGCGGCGCGCGGGCAGGGCCGCGCCCACGCCGTGCGGTTCGCGCAGGAGGGCGCCGACATCATCGCCCTCGACATCTGCCGGCAGATCGAGTCGAACCCGTACCCGCTGGCCACCCCCGAGGACCTCGCCGAGACCGAGCGCCTCGTCAAGGAGGCCGGCCGCCGCATCGTCGCCCGCCAGGCCGACGTGCGCGAGCGGGCCGAGCTCAAGGAGGCCATCGACGAGGGCGTGGCCGAGCTGGGCCGCCTCGACGTCGTCGTCGCCAACGCCGGCATCCTGCCGATGGCCATGGGCCAGCCCGAGGTGGGGGACTTCGTCGACGCCGCCGACGTCGACCTCGTCGGCGTGATGAACACGGTGTCCGTGTCGCTGCCGCACCTGCCCGACGGCTCCTCGATCGTCGTCACCGGCTCCACCGCGGGCCTCGTCCCGGGTGCGGCCGACAACCCGATCATGGGCCCCGGCGGCGCCGGCTACGGCTGGTCGAAGCGCACGCTCGTCAGCTACGTCGAGGAGATGGCGCTGCACCTGGCGCCGCGGTTCATCCGCATCAACGCGATGCACCCGTCGAACTGCAACACGCACCTCCTGCACAACGACGGGCTCTACGGCCTGTTCCGGCCCGACCTCGAGCACCCCTCCCGCGAGGACGCCGAGCTGGCCTTCACGTTCTTCCAGGCCATGCCGATCCCGTACGTCGAGCCCGAGGACGTGGCCAACCTGGCCCTGTTCCTGGCCAGCGACGAGGCCCGCTACATCACCGGCCAGCAGATCGGCGTGGACGGCGGCGCGCTCCTGAAGGCCCGCCGGGGCGGCGGCGTCGGCTGAGCCGACCCCGGACCTGAGCTGCCCCGACGGCCGCGGCGTCGGCGCCCGCCCCCGGAGTCGGGGCGACGGGGCGCCGACGTCGCCGGCCGGGTCAGCCGGCCCGGCCGAAGCGCCGGATGGCCACGGCCAGCATCGCCGCGCCGAGCGCGAGGACCAGCGCCAGCTCGAGCGCCACCGGCACCGGCCAGCCCCACCACGTCACCGGCGGGGCCAGCGCAGCGCGGGCGGCGTCGCTGGCGTCGACGTGGGCGAACACGAGCCGCCGCATCGGGTCGACCGCGTAGGTGAGCGGGTCGAGCCGGTTGACGAGCCCCAGCCAGGCGGGCAGCCCCGACACCGGGTAGAGCGCCCCGGACAGGAACACCACCGGGAAGACGAGCGCCTGCATCACGCTGTTGAACGTCGGTGCCCGGCTGGTGACCGTGGCCACCATGATCCCGAAGGCGGTCACCGCCACCGCGATGAGGACCTGCAGCCCGAAGAGCCCGGCGAGCAGCACCGGGTCGTAGGGCACGCCGGCCGGCCCGGCCAGGGCCAGCAGGATCAGGCCCTGGACGAGCGCGGCGGTCACGGCGCCGGCCCCCTTGCCGAGCACGATCGATGAGCGGCGCACCGGGGCCACGGCCAGCTCCCGCAGGAACCCGAGCTCGCGGTCCATCACGAGCGAGGCCGCGCTCACCATGGCGCTGAACCACATCGCCATGCACAGCACCCCGGGGAACATGAACGTGCGCAGCGCCACCCCGTCCGTCGAGCGCTCGGCCAGCGACTCGAGGCCGGGGGCGAGCACGAACAGGAACAGCACCGGCTGGATCAGGGCGGTGGCGATCCGCAGCCGGTCGTCGAGGAAGCGGGTCACCTCGCGGCGCCACACGCCGCGCGCCGCCCGCAGCTCGCTGCGCCAGGAGCGGGCCGGCACCGCCGTGCCGGCGACGGCCGCGGTCACCGGCCCGCCTTCGAGAAGACCTGCATGAGGTTCGGCACCCGGCCGGGGGCGTCGTCGGCGTCGCGCAGCGAGGCTCCCGTGTAGCGGAGGAAGACGTCGTCGAGCGTGGGACGGGCCACGGTCACCGAGGTGATGGCCACGTCGAGCTCGGCGAACAGGCGGGGCACGAACGCCTCGCCGTCGGCGACGTGCACCGCAAGCGCCCCGTCGGCGACGGCGGCCTCGAGCCCGAAGCGGTCCCGCAGCGCGGCGGCCGCGGCGACGTCGTCGGCGGTGCGCAGCGTCACCCGGTCCGCCCCCACGCTGGCCTTGAGCGCCTCCGGCGTGCCCAGGGCGACGATCTCGCCCCGGTCGACGATGGCGATCCGGTCGCACAGCTCGGCCTCGTCCATGTAGTGGGTGGTCATGAGCACGGTCGTGCCCTCCTGGGCCTGGAGCGACCGCACGTAGCCCCACACCGCGGCGCGGCTCTGCGGGTCGAGGCCGATCGTCGGCTCGTCGAGGAACAGCACCTCGGGTGCGTGCAGGAGGCCCCGGGCGATCTCCAGGCGGCGGCGCATGCCGCCCGAGAGCTCCATCGCCCGGTGGTCCCGCCGCTCCCCGAGCTCGACCAGTGCGAGGACCTCGTCGATCCGGTCGTCCACCACGGCCCGGTCGAGGTCGTAGAGGTCGGCGTGGAGGCGGAGGTTCTGCGCCGCCGTGAGCTGGAGGTCGAGCGTCGGGTCCTGGAACACGAGGCCGATGCGGCGCCGCACCGCGTCGGCCTCGGCGGCGACGTCGAAGCCGGCCACCCGGGCCCGGCCGCCGCTCGGGCGGACCAGGGTGCACAGCACGTTGATCGTCGTGCTCTTGCCGGCGCCGTTCGGGCCGAGGAGCCCGAAGACCTCGCCGGGCTCGACGGCGAACGACACCCCTCGGACGGCCTCCACCTCCCCGTAGCGCTTGGTGAGGTCGGCGACCTCGATGGACGGGCTCGTCGGCGCCATGCAGCTCCCCTCTCGTTCCCCGGGGGCGTGCGAGGGCGCGCGGGACCGAGCCCCCGCTGGGGGTCGGGTCCGGCGGTGCGCCCCTGTCGCCGCCGAGGAGGTCGACGGCTGACGATCATCAGGCCGAACCCTCGCTTGCGGCAAGACCCCCCTCCTGCCGTACGCTCCTCATGGCGGGGGGAGTGCGCCAGAGACGAGCGGCGCCGAGGTCCCTGGTCCGCCGCGCCCCGACCGAAGACCGTCCCGCCCCGCCGACCGGCACCGTGCAGGGCCCGTCATCGCCGGCGAAGGAATCCTCGGGAAAAGCTGCAAGCTCCGCTCGGGTGGGGTGCTCCTACCGGGTGTCCAGCGGGAACGGCCCGCTGCCACCGAAGGAGAACCGCCTGAGATGACTGCCTCCCGCACCGCCAAGCTGCTCCTCGCCGGGGCCCTCGGCCTCGGCTCCGCCGTCACCGTCGCCGCTCCGGCGCTGGCCGACACCCCGCCCGCTCAGCAGGGGTTGGTGATCGTGCTCGCCGACGACGACGGCGGCTTCGAGGGCCCGGGTGAGATCGCCCAGCCCACCCCGGCGCCCACGCCGGAGGCCCCGAAGGACAAGGCCCCCGGCCTCCAGCAGCCGGAGCCGCTCCCGGGCCCGCAGCCGGAGCTGCCCATCGACGGCGGTGGGGGCCACGGCGACCCCCAGCCGGGCGACTTCCCGATCGCCGGTGCGCCCGAGGACGACGGGCCCGTGGTGAACCCCGACCTCGGGGAGGGCCCCGGCGACCTCACCGACGACCCCGGCTGCACCCACGGCTGCGGCCCTGACCCGGACCCCGAGTGCCACCCGCTCGTGGCCGCCTGCGACCTGACCGACCGTGAGCCAAGCGACGACCCGGGCGACGACGAGGAGACCCCCGACGTCGACGAGGAGGTCGACGAGGACCAGCCGGTCGAGGTGCTCGACGCCGACGAGTCCCGCAGCGTGCTGCCCCGCACCGGGGCCGGCCTGGTCGCCCTCGGCGCGGCCGGCTCGGCGCTGACCGGCCTCGGTGCCGCCCTGCGTCGCCTGGCCCGCCGCTGATCCCGCCGCACCCGGAGCCAGGCCGGTGCCCCCTCCGCCGGGAGGGGGCACCGCCGCGTCTGGGCCCCGAGCACCGAACCTGCGGTGGCGGGGAGGTCCGGGGGGTCACGGGTCGCGGGTGAAGGGGCTGTTGACGAACCAGCGGAGGTCCTCGACGAGCTGGCGGCTGCGCCAGCCGTCGGGGGTGCGCACGAGGCGGTGGAGGTACCACCCGCCGCACGACGACGGCTCGGCCAGGCCGGGGATCTGCAGCGGGTTGAAGAACATCGCCCGGGCCGTGGCCTCGTCGCCGTCCAGGTCCACCTCGACGTTGGTCAGGTAGTGCTGCGTCCACGGCATCGCCCCCAGCGCGTCGCGCAGGTACGCCACCACCTCGTCGACCGTCCCGGCGATGGCGCCGGCCGACGTGTAGTCGATGTGGGCGTCGGGCGTGAACAGGGACCGGTAGAGGTCCCAGTCCCGGTCGTCCACGGCCCGGCCGTAGCGGGCCAGCAGCTCGTGGATCTCGAGCTTGTCCCAGAGCGCCTGTGCGTCCATGGTCCCCCTCGTCGGTGTGGACGACCGGGTCGTCCGGCCGTCTCGGTCGGTCACGGCGCCCCGCCCCCGATCACCCGGCGGCAGCTCACAGGTGCGGGAGCACCTGCTCGGCGAAGAGGCGCAGGCTCGACCAGCCCAGCTCGGGCGGCATCCCGCCCATGAGCGGGTGCAGCGACACGAGGCCGTCCCGGCGCGCGAGCTCGAGCACCTCGTCGGGGGTGGCCACCACCCACTGGCCCGAGGCGCGCAGCTCGGCGGCGGTGTCGCCGTCGGTGATGGCGGCGTTGTCGTGGTCCCCGGTCTGCCAGGCCCGGTAGGTGGTGGCGTCGTAGACGGCGTAGGGGGCGATGCGCTCCCAGTCGGCCTCGGGGTCCTCGCTCACGTGGAGGAACAGCGGTCCGCGCGGGTGGGAGAAGAACCCCTTCGTGAAGCCGACCTTGGCGCACTCCTCCTCGTAGATCGCCCGCAGCGGCTCGGGGTCGCTGGCCATCGTGAACATCGGCAGCCGGAGCCGGGCGGCCCGCTCGGCCGAGCGGCGCACGGCTCCGCCCATCCACACGAGGCGGGCTGGGGGGCTCGTCGGCACGGGCCGCACGACGATCGTCCGCTCCTGCCACTCGACCGGCTCGCCGGACCAGGCCCGGATCATCAGCTCGACGTGCTCCTCGACGAGCGCGCCCCGCCGGGACCGGTCCACCCCCGCCATCTCGAACTCCTCGTGGCGGTACCCGAGCCCGGCCACGAGCGTGAAGCGGCCGCCGCTCGTCACGTCGAGCGTGGCCACCGCCTCGGCCAGCCGGACCGGGTCGTGGAGCGGGACGAGCAGCGCGTTGACGAGCACGTGCGCCCGCTGCGTGGCCCCCAGGATCAGCCCGGCGAGGGTGGTGGGCGAGGCGACGAAGTCCACGCCGTGGTGCTCGGGGATCGTGATGGACGGGATGCCGACCTCGTCGGCGAAGCGGGCCATGGCCAGGCACTCCCGGTAGAGGTCGGCCTCGCTGGCCGGCGAGAACGGCGCCCGCCGCAGGTCGAACCGGATCGCTGTGAGGACCCCCAACCGACACCCCCCTGTCTGGTCCGAGGGAGGGTACCGCCCGGCACCCGGGCAGGGGGCGGGTGCCGCCGGGCGGGCTCAGAGGATGTTGCGACGGTTGCGGATGCGCCGGCGCATGTCCCACAGGTACAGCCGGATCGGCGCCTCGAGCAGCGGCTGGGGGAGCACCCGGTGCATCGCCCGGACGACCTTCAGGTTCACGTCCCACACCCGCTGCTCGAGCGGGCCCCACGGCAGCCCCAGCTCGTCGCGGAACTCGGGGGCGAGGGCGCCGGCGACGACGATGCGGTGGAACCGGCCGAAGAGCTGGGGGATCGGGGTGGGGAGGAAGCCGAGCCCGGCGAAGTCCCACAGGTAGGAGCGGGTGACGTCGTCCATCTCGATCGTGGCCACCTCGGCCTGCCAGTACGCCTCGAAGGCGTCGCGGTCGGGTGGCCACCGCTCCGGCGGCACCTGGAGGGTGGTGGCGAGGCGGGCCGCGTGCGGGTAGATGGCGGCGATCACCTCGGGGGTGGGCTCCCCGTGGATGAGCCGGTGGGCGTCCTCCATCCCCCGGTAGATGCAGGCCGCCACCCACAGCTGCAGCTTCGGGTCGAGCGCGCTGTACC
>DATGRC010000093.1:0-29655 GCA_035303865.1 Acidimicrobiales bacterium
CCGCTTCAGCCGCACCCCGGCGACGCTCGACCGGCCGCCCGCCCCCCCGGGCCACCACACCGACGAGGTCCTCGGCGAGCACGGGTTCAGCGCCGACGAGGTCGCCGCGCTGCGCGCCTCGGGCGCCGTCGCCTGAGCCAAGGGCGCCACGCGACCCCAGCCGGCGGACCCCCCGGTAGGGTGCCCGCCGAGAAGGGTTGAGGAGAGGAGCACCTCGTCGCGTGGACACTGCGCAGCTGTCCCTGTTCTTCGCGCTCCTCGCCCTGGCGTGCTGGGTCGGGCTGGCGGCGTTCGGGACGGTGGCGCTGGTTGGCCGGCGCTCGGAGGGGGCGGCCCGCCTGGTGGACGACGTGGCCGCGTGGGCCCTCCCGCTCGCGGCCGCGGTGGCCGTGGTCGCCACCGCCGGCAGCCTCTACTACTCGGAGGTCGCCGACTTCGTCCCCTGCCAGCTCTGCTGGTACCAGCGCATCGCCATGTACCCCCTCGCCGTGGTGCTGCCCCTCGCCGCCTGGCGACGGGACTACGGGGTGCGCCCCTACGCGCTCGCCGTCGCCGGGCTCGGCATCCTGGTGAGCGCGTACCACAACGTCATCGAGACGAACCCCGACCTGTCCAGCGGCGGCTGCGACCCGTCCAACCCGTGCACGATCCGCTGGGTCGAGGGCCTCGGGTTCTGGACGATCCCCCGCATGGCCTTCGTCGCCTTCGCCCTCGTGATCACCCTGCTGCTCCTCGATCGCCCCGAACCGGAGGAACCATGAGCAACCGCCCGAAGTCGCCCAACCGTCCCGCCGGGGCGGCCGCCAGCGCGGATCGGCGCAAGAACCTCCTCGTCATCCTGGCGGTGGTGGGCGTCGTGGTCGTCGTCGGGGTGATCGCCGCCCTGGCCGCCTCGGAGGACGACGGCAGCGACGTGGCCGACTTCGGCCCGGTCGGGGTGCAGGGCACGATCCTCACCCGCCTCCCCGACGGCGGCGCCGACCCCGTCGTCGGCGACGCCGCGCCCCGGGTGGAGGGCGTGGACCCCGACGGCGGCGTGGTGGTGATCGGCGAGCCCGGCGAGCCCACGATCGCGTTCTTCCTGGCCCACTGGTGCCCGCACTGCCAGCGGGAGGTGCCCGAGATCGTCGAGCTCATGAAGGACGGCGAGCTGGACGGCGTCCGGGTGGTCGGCGTGCTGACCGGCACCGACCGCACCGCCCCCAACCACCCGCCGGTGCGCTGGCTCGAGCGGGAGGACTGGCAGGGCGAGATCATGCTCGACGACGAGCACCAGTCCGCCGCCGAGGCGTTCGGGCTGACGTCGTACCCCTTCGCCGTCTACCTCGACGCCGACGGGCAGGTGGTCGCCCGCACCGCGGGCAGCCAGGGGCGCTCGACGATCCTCCAGCTGGCCACCCTCATCCAGGGCGAGGGCTGATCCCGCACCGGCGACCGCCGGGCGGCATCACGAAGGACCCGGCCCCCAGCGGCCGGGCCCTTCGCGATCGTGAGGACGGGGGCTACCAGCCGCCGGCTTCGCCCGAGCGGGGCGGGAGCCCGGCCCGGTAGCGGCGCCGGCGAGCCCGGACCGACAGCAGGCTGACCCCGAGGGCGCGCGCCGGGAGCGGCCGGAACGGCTCAGCCGGTCGGCGAGCCGTGATCGACGGGGTCTGCTTCGGTGGCCGCACGGCGCAGTGTTCGCCCTCTGGCGACGGGGTTCCTGCCGGCTGGCCCTACGATCGGGGCGTGTCCGTGCGTCCCCCCGCTACCCGGCTGCCCGCCGCCCGACGGCGCCAGCAGCTGCTGGAGGTGGCCCTGCAGGTCTTCGGCGAGCGGGGCTTCCACCCCACGTCGATGAACGACGTCGCAGAGGCGGCCGGGGTCACGAAGCCCGTCCTCTACCAGCACTTCCGGTCGAAGCGCGACCTCTACCGCGAGGTGCTCGGCGACGTCGGAGACCAGCTCCTCGCCGAGATCACCGAGGCCACGTCCGCGGCCGGCACCCCGCAGCAGCAGGTGGAGCTCGGCTTCCTCGCCTACTTCCGGTGGGTGGCGGCCAACGAGGCCGCCTTCCGGGTGCTCTTCGGCGGCGGCACCCGCCGCGACGAGGAGTTCGCCGGGATGGTGGTGCTCGTCGAGGCGGCGATCGCCGAGGCCATCGCCGCGCTCATCGACGTGCCCAGCCTCGACGAGGACGCCCGGCGGCGCCTCGCGCACGGCCTCGTCGGCCTGGCCGAGGGGGCCAGCCGCACCTGGATGGCCGACGCCGACCGGGAGGACCCCGAGGCGCTGGCCCGCCTGATCGCCGACTTCGCGTGGAACGGGCTCCGGGGCATCCGCGGGTGAGCGAGCAGGGCCCCATCACCTCGCCGGTCGACGACCCGCCGGCCGCACCGCCCTTCGACCTCGGCGTGGCCAGCTTCGACCCGACCACCGACAGCGTCATCCTGTGGTGCGCCGTCGACGGCGGCGGCACCTGCCACTGGGAGGTGGCCACCGACCCGGCCTTCTTCGACATCGTGGCCCGCGGCAAGCAGGAGGCGGCGCCCGAGACCGGGATCGTGCAGGTGGAGGTCGACGGCCTGCAGCCGGCCACCGCGTACTGGTACCGGTTCACCGCGCAGGGCCGCCCGTCGCCGGTGGGGCGGACCCGCACCCTGCCCGCCGACGGCGCCGACCACCTCCGGATCGGCGTCACGTGCTGCGCCCGCTACGGGCAGAGCACCTTCGCCGTGTACGGGGAGCTGGCCCGCACCGACGTCGACGTCGTCGTCCACCTCGGCGACTACGTCTACGAGGACACCAAGGCGGACATCGCCGAGCGGCGACCGGACCCCGACCACGACTGCGTCACGCTCGACGACTACCGGCGTCGCCACGCCCAGGCCCGCCGGGACCCGGACCTGCAGGCGCTCCACGCCCGCCACCCCATGGTGGTCGTGTGGGACGACCACGACCTGGCCGACAACGCGTGGGCCGGCGGCGCGAAGACCCACGACGAGGTGGCACAGGGGCCGTGGGCGCAGCGGCAGCAGGCGGCGCTCACCGCCCACCAGGAGTACCTGCCCAAGCGCCTGGCCGACCCCTCCGACCCGGCCACCGCGTGGCGGGCGCTCGACGCCGGGCGCTTCGCCCGCATCGTCGCCACCGAGACCAGGGCCCACCGGGACGAGCAGGCGGGCCTCGAGGGCTCGCTCCCCGCCGACGACCCCGACCGCACGATGCTCGGCGAGGCGCAGGAGCGCCGGATCGGCCCGCTGCTGGCCGACCCGACGCCGCGGTGGCTCGTCGTGCTGAGCGGCACCGTGGTCAGCGAGCTCACGATCGAGGCGCCCGACGCGCTCGACGGGCTCCTGCCCGAGAAGTACGCGGTCGTCGACGGCCGGGCCTGCAACACGGACCAGTGGGACGGCTACGTGGCCGCCCGTCGCCGGCTCACCGCCGCGCTCGGCCAGCGCGGCGCCCGCAACGTGGTGCTGTCCGGCGACATCCACTCGTCGTGGGCGATCGAGGGGCCCGCCGACGAGGACGGGACGCCGGTCGCCGTCGAGCTGGTCTGCCCACCGGCGGCCACCACGCCGATGGGCCAGCTGTTCCCGGCCGGCGTGGGCGAGCGGCTCGGGCCGTCGCTCGCCGACCAGCTGCCCGGGGTCCGCTGGGTGGACGCGCTCCACCACGGGTTCCTCGTGCTGGCCCTCACCGAGCACGAGGCCACCGCCACGTGGTGGTGGGTCGACCCGGCGGGCGAGGCACCCACCCAGGTGGGTCGCCGCTGGACGACCCCGGCCGCCGGCCGCCCCCACCTGGTCGACCCGGAGCCGACCCACCGCCGGCCGGCCGGCGAGCAGGATCCGCCCCCGTCGCCGCTGGCCGATCAGCGGCGGCGGCGCCGGAACCGGCGGCTCCTGGTGGCCGGGGCGGCCGCCGTGGCCGGCGCCCTCGGGCTCCGGCACCGCCGGCGCGGCTGACGCTCAGGCGCGCCGGCGCCAGGTGGTGCCGGTGGGGGTGTCGATCAGCTCGATGCCCTCGGCGGCCAGCTCGTCGCGGATCCGGTCGCTGGTGGCCCAGTCCTTGGCCGCTCGAGCGGCGGCCCGCTCGGCCACCAGGGCGTCGATGCGGGGGTCGCTGCCGGACTCGTCGGCGGCGGGCAGCTCGGCCGTGTCGAGCTGGAGGCCCAGGGCGCGGTCGGCGTCGGCCAGGAACGCCCAGCGGTCGGCCGGGTCGAGCCCGTCGGCGCGGACCGCCTCCCACACCACCGCCAGCGCGGCGGGCGCGTTCAGGTCGTCGGCCAGCGCCGCCCAGAAGCGACGGCGGTAGGGCTCGATGCGCGCCGGGTCCGGAGCGCCACCGGCCTCGCGGGCGGCGACGGCGTGGCCGACGAGGCGGCGGTGGGCGGTGGCGGCAGCGTCCATCGCCTCCCAGGTGAAGTCCTGCTGCTGGCGGTACTGGGCCTGGAGGAAGAAGTAGCGGAAGGCGAGCGGGTCGTAGCCCCGCTCGACGAGCGTGTCGACGGTGAGCACGTGGCCGGCCGACTTGGAGAGCTTGGTCCCGCCGAGGTCGAGGAACTCGTTGTGCATCCACAGCTGCACCCAGGGGTGCACGCCGAGGGCGCACTCGCTCTGGGCCACCTCGTTGGTGTGGTGGACGCGGACGTGGTCGATGCCGCCGGTGTGGATGTCGAACTGGGTGCCGAGGTGCTTGGTGGCCATGGCCGAGCACTCGATGTGCCATCCCGGGAAGCCGCGGCCCCACGGGGAGTCCCACTCCTGCTGGCGGCGCACGCCGGGCGGGGTGAGCTTCCAGAGTGCGAAGTCGGCCGGGTGGCGCTTGTCCTCGATGCGCTCGATGCGGCCGCTCGTCTCCAGCTCGTCGAGGTCGAGCCCGGCGAACTCGGCGTAGCGGGGGAAGGTGGAGACATCGAAGTACACCCCGTCGTCGATCACGTAGGTGTGGCCCTTGGCTTCGAGGGCCTTCACCATCTCGATCTGCTCGGCGATGTGGTCGGCGGCGCGGGGCAGCACGTCGGGCTCGAGGCAGCCGAGCCGCCGCCGGTCCTGCTGCCACTGCTCGGTGTAGCGGGCGGCGATGTCGGCGGCGGTGGTGCCGGCCCGGGCGGCGGCGGCCTCCATCTTGTCGTCGCCCTCGTCGGCGTCGGAGACGAGGTGGCCGACGTCGGTGATGTTGGTGACGTAGGTGACCTCGTAGCCGGCGGCAAGGAGCACCCGGCGCAGCAGGTCGGGGAACAGCTGGCTGCGCATGTTGCCGAGGTGCTGCGGGGCGTAGACGGTGGGTCCGCACGTGTAGATGCCGACCCGGGGCGGGTCGAGCGGCTCGAAGCGCTGGACCTGGCGGGTGCGGGTGTCGAAGAAGCGCAGCTCCTCGAGCCCGGGGGTCGGCGTCTCGGCGTCCGTCACCCCTTGATCATGGCCGACGCCTCCGTGCGGTTCCGAGCCGCAGCGGCTCAGATGGCCACCGCGACGTCGCGTCAGGCGCGGAGGTGGACGGCTTGGTAGCCGCGGAGCACGAAGTGCTCGCGGTGGACGGGCTCCTCGGCCAGCTCGAGGTGGGGGAACCGGGTGGCCAGCGCCTTGAACGCCTCCTGGCCCTCGAGGCGGGCCAGCGCCGCCCCCAGGCAGTAGTGGATGCCGTGGCTGAACGCGAGGTGGTGGGGGTTCGGGCGGGTGATGTCGAGCCGATCCGGGTCCGGGAAGCGGGCCGGGTCCCGGTTGGCGGCGGCGATGAGCGTGAGCAGGCCCTGGCCGGGCGTGACCGTCACGCCCGCCACCTCGCACTCGACGGTGGCCGTGCGGCCGGTGAGGTGCACCGGCCCGTCGAAGCGCAGGACCTCCTCCACCGCCCCGGGTGCCAGCGACGGGTCCGCGACGAGGCGCTCCCACTGGTCCCGGTGCCGCAGCAGCGCCGTGATGCCGTTGCCGATCAGGTTCGTGGTCGTCTCGTGGCCGGCGACGAAGAGGAGCAGCACCGTGGAGCGCAGCTCCTCCTCGGTGAGCCGGTCGCCGGCCTCCTCGGCGGCGATCAGCCCGGACAGGAGGTCGTCGCGGGGGTTCGCCCGGCGCTCCTCGAGGATCCCGTCGAGGTACGACATCAGCTCGACGAAGGCGACGACCCCGGCCTGGATCGTGGCCTCGTCGAGGTCGGCGTCGAGCATGCGGGACACCGCGCTGCTCCACGGGCCGAACATCCCCTGGTCCTGGGTGGGGATGCCGAGCAGCTCGCAGATCACCGTGACCGGCAGCGGGTACCCGAGCGACTCGATGAGGTCGAAGCCCGCCGGGTCGACCTGGTCGAGCAGCCCGTCGACGAGCTCGGCCACGTGGGGCCGGAGCCGCTCGACGGTGCGGGGCGTGAACGCCTTGCTGACCAGCTTGCGCAGCCGGGTGTGGTCGGGCGGGTCCATGAACAGCATGGACGGCACCCGACCGTCGCCGGCCGCCTGCCGGGCGCCGTTGCGGAGCTGGACGTTGCGCCGGGTGGCGTCCGAGCTCATCGTCGGGTCCCGCAGCACCCGCTCGCAGTCGTCGAAGCGGGTGAGCACGTACTCGTCGAGCTCGGGCACGTAGTGCACCGGGGCCTCGGCCCGCAGCCGGTGGTAGTGCGGGTGGGGGTTCGCCCAGGCCTCCGACGACGAGCCGATGAGGCTGCGGATGGTCGAGCGGTCTGGTGTCGTGGTCTGGTCCATGGCTCCCCCCCCGGAGGACGCGGTCGCCCAGAACCTACCCCTCCGCCCGGTTCGGGCCGACCGCCGCGGCGGCAGGCGCCCACCGGTTCGGGCCTTCGAGGGGGCGGGGGGTACCCTGCGCCATCGTGACCACGCTCCCCGACAAGCCGACGATCGACGGTCTCGAGGCCAAGTGGCGGGCTCGCTGGGAAGCCGACGGCACGTACCGCTTCGACCGCACCAAGCGCCGAGACGAGGTGTTCTCGATCGACACCCCGCCGCCCACGGTGAGCGGCAACCTGCACCCCGGCCACGTCTTCAGCTACACGCACACGGACCTCGTCGCCCGGTACCAGCGCATGCGGGGCAAGGAGGTCTTCTACCCGATGGGCTGGGACGACAACGGCCTCAACGTCGAGCGCCGCGTCCAGCTCCTCACCGGCACGATCGTCGACCCCACCCTCCCCTACGACCCGGACTTCACCCGCCCGGAGAAGGTCGACAAGAAGGCCCGGCCGGTCCCGATCAGCCGTCCCAACTTCATCGAGCTGTGCGAGGAGGTCGTCCCCGAGTTCGAGGCGGCCTACCACGACCTGTGGGCCACGCTCGGCCTGTCCGTCGACTGGGAGCACACGTACACGACGATCGGCCCCAAGGCCACCCGCACGAGCCAGCGGGCGTTCCTGCGCCTCGTCCGCGACGGCCTCGCCTTCCGGGCCGAGTCCCCCACCCTGTGGGACGTCGACATGCGCACCGCGGTGGCGCAGGCCGAGCTCACCGACAAGGAGCTGCCGGGCGCCTACCACAAGCTGCGCTTCACCGGTCCCGGCGGCGAGGCGCTCCTCATCGACACCACCCGACCGGAGCTGCTGCCGGCCTGCGTGGCCGTCGTCGCCCACCCCGACGACGAGCGCTACCAGCCGCTCTTCGGCAAGACCGCCACCACCCCCCTGTTCAAGGTGGAGGTCCCGATCGTGGCGCACGAGCTGGCCGACCCCGAGAAGGGCACCGGCATCGCCATGATCTGCACCTTCGGCGACACCACCGACGTCACGTGGTGGCGGGAGCTGTCGCTGCCGGTGCGGGCCATCGTCCAGCGCGACGGCCGCCTGCGCCCCGTCACCTGGGGCGACGAGGGCTGGGAGTCGACCGACCCGGCTGCCGCCCAGGCCGCCTACGACGAGCTGGCCGGCAAGACCGTGAAGCAGGCCCAGGCCCGCATCGTGGAGCTGCTCGCCGAGGCGGGGGCGATGGAGGGCGAGCCGCGGCCGATCACCCACGCCGTGAAGTTCTGGGAGAACGGCACCCGGCCGCTCGAGATCGTCACGAGCCAGCAGTGGTTCATCAAGTACCCGCCGAAGGACGTGCTGCTGGCCCGGGGCAAGGAGCTGCAGTGGTGGCCGGACTTCATGCGGGTCCGGTACGAGAACTGGGTCAACGGCCTGATGGGCGACTGGAACATCACCCGCCAGCGCTTCTTCGGCGTGCCGTTCCCGGTCTGGTACCCGATCGACGAGGACGGCGTGGTCGACCACCTCTCGCCGATCCTGGCCGACGAGGCGAGCCTGCCCGTCGACCCGACCACCGACGTCCCGCCCGGCTACGACGAGTCGCAGCGCAACCAGCCCGGCGGGTTCGCGGCCGACCCCGACGTGATGGACACGTGGGCCACGTCGTCGCTCACCCCGCAGATCGTCTGCGGCTGGGAGGACGACCCCGACCTCTTCGAGTGCACGTTCCCGATGGACATGCGCCCCCAGGCCCACGAGATCATCCGGACCTGGCTGTTCTCCACGGTGGTCCGCAGCCACTACCTGCACGACACGCTGCCGTGGCGGAACGCGGCGATCTCGGGGTTCATCGTCGACCCGGACCGCAAGAAGCTGTCGAAGTCGGCCGGGAACATGCCCGACGACCCGGTCACGCTGATCGCGCGCCACGGCGCCGACGCTGTCCGGTACTGGTCGGCCAACGGCCGCCCGGGCATGGACATGACCTTCGACGAGGGGCAGATGAAGATCGGCCGGCGCCTGGCCATCAAGCTGCTCAACGCGTCGAAGTTCGCGCTGGGGCTCGGTGAGCCCGCGGCCGGCGCCGGGATCAGCGTCCCGATCGACCGGTCGATGCTCGTCCGGCTGGCCGACCTCGTGGACGAGGCGACGCGGGCCTTCGACGGCTTCGACTACGCCCGGGCGCTGGAGCGCACCGAGGCCCACTTCTGGTCGTTCTGCGACGACTACCTCGAGCTGGTGAAGAACCGGGCCTACAGCGAGGGGCCGGGGGCCGAGTCGGCCAAGGCCGCGCTGCGCCTCGCCCTCGAGACCCTGCTCAAGCTGTTCGCCCCGTTCCTGCCCTACGTCACCGAGGAGGTCTGGTCGTGGTGGCAGGAGGGGAGCATCCACCGCTCCTCCTGGCCGGAGGCGGCCCCGCTGCGCGACGCCGCCGGGGCGGGCGACCCCGAGGTCCTCAACGTCGCCGCCGAGGTGCTCGGCGAGATCCGCCGGGCCAAGTCCGAGGCCAAGCGGTCGATGCGCACGCCGGTGGCCACGGTGGTCGTGCGCGACGCCGCGGCGCGCCTCGCCGCCCTCGAGCAGGCGCTCGACGACGTCCGCAGCGCCGGGGTGGTCGACGAGCTCACCGTGGCCGAGGCCGACGGCTTCGCCGTCGAGGTCACCCTCGGCGACGAGCCGCCCAAGGGCTGATCGCCCGCCGCCTCAGCGCCTGATCGGGGCTCAGGCCTCCTCGGGGGCGCCCTTGGCCCGGATCGACTCGTCGGCCGGTGGGACCGAGATCCCAGCCGATCGCTCGTCGTCGCCGTCGTCGCGCTCGTCGCCCGTGCCGTCGGCGGCAGCCGGCTCGTCGTCGGCGGCCCGCTCCGGCTCCGCCGTGGGCGGCGCACCGTCGCCGTCGGCCGCCCGGGGCGGCGGGTCGAAGGGCTCCGCCACGTTGTCGCCGGCGTGGCGGATCCACACGGTGCGCTGCGGGAACGGCATCTCGATGCCGGCCTGGTGGAAGGCCAGCTTGAGGCGACGCCGCAGCGCCCGCATGACGACCCACTGCTTGGAGGGTCGCGTCTTGACGACGAGGCGGATGATCACCCCGTCGGCCCCGAAGGACTCGACGCCCCACACCTCGGGCTCCTCGAGGATGTGGTGCCGCCACTCGGGCTCCTGGGCCAGCGCGTCGGCGGTCTCCTTGATCACCCGCTGCGCGAGGTCGATGTCGGTGCCGTAGGCGACGGCGATGTCGAGCAGCGCCCGGGCCCACTGCTGGCTCATGTTGCCGACCCGCAGGATCGTGCCGTTGGGGACGTGCCACACGGTCCCGTCGACCGAGCGGAGCCGGGTGGTGCGCAGCGACACCGCCTCGACCGTGCCCGACACCTGGGTGCCGCTCAGCTCCCCGACGTCGATGACGTCGCCCACGCCGTACTGGTCCTCGACGAGGATGAAGATGCCGGCCAGGAAGTCGCGCACGAGGCTCTGCGCGCCGAAGCCGAGGGCCACGCCGGCGATCCCGGCGCTGGCCACGAGCGGCCCGAGGTTGATGCCGAGCTCGCCGAGGATGGCGATGGCGGCGATCGTCCAGATCGCGAACGTGACGATCGACCGCAGGACCACCCCGAGCGTCTGGGCGCGGGCCACGGCCCGAGCCGAGTAGATGCTCGTGTCGAGCACGCTCTCGGGGAGCCGCTGGCCGATGGCGGTGTGCCGCAGCTTGCGCTTCAGGCGGCGGCTGGGCGGCGTGTCGCCGGCGAGCGAGCGCTCGAAGCGGGTGATGACGCGCCGGGCGAGGCGGTTGACCACCCAGGCGATCACCACGATCAGGAGGATCGTGAGCGGCTTGGCGAAGAAGATGTCGGCCACCTCGGCCCAGCGCCGGCTCTCGGTGCGCTCGAGCACCTCGCGGCAGATGAACGTGGGGTTCTCGCCGCAGACCTCTTGCACGAGGTCGGGATCGACGGCCTGGGTCAGCACGGGGGTCAACCTATCGAGGGCGGCGCCCGGGCGGTCGGGCACCTGCGGCCAGCTTCACCGCTCGCGCGCCGGCGCCGCCGCCCGCGCCCGCGCCAGCAGGATCGCGTTGAGCTCGCCGCCGAGGAGCAGCCCGACAGCCAGCAGGTAGAGCCAGAGCAGCACGATGAGGACCCCGCCGAGGGCGCCGAGCACCTGGTTCGAGCCGGGGGCGAGGGCCAGGTAGGCCCGCAGGCCGACGGACAGCAGCACCCACAGCCCGGTCGTGAGCACGGCGCCCGGCACGTCGGCCCGCCACGGAGTGCGGTGGTTGGGTGCCAGGTGGAAGATCGTGGCCGTCCACGCCGCGAGCGCGACGAGCATCGCCGGCCAGCGCGCCCAGTCCCACGCCGCGGCGAAGGCCCGCCCGGCGCCGATGCGCTCGGCCAGCTCGGCCCCCGAGCCGAGGAGCGGCCCGACCACGAGCATCGCCACGAGGGCGGCCACGACCACCACCGTGCCGAGGGCCAGGCCGAGGGCGACGAGCCGCCGGCGGAGCCAGGGCCGTCGCTCCTCGAGGTCGTAGACCACGTCGAGGCCGTTGACGACGGCGGTGAAGCCCCGCGACGCCGCCCACAGCGCGACCACGACGCCCGTGGTGAGGGCACCGGGGCTGGCCTCCTGGAACAGGTCCTCGACGGCTTGGACGGTGGACCCGGCCTCGGCGGTGAGGAAGCGCTGCAGCCAGTCGACGACGGCCTCGCGGGTCTGGTCGGCCAGGTCCTGCCCCACCAACCCGTCGAGCGAGCCGAGGGTGGCGGCCACCGCGAGCAGCGACGGGAACAGGCCGAGCAGGCCGAAGAACGCCACCTCGGCGGCCACGCCGGGCACCCGGTCGTCCTCCCACTCGTGGACCAGCGCTCGGACGATCTCGCCGACCGGCCCCGGGAGCCGGTCGAGCAGCCGATCGACGAGCGTCCGCACGCCTCCGTCAGTCGCCGACGCGGCGGGCGTCTTCGATGAGGTTGATCTGCCAGAGCACCTCGTCGAGCTTGTCGCCCGCCTCGATCGGGGCGAAGCGAGCGGGGTGCTCCGGGGTGCAGCAGGACGGCAGCGGCGACAGGATCGTCCACGGGGTGGGGTGGCAGAACTGCACGACGCTGTAGCGCTCCCCCTCGTACCCCTCCGCGGCGACGACCCGGTGCACGCCCGGCGGGATCACGCCGTTCGAGATCACCTCGAGCATCATGCCGGTGTTGATGATCACCTTGCCCTCGGGGGCGATGGCGTCGACCCAGCCGTCCTCGGTGAGGACCTGGAGGCCGGGTGCCGTGGCCCGGGGCAGGGCGGTGATGAGGTTGATGTCGGCGTGCTCGCCGGCCCACACGTGCTGGCCGCCGCCGGGGGCTTCGGGCATCGGTGGGTAGCGGATGGCCCGGGTGAGGGTGGAGCCGTTCGGGAGCATCGACTCGAAGTAGTCCTCGTGGGCGCCGAGGCCGACGGCGATGATGCGCAGGAAGCGCCGCTGGAGGTCGTAGATGCGGCGGTGGAAGAGCATCAGCACCTCGGTGATGCCGGGCACGGCCTCCTCGGGCAGGACCTGGTCCATGTACCGGTGCGGGTACTTCCGGCGCAGCGGGTGGCCCATCGGCGGCTCGTCGCTCCAGTTGAGCATCTCCTTCCAGTCCGGCACGTCCATCGACGCCGCCGTCTCGACGAGGAGACCCGTGTAGCCGGTCTGGCCGTGGGAGCCGGGCGCGACGAAGCGCTGCTTGGTCTCCTGGTCCATGGAGAAGAACTCGGCGAGCTTGTCGTAGGCCTCGTCGATGACCTCTTCGGGGAGGTCGTGGCTCGTGTAGACGAAGCCCGTCTCCAGGCTGCGGCGCACGCCGTCGACGACCGCCCGTCGCTGGGTGGCGTCGCCCTGCTCGAACGCGAGGAGGTCGACCTCCAGGATCTCCGATGCCATGGCCCGAACCTACTGCCGACCGGTCGCCCGGGCCCGTCCGGGCGGGTGCGGGTCAGCTCGGGAGCTGGCGGTTGAGCGCCTCGACCGCCTCGAGGAACTCGTCGATCATGTCGAACACGACCTGGCGAGCGGTCTTGCGCTGGTTCATCGTCCCGACGATCTGGCCGACGAAGTAGCCGGCCAGCTTCTCCGCCCCGGAGCCCGGGGTCATCGCCCCCCGGTTGATGCGGGCCTGGGCCACGCCGGTGAGGAGCGGCTGGAGCGGCATGCCGAGCGGGTCGGGGGTGTCGTGGCGGTCCCACTCGTCGGTCCACGCCGTGCGCAGCATCCGGGCCGGCTTGCCGGTCATCGACCGGGACCGCACGGTGTCGCCGGAGCCGGCGGCGAGCATCTTCTCCTTGACCACCGGGTGGGTCTCGGCCTCCTCGGTGGTGAGCCACACCGACCCGCACCACACGCCCTGGGCGCCGAGGGCCATCGCCGCGGCCATCTGGCGGCCTCGGCCGATGCCGCCGGCGCCGAGCACGGGCACCGGTGCGACGGCGTCGACGATCTCCGGGATGAGCACCATCGAGCCGATCTCGCCGGTGTGGCCGCCGGCCTCGTAGCCCTGGGCGACGACGATGTCCACGCCCGCGGCCACGTGGCGCGCCGCGTGGGCGGCGGCGCCGGCCAGGGCGCCGACGAGGCGGCCCTCCTCCTTCACCCGCTCGATCAGGAACGGCGGGGGCGGGCCGAGGGCGTTGGCCACGAACGCGGTGCGGTGGGCGAGGGCGATGTCGAGCTGCGGCCCGGCCGACGCCGCGGAGAACGGCGCCGCCCCACCGAGGTCCCGACCGACGCCGCGAGCGCGGGTGGGGTCCTCGTCGGGCGGCAGCTCAGGCACCTCGTAGCGGGCGAGGATGTCCTCGACGAACGCCTGGTGCTCGGCCGGGATGAGCCGGCGGATGTCGTCGAGGGTGTAGCCGCCCTGCTCGTCGCCGGCGTAGCGCGCCGGCACGATGAGGTCGACGCCGTAGGGCTTGTCGCCGACCTCCCCCTCGATCCAGGCGAGGTCGATCTCGAGCTGCTCGGGCGTGTGGGCCACCGCGCCCAGCACCCCCAGCCCGCCGGCCTTCGACACGGCGGCGACGACGTCGCGGCAGTGCGAGAAGGCGAAGATCGGGAACTCGATGTCGAGCAGCTCGGTGATCTGGTTGCGCACGTCTCCCCCTGGTCCGCCCCGGCGGCCCGGGGGCGGCGTCATCTGAGCCGCCCCCGGGCGGGGGGCGCAAACCAGCCGGCGCTACGGCTCGATCACTCCGGGGCGGGCCCCGGGAAGCGGTCGCGCAGCTCGTGCTTCAGGATCTTGCCGCTGGCGTTGCGGGGCAGCGCGTCCACCGTGACGACGGCCTTCGGAGCCTTGAAGCCGGCGAGGCGCTCGCGGCTCCAGGCGATCAGCTCGTCGGGGTCGAAGCCCTCGCCCGGCACGACGACGGCGACGGCCGACTCGCCCCACCGGGGCGAGGGCTGGCCGATCACGGCGACGTCGGCCACCGCCGGGTGGCCGAGCAGGACGGACTCGACCTCGGCCGGGTAGACGTTCTCACCGCCGGAGATGAGCATGTCCTTGAGCCGGTCGCGGATCGTGAGGAAGCCCTCCTCGTCGAGGACGCCGACGTCGCCGGTGTGGAACCAGCCGTCGCGGATCGTCTCGGCCGTGACCTCGGGGAGCTGCCAGTAGCCGGTGGTGATCGACGGCCCCCGCACGACGATCTCGCCCGGCTCGCCCGGGGGCAGCTCGTTGCCGTCCTCGTCCTCGATGCGCAGCTCGAGCGACAGGAGGGCCTTGCCGGCGCTGCCGAGGTGGGTGACGGCGTCGGCCGCGTCGAGCACCGACACGGCGCCGCCGGCCTCGGTCAGCCCGTAGGCCTGCACGATGTCGATGCCGAGCTCGTGGAACCGCTCGAGCAGCGGCAGCGGCACCGGGGCGGCGCCGCTCGACAGGACCCGCAGGCTGCTCGTGTCGAGCGACGGGTCGAAGGTGGCGTCCATCGCCTGCAGCATCGCCGGCACCGCCATCATGGCGTCGACCCGGTGATCGGCGATCGTCTTCCACGTGCCGGCCGGGTCGAAGGCACGGCCGAGCACCATCGTGCAGCGCCGGGCCAGGCAGATGTTCACCATCGCCAGCGAGGCGACGTGGAACAGCGGCATCACGTTGAAGTACTTGTCGCCGGGCCGGTAGTCCATGCCCTCGAGCACCGCGGAGGTGGCGGCCATCGTGGTGGCGTGGGTGTGCATCGCGCCCTTGGCCCGCCCGGTCGTGCCGGAGGTGTACATCAGGTAGAGCAGGTCCTCGGGCACCGGGGGCTGGGCCACCTGGAGGGGGCCCGGGTCCGCGGTGGCGGCGATCACCGGCTCGAGGTCCCGCCCCTCGGCGGGGGCGTCGCCGTCGCCGATCCAGAGGCGACGCTCGACGGGCAGCTGCAGCTCGCCGGCCACGGCCGTGGCCACCTCGGCCAGGCCCCGGTCCGCGACGAGGGCGCTGATGCCGGCGTCGGCGGCGATGGCCCCGATCTCGGGCGCGGTGAGCCGGGCGTTCACCGGCACGAGGACCGCGCCCAGGCGGGCCACGGCCAGGTAGGTGGGCACGATCGACGGGTGGTTGGCCGACAGCAGCCCGACGCGGTCGCCGTGGGCCACGCCGAGGTCGGCGAGGGCGTGGGCGACGGCGCGGCTGGCGACCTCGAGGTCCCGGATCGTCCAGGACCGGTCCGTGGCCTCGTCCACGAGGGCGACGGTGGACGCGTGCCGAGCGGCCTGGCGCTCGAGCAGGGTGGCGATGGTGAGCATGGCGGGGCCTCCGCGGAGGGTCAGCACGGAAAATGAATGCGCCATCATTTCACAGCGGAGGCGGTAGCGTCAGCGCCGTGGCCAGCCCCTCGCCCCGCCGCGGGCGCCCGCCGAAGTCCGACAGCGCCGACACCCGCGACCGGCTCCTCGCCGCGGCGGCCAGCGCCTGCGCCGACCAGGGGTTCGACGGGGCGACGCTCCAGGAGATCGCCCGCCGGGCGGGGGTGACCGCCACCGCCATCTACAACCACTTCGAGAGCCGAGAGGCCCTCCTCTACGCCGCCGGCGTGCGGGCCCTGCGCCGGATGACCGAGGCCGTGCAGGGCACCGGTCCGAGCGACTTCCGCAGCGTGGCCGCCGCGTACCTGCGTCCGGACATGGCCGAGGCCCGCCGGCTGCTGGCCGAGCTGCACCTGGCCTCTCGACGCGACCCTACGCTCGCCGCGCTCCTCGAGGACTGGCACACGTCGGTGGCCAACGACCTCGCCGCGCTGCTCGGCGAGGACCCCGATCCGCTGGCCACGGTGAAGGCGCTGTTCCTCGTGCTGCTCGGGCTCTGCCACCTCGAGGACCTCGACGCCGTCGAGGCCGACCCGGCCTCGCTGGCCCGGCGGATCGACGTGATGGTGGAGGCGCTGCGCCCCGCCGGGTGACTCGCCCGCGCACCGGGGCCCGGCGAGGGCCTCAGCCGATGAGCTGCGGGACCCGACGGCGGAGCAGGTCCACCCAGGCCGGCTCATCGACGAGCGAGGGGTCGACGGTGTCGAGGTGGGCGACGCCCATGAAGAGCATCAGGAACACGAGCGCCCGCAGCTCGGGATCCTCGTTCGGGCCGTCGTCGCCGGCGGCGAGCGCGGCGGCCACGTTGGCCCGCATGCGGCGGTGGAAGGCGTGGAGCGCCTCGGCCAGCGCCTCGCTGCGCCACGCTCCGAAGTCGAGCTCGATGGCGATCCGGCGCTCCACCTCGTCCCGGGACAGGCTGAACGCGGCGAGCAGCTCGGCCAGCTGGGTGGTAGCGGAGCGGGCGCCGTCGAGCGGGCGCGTGAGCCGGTACCGCGAGAACGCCCGCTCCGCCACCTCGACGAGCAGCTGCTCCTTGCTCGCGACGTGGCGGTAGAGGCCGGGGACGGTGATCTCCGCCCGCTCGGCGATCGCCTCGATCGTCGTGCCGTCGTAGCCGTGGCGGGCGAAGAGGTCGTGGGCCGCCCCCAGGATGCGCCGACGGGTGCGCACCGTCCGGGCCCGGCGGCCGTCCGCCGGCTCCGGCTCGGGAGCGGGCTCCACGATCGTCTCCGGCAGGCGCCGCCCGTCGGTCTCGTACGGCCCGCCGCGGTCGGCCAGGATCCGGGCGAAGCGGCCGCGCAGGTGCTCGACGAGCGAGCGGTCGCCGATCCGCTCGACGTCGAGGGTGTCGAGGTGGATGGCGCCCATGAGCAGCACGAGGAAGAGGTGGCTGAGCATCGCCGCCTCGGCCTCGTCCACGCCGGCCTCGCCGCTCAGGATCGTCTGCGTGAGGGCGGCCCGGAGGCGCTCGTTGTCGGCGACGAGCGCGCGGTGGAGCTCCTCGTCGCCGAACGCGGCGCGGCTGATCTCGATCGACAGCCGGCGTCGCTCGATCTGCCCGTCGGCGAGGTACTCGCCGAACAGCTCGGCCAGGCCGGTGGCCAGCGGCGTGCCCTCGGCCAGCGCGCGCCGGGCGGCCGAGGTGGCCGTGGCCCGCCGGGCCACGGCGAGCAGCAGCTCGTGCTTCGTCGGGTAGTGCCGGTACATGCCGGGCACGGTGATGCCGGCCGCGTCGGCGACGGCCTCGACGCTCGTGGCGTCGAAGCCCTGGGTGGCGAAGAGCCGGGAGGCGGCGACGAGAACCCGCTCTCGGGTCTCCTCTCCGCGCTGGCGGCTCGCGCCGACCGCGCTGGCCGCCCTCAGCTCAGTCATGAGCGGAGGGTAGCGAAGGGCCGGGAGCAGGCTGTCGGACCGGGGGCGGTCACACGGCCCGCCGGAGCTGGGCGCGGACGCCCTCGCGGTCGGTGACGGCCCGGACCTCGCGCGCGGTGCCGTCCTCGGCCACGTCGACGAGCGCGACGACGGCCAGCGACGCCGGCCGGCCCACGGCCTCGTCGGGCACACCGGGGATCCCACCCCGGTACGGGCCCCGGAAGGTGGCGTGCACCGCCACCCGGCGTCCTGCGGAGAAGCAGTCGTCCACGACGACCTCGGCCGGTTCGACCACGAGCGGGTCCGTGGGATCGACGAGGTCGTCGACGAAGGCGCTGGCCGCGTCGTGCAGGCGACCCTCGGCCACGAGCGTCCGGCCCACCGCCTCGGCGTCGGGGTCGGCGGCGACCGGCTGGGTGGTCATCCACGGGTCGAGGTGGGGCGGCTCGAGCGCGTCCGGCTCACCGGAGGCCAGCTGGCGCCGCCGGCTGAGGAAGTCCTGCTCCACCCAGTTGGAGGTGAGCCGCTCGCCGTCCCAGGCGTACAGGCCGATGCCGCGCCAGCAGGTGAGGCCCAGGCTGCCGTCCTTGCGAGGCATGGCGGCGTGCTCGCTGAACCGCATGGCCAGGCGGTCGCCGTTCAGCACGAGCTCGTGGACGACGAGCCCGAGGCCGGGCGCCTGCTCGTAGAGGGCGGACACGGCGGGCCCGTAGCTCTCGTCTCGGACGAGCGCCACCCCGCCGATGTTGACCGTGTAGTCGTCGACGAAGATCTCGGGGTAGATCGACTGGTCGTGCGAGTTCGTGTAGTCGATCGCGTACCGCCGCATCAGGGCCACGAACGGGTGCATCGGGGGGACGGGGGTCACGTAGGGAGCTCCTTCGGGGGCAGATCGAGATGCTCGCGGACGAGGTCGGCGAACGTGGGGACCAGCTCGAGGTGCGCCGGCGCGCCTCCTTGGCCGTTGGCGTGGAGCGACAGGTGCGTCGCCCCCGCGGCGAGCCAGGCGTCGAGCGAGCGGTGGAAGCGGTCGCGGTCGAGCGGGCCGTGCACGTCGATGCGGCCCTGCAGGCCGATGGCGTCGGGGTCGCGGCCCGCCCGCTCGGCGCTGGCCCGGACGAGCGCCATCGCCTCGGTCACGGACTCGCCGGCCCGCGGCTCGTGGGCCAGCCAGCCGTCGCCGAGGCGCCCGATGCGCTCGAGCACGGCGGGCACGGCGCCGCCGCCCATCCAGATCGGGATCGGGCGCTGCACCGGCAGGGGGGCGATGCCCGCCCGGTCGATGCGGTGGTGCGCGCCGACGAAGTCCACCACCGGCTCGGTCCACAGCCGGCGGAGCAGCTCGATCTGCTCCTCGTAGCGCCGGGCCCGGTCGCGGAAGTCGAGCCCGAGGGACTCGTACTCGACGGGGTTCCAGCCGATGCCGACGCCGAGGCGGACCCGGCCCCCGGAGAGGACGTCGAGCTCGGCCACCTGCTTGGCGACGAGCGCCGTCTGGCGCTGCGGGAGCACGAGCACGCCGGTGGCCAGCTCGAGCTCGACGTGGCCGGCGAGGTAGCCGTAGAGGACGAGCGGCTCGTGGAACCGGTGCTCGTGCGTGTACGGACCGGGCCAGTCCGGCCGACCGCTGACGTCGGCGCCGAGCACGTGGTCGAAGACGTCCAGGTGGTGGAAGCCCTCGGACTCGACCGCCTTGGCCCACGCGAGGATCTGGCCGGGGTCGGTCCCGATCTCGTTCTGGGGGACGACCACGCCGACGCGGGGTGTCACCCGGCCTCCACGGCGTCGCCCAGGTAGCTCGCCTCGAGCGCGGCCGCCTCCGCTCGCAGGACGTCGACGGGTCCCTGGAGGGCGATCGTGCCGCGATCGAGGACGTAGCCCCGGTCGGCGATGGCGAGGGCCTGCTGGACGTGCTGCTCGACGAGGAGGACAGCGCAGCCCGAGTCCCGGGCCAGCTCGGCGAGCATGTCGAGCAGGCGCTCCACGATGAGGGGCGCCAGCCCCATGCTCATCTCGTCGACGAGCAGGACCTTGGGGGCGGCGGCCAGGGCGCGGGCCATGGCGAGCATCTGCTGCTCGCCACCGGAGAGCAGGCCGGCCCTGCGGTCGAGGAGCGGCCGCAGCTCCGGGCAGCGGTCGAGCGCGGCGTCCACGCTCTGGCGCCGGCTGTGCTGACCGAGCTGGAGGTTCTCGAGCACGGTGAGGTCGGCGAAGAGGGCGCGGTCCTCGGGGACGTGGGCCAGGCCGAGGCGGACCCGGTCCTCCGGCGCCACCTTGTTCACCGACTGGCCCTCGATGCGGACCTCGCCGGCCATCGGCGCCACCAGGCCCGAGAGGCCGAGGAGGGTGGTGGTCTTCCCGGCGCCGTTCGCGCCGAGCAGCGCGACCACCTCGCCCGGCTCGATCTCCAGCTCGAGGCCCCGCACCACCGGCTGGCCGTGGTAGCCGAGGGTGAGGCCGTGGGTGCTGAGGACGGTCATGACGCCTCCTCGTGCGCGTGGTCGGTGCCCAGGTACGCCTCGCGCACCTTGGGGTCGTTGCGGATCTCCGCCGGGGTCCCCGAGGCGATGACCCGGCCCGTCTCCATCACGTAGATGCGGTCGCACACGCCGAGGACGAGGCGCATGTCGTGGTCGACGAGCAGCATCGTCAGCCCGCTCTCGGCGAGCTGGCGGAGCTGCCGGCCGAGCTCCTGGCTCTCCTGCTCGTCGAGGCCGGCGGCGGGCTCGTCGAGGCACAGCACCTGGGGGTGGGACACGAGGGCCCGGGCCACGCCGACGAGCTTGCGCTGCCCGTGGGACAGCTCGTCGGGGAAGGCCGCGGCGGCGTCGGCGAGCCCGACGCGGGCGAGGGCGGCTTCGATGCGCTCCCGGTTGCGGCGGGCGCCGAGGCCGACGAGCTCGCGCAGCAGGTCGAAGCGGCGGGGCCGGTGGTCGGCCACGGCGAGGTTGTCGGTGACGTCGAGGTCGTCGAAGAGCTCGACGGACTGCCAGGTGCGGATCAGGCCGGCCCGGGCCCGGGCCGCGGCGGGCAGCCCGGAGAGCTCCTGACCGGCCAGGCGGACCTGGCCGACGGCGGGCACGAACCCGGTGATGGCGTCGATGAAGGTGGTCTTGCCGGCGCCGTTCGGGCCGATGACGCCGACCAGCTCCCCGGAGCCGATCTCGACGTCGACGTCGTCGTTGGCCACGACGCCGCCGAAGCGGACGGAGACCGACCGGGCCTCGAGGACGGGGGTCATGCGGTCACCTCCGCGATCGGAGCATCGGCGTCGGCTGGGGGTTCCGCCTTGGCCCGCCGGTGGTGCAGGAGGTGGCGGAGCGCCGCGCCGGTGTGGCGCAGCGCGGCGGCGATGCCCTCGGGGTTGAGGATGGCGGTGAGGACGAGGAGCGCGCCGGCTGCCAGCGTCTCCCACGCCCCCATGTGGAGGATCTTGTCGAGCACGGTGCTGCCGAGGCCGCCCGCGGTGAGCACCCCGGCGGCGAGGGCGCCGCCCACCGACGAGATGCCGCCGAGGTAGGCGAAGGCGAGTGCGGTGAGGGAGGTCATCACGGCGAAGCCGGTCGGCTCGACTCGGCCGGCGCTCTGGTACGCGAGGAGCGAGCCGGCAATGCCGGCGAGGAACGAGGACACCGCGAAGGCCAGCAGCTTCGTGCGGGCGTTGTCGATGCCCACCGACGCGGCGGCCCGCTCGTTGGCCCGCACGGCGAGCATGCGCCGCCCGGTCGGGCTGCGGCGCAGGTTCACGACGGCGAGCACGGCGAGGATCATCACGATCCCCACGAACAGGCCGAAGGGCACGCTGGGCACGCCTCGGTGGTCGAGCTGGTCGAGCGGGCCGAACCGGTACCCGAAGAGGCTGGGCGGCGGTGCGGCGACGGCGTCGGCGGACAGGCCGACGAGGTCGGGGTTGTTGAACACCAGCTGGTCGACGGCGTACGCGAAGGACAGCGTCACGAGCGCGAGGGTCACGCCCCGGATGCGCACGGCCGGGATGGCGATGACGAGCCCGACGGCGGCGGCCACGAGGGCGGCGAGCAGCGGCGCGAGCGGGAACGGCACGCCCCACTCCCCCGCCGACCGGGTGAGGAAGAAGGCGCCGCAGCCGGCGATGGCCATCTGGGCGAGCGAGATCTGGCCGACGAAGCCGGTCACCACGACGAGCGACAGCGACACGATCGTGCCGATGGCGGACACGCTGAGCGCTTGGCGCCACTCGTAGCCGAGGACCAGCTGGCCGAGGAGGAAGACCACCGCCAGGCTCGCGGTGAGCCGCCCGACGCGGCGGGGCTCCGGGGCGCGGGGCAGGCGCTCCACGTCGGTGGCGCCGCGCACGGGGAGGCTTCGGCCCCGCAGGAACAGCGCGATCACGATGACGAGGAGCGGGATGAGCTCGCGGCTGCCGTTTGAGGGCATCCAGCTGAACTGCGGCTTGCGCAGCAGGAGGATGAGGAGCTGGTCGAACATGCCCATGGCCAGCGCCACGCCGGTGGCGATGGCGACCGACTCGAAGCGGGCCAGCAGCACGGCGCCGATGGCGGGGATCACGAGCAGGGTGAGGATCGTCGGCGACAGGGTCACCATCGGAGCGGCGAGGATCCCGACGAGCGCGGTGAGGACCGACGACAGCACCCACGAGCGAGCGGCCAGCCGGTCGGGTGAGTAGCCGAGCAGCACCGCGCCCTTCTCGTTGCCGGCCGCAGCCCGGGCGGCGAGGCCGAAGACGGTGAACCGGAACAGGGCCCACAGGCCGACGGCGATCAGGATCACGATCCCGGCCAGCCACAGCCGGTCGGCCTTCACGAGCCCGTCGAACACCCGGATGCTGTCGTCCGGCAGGATCGGTGCGGCGGGGCGGGCGTCGGAGCCGAACCGCAGGGCGATCGTGGCCTGCAGGAAGATGATCACGCCCACGCTGGCGACGGTCTTGGCCAGCGGCGGGGCCTGACGCAGCGGGCGGTACACGAGGGCGTGGAGCGCGTACCCGAGCGCGGCCGCGACGACCAGCGAGACCGCGATGCCGGGCACCACCGGCAGCCCGCCGCTGCGGAGGGTGATGAAGGTGGGGATGTCGGGCAGCGACAGCTCGGCGCCGAACCAGCCGGCCACGCCCTCGACGAGGGCGAGCGGGTTGGGGATCGGCGGCAGGAAGAGGCGTCCGCTCCCGTGGAGCTCGTAGCAGGTGTAGGCGCCGTACATCGCCACGGCGCCCTGGGCGAGGTTGACGACGCCCGAGCCCCGGTAGGCCACGAGGATGCCCTGGGCCAGCGCGGCGTAGAGAGCGCCGGTGCCGATCCCGAGGACGAGGAACAGCAGGTACTGGTTCAACGCGCTTCTCCTCGGCAGAAGGCCCGCCACCGGGCGGGCGACCAGCTGTCGTGATCCTCGCCCCAGCACCGCGTGCCGTCGGGGCCGGACCACTCGGTGAGCGACATCCAGGCGAAGTACGGGGTGGTGGGGAGCGCCAGGCGGCTGCGCACCTGACCGCTCCAGTGCTCGGCGCCGTCGTCGAGGACGAGGTCGAGCTCGACCGCCGAGGGCCGGTGCTGCTCGTCGCGGCGCACACGGCGCTCACCGCCTCGGACGGGGCGGATCTCGCCGTCGTGCAGCACCCAGCCGCCGATCACCTCGTCGACGGTGGCGTCGGGGGCCATGTTCGAGGCGGCGAAGAAGCCGCGGCTGCCGTCGGGGAGCCCGCCGTACAGGTAGCCGCGCCGCGTGCGCTGCGTGGCCTCGCGGCGTGGCGTCCAGGACCGGTCCCGCATCTCGACGCAGTCCACCTCGTAGGTGGTGCCGTGGAGGTGCAGGGTGCCGGTCGCGCGCCCCAGCTGGTCGAGGTGGCCCATGCCGTTGGAGACGTGGAAGGGCTGGGCAGGCGCGATCGCCTCCCACTGCAGGTCGAGGGCGATCTCGGGCTCGTCCCGGTAGCGGAGCCGGTAGGCGTGCATCGGCTCCTCGACCCGGACGGACAGGCCCGAGGGCAGGTCGTTGTCGCAGGGGTGGGCGCCCTCGGGGATCGGGAGGTGCCACCAGGTGCGGTAGTAGGGGAGCTCGCGCAGGTCCTCCCGGCCCGGCTCCCACACGTAGACCGCGGTCGACATCACGCCCTGGTTGGGGCGGTAGATCTGGTAGAGCGAGCCGCAGAGGCCGGCGGCCGGAACGGCGAAGCCGAACCAGGCGGTCTCGGTCCACCACGGGTCGTCGACGGGGGGCGGGTGGAGGTGGTCGTCGGCGGCGGTCAGCACCAGGTGGCTCCTGGGATCGGGGTCTCGGCCAGCCGCCGCGACGCCGGCAGGGTGGCGAGGCGACGGTGGCTGGCGAGCCAGAGGGCGGGGAGGTCGGTGGGCTCGGCGCCGGGGGCGGGAGCGGCGGCGAGCGACGAGCCGAGCTGGTCGGCGACGTAGCGGAGGCGGCGTCGGCGCCCGGCCTCGGCCGGCGCGTCGCCCGGGTGGGGCTCGAGGCCCTCGGCCACGAGCGCCACGGCCTCGGCCGCGTAGGCGAGGTCGGGGGCGACGTCGGTGGCCTCGGGGAGGGCGACGCCGTCGAGCGCGGCCGCCGTGCGGAGGAGGAGGACCTCCATGACCGGCAGGCCCATGTGCTGCACGGTCCGGTCGGTGGCCGGGTCGGGGTGGTCGAGCGCGGCGAGGCAGGACACCACCATGCGGGTGAGGGTGGCCAGGACGCCCAGGTGGAAGCGGCGCTCGTCGAAGCGGCGTCCGGACGCCGGCTCCCAGTGGGCGGCGACTCGGTGGCGGTAGTCGCCGAGGTCGATGCCGGTGAGCGCGGCTCGCACGGCGATCGAGGCGAGGTCCTCGTGGGGGTCCCCGGTGTGGGCCATCTCCCAGTCGACGAGGCCGGTGACCCGACCGTGGTCGTGGAGGTAGTTGCCGGGGCCGGCGTCCCCGTGGCAGAGGACGGCCTCGGGCGGGGCGAAGGCGCCGTGGCGCCGGAGGGCGTCGAACGCGAGGTCGAGGAGCGGTGCCGGGCGGCGGATCCGGTCGCGGGCGGCCTGCTCCCAGAGGGTCAGGTCCTCACGACCGGCGGGGTCGAAGCCGGGGAGGCCGTCGGGCGCCGCCGAGGTCCCCGCGGCGTGCAGCCGTCCCAGCGCGGCGAGGTAGTCGTCGATCGCCTCGCCGGCGTGGTCGGGCCGGCCGGGCAGCTGCTCGACGGCGTAGGTGCGGCCGTCGGCAGCGGTGGCCACCACCGCGGCGACCGGGGCACCGGCCCGGCGGGCGGCCGCCACAGCGGCGGCCTCCCGCTCGAGCGTGAAGGCGGTGCCAGAGAGCGGGCCGTGGCCGCCGTCGTGGCGAGCCACGACCCGACGGTGCGCCGGCGGGACCTCGACGAGCACGGTGGCCCGCGAGGTCCCGCCGCCCAGGACGTCGACGAGCGTGGCGTCCTCGCCGAGGAGGTCGCGCACCCAGCTGGGGGTGGGTCGCTCGGTCATCCTGGGTCGCACCGGGGGATCAGGACAGGGCGTCGAAGAAGCCCTGGACCTGGGTCATCACGCCCTTGTCGTCGAGCTCGAACACCCGGACCTCGTTGTCGCACACGGCCGGGAAGTGGGGGCCGGGGCAGCTGAGCTCGTTACGGCCACCGAAGTAGGGGCCGGTGAAGCCGGCCAGGCCCTCGGCCCAGTCGGCGCGGCTCAGGGTCTCGGGCAGGTCGTTGCCGATGTCCCAGACGGCGAGCATGGCGCCGAAGCCGCCGAGGGCGAGGAACGACTGCAGCTTCGCCTCGTCGCCGTACTTCGGGAAGGTCTCGCGGAAGTAGTCGAGCTCGGCGGAGGCGCCCTCAGCGAGGAGCGGCGGCAGGCCGGAGCCGACGACGTGCCAGCCCTCGAACAGCTCGGGCGCCGCCTCGAGCGTGGCCGGCACGGCGCAGGTCGCGGTGCTGATGATCGTGCCCTGGACGCCGAGGTCCTTCAGGGTCTGGGCGACCTGGACGCACTGCGGGGCGTTGACGAGGGCCAGCACGGCGTCGGCCTCGACGGCACCGGAGGCCTGGACGTCGGCGGTGACGTCGGTGGCCGAGTCCGAGATGTAGGTGGCCGAGACGTTGCGGCCCTGGACGGCCGGGAGGGCCTCGATGGTGGCGACGGCGGCGCGGGTGGCGTCGTTGTCGGCACCGAGGATCACGATGTCCTGGGCGTCGAGGATCTTGGCCGCGAAGCCGGCGGTGCCGGCGGTGCCGCCCGCGTTGCCGCCCTGGAAGCCCCAGGCCAGCGTGGCGTTGAAGTCAGCCGCGGTGAGCGGGGTCTGCAGGAGGACCGGGAGCTCGGCCGCCTCGAGGATCGGGAAGATGAAGCTGGAGCCGAACACGTAGCCGTGGATGACGAGGTTCACGTCGTCGGCGTTGGCGAACTCCTGGGCGCACTTCTGGTTGGAGGCCTGGTCGACGCCGACGTTGCAGTGGCGCACCTCGACCGGCCGGCCGTGGATGCCGCCGAGCTCGGCGTTGATCAGCTTCGCGGCGGCGTCGACGCCGGCGGACACGTCCGGGTACGAGGGCGTGCCCTCGTCCATGTTGATCATGCCGATGACGACAGGCTCCAGGGAGTCGTCGGCCGGACCGACCGCTTCGGGGATGGCAAGGGTGTCGTCGTGGTCGTCGACGGCTTCGCCGCCGGCGACGGTCGTGGTGACCTCGTCGCCGCCGGCTGCGGTGGTGTCGCTGCTGGAGGCGTCGTCGTCGCCGCATGCGGCCACGACGAGGGCCATGATGAGGGCCGCGCCGGCCCTGCGGATGCTGGTTCGCTTCACTGCGTCGTCCTCTTCGGGATCGGTTGGTGTAGGGGTGGATCAGGGCGCGACGGGACCGCGCCCGGGTATCGCTGGGTCGCCCGCGAGGGCGGTTGCCGGGCTGGTCAGCCCAGCTCCGCGCGCAGCTCTCGCTTCAGCACCTTCCCCGAGGCGTTCCGGGGCAGGGCCTCCGCGGTGAAGAGGCGGCGCGGGATCTTGTAGCCACCGAGGTGCTGCCGGGCGTAGGCCTGCAGCTCCTCGAGCTCGATGGTGGCGTCGGGCTTGGGGACGACGACGGCCGTCACGACCTCGCCCCACTGCTCGTCCGGCGTGCCGATGACGGCGACGTCGGCCACGGCGGGGTGCCCGGCGAGGACCTTCTCCACCTCGGCCGGGTACACGTTCTCCCCGCCGGTGATGAGCATGTCCTTGATTCGGTCGGTGATGTAGAGGAAGCCCTCGGCGTCGAAGTGGCCGGCGTCGCCGGTGCGCAGCCAGCCGTCCTCGTCGCGCAGGGCGGCCGTCTCCTCGGGCCGGTTCCAGTAGCCGGCCACGACGTTGCGGCCCTTCACCCAGATCTCGCCGTCGACGCCCGGCTCGTCGATGACGTTGCCGTCCGGGTCCCGCAGCTGCACGGCGGTGAGCGGGTAGGGCATGCCCGCCGAGCCCAGCTTGGCCTGGGCGAGGTCGGACTCGAGGAGGCTGACCACGGCGGTGGACTCGGTGAGCCCGTACCCCTGGGTGATCTGCGCCCCCTTCTCGAGGTACTGGGCGAGGAGCGCCCCGGGCACCGGGGCGCCGGCGCACATGAAGAGCACCTTCGACAGGTCGGCCGAGGCGAAGCGGGGCTCGGCCGTCATCGCCTGGAGCATCGCCGGGACGCCGAAGGTGAAGGTGACCGGCTGCTGCTCGAGGGCGTCGAACACGGCGGTCGGGTCGAAGGCCCGCAGCACCACGACCCGCCCGCCGGTGGCGAGGGCGCCGAGCACGAGCGCCATCGCACCGACGTGGAAGATCGGCGCCATGGCCAGCATCCCCGAGGCCGGCCCCATCGGGATCAGCAGCAGCAGGTTGTGGACCGTGGCCACGACGTTGCCGTGGGAGATCATCACGCCCTTGGGGTTCCCGGTGGTGCCCGACGTGTACATGAGGATCGCCAGGTCGTCGGGATCCGTGTCGGCGGCGGCGCCGAGCGGGCCGACCTCGGGGGGCATGGCGGCGTCCACGGAGACCCACCCGTCGGGCAGGCCGTCGGCGGCGAGGCCGAGGAAGGCCCGGGGGCTCGTCGGGCGGTCCGAGTCGATCACCGCCGCCATGTCCGCGTCGGCGACGACGAGCGAGGCGCCGGCGTCGTCGATGATGAAGCGGAGCTCGGGCGCGCTGAGGCGGGTGTTGAGCGGCACGAACGCCGCGCCCAGGTGGAGCGCGGCGGCGAGGTGCTCGACCACCTCGAGGCGGTTGCTGGCGGCGTAGGCCACCCGGTCCCCGGCGCCGATGCCGTGCGCCCGCAGCAGGGCGACGGTGCGCCGGACGCGCTCGCCGAGCTGCTCGTAGGTGAGGTCGCCCTCCCCGAGCATCACGAGGGCGGTGCGCCCCGGCGACCGCCGGATGCGGTCGAGCAGCATGACTGAGGCGTTGCGCTCGTAGGGCGCCCCCGTGGCCATCACGTCTACGGTCGTGCGCTCCGCAGGTCCTGACATCGCTCCCCTCCGTCCGTGAGCTGGCGGCGAGGAAAGTAAAGGGACCACTCGCTTAAGTCAAATGTCACAGGAGTAGGATCTCGAGCCATGACCGACGCACGCCCTGACCCCGCCCGACCCCTCGACGGCCGCACCGTCCTCGTGACCGGCGGCAACGGCGGCATCGGCCTCGGGATGGCCCGGGCCTGCGGACGGGCCGGCGCCCAGATCGTCATCTGGGGCCGCAAGGAGGACAAGAACGCCGAGGCGGTCGCCGCCCTGGAGGCCGACGGCACCACCGCGCACGCCCTCGCCTGCGACATCACCGAGCTCGATCGGGTCCACGACTTCTTCCGCGAGAGCGTGGAGATGGCCGGCGGCCGCATCGACACCGTGTTCGCCAACGCCGGCACCACCGGTCGGGGGGTCCCCTTCCTCGAGGTCGACCTCGAGGAGTGGCACCGGGTGCTGCGCCTCAACCTGGATGCCGCCATGCTCACGCTGCAGGCCGGCGCCCGGCACATGGTCGAGCACGGGGGCGGGGCGCTCGTGGCCGTGTCGTCCACGTCGGCGATCCACGGCGCAGCGGGCAACGAGGCCTACGGGACCTCGAAGTCGGCGCTGCTCGGGCTCACCCGGGCGCTCGCGGTGGCGCTGGCCCGGCACCAGATCCGGGTGAACGCCCTGCTCCCCGGCTGGACGAAGACCGACCTGGCCGCGGCGGGCTACGCCTGGGACAAGTTCCGCGAGGCCACGATCAGCCGCACGCCGGCCCGGCGCTGGGCCGACCCCGAGGAGATGGGTCCGGCCGCGGTGTTCCTGGCCGACCCCACCACCACCTTCCACACCGGCGACACCGTGGTCGTCGACGGCGGCTACACCGTCTTCTGAGGGACCGGCGTCCGAAACCGCCACGGGGCGGGGCCGGCGCCGGCCGGCGACCGGGCCCCGCCCCGTGCCGCGCTCGTCAGCCGAGGAGGTGTGACTGGAGCGCGTCCTCGAAGTGGCGGCCGACGAGGCCGTCGAGGTTCGGGCCTCGGCGCAGGGAGTGGCCGCCGTCGACGCTGATGAGCTGGCCGGTGATCCAGCTGGCCCGGGGACTGGCCAGGAACGTGACGGCCTCGGCGATGTCGTCGACGGTGCCGACGCGCCCGAGCGGCATCTGGGCGAGGTAGTCCTCGCGGGTGGCGTCGTGGGAGGCGAGGGGGTCCGACGCCTCGGTGGGGACGAGCCCCGGCCGCACGCCGTTGACCCGGATGCCGAAGCGGCCGAGCTCGTCGGCGGCGTTGCGGACGAGCATCTCGAGGCCGGCCTTGCTCGTGCTGTAGGCGGCCATCAGCGGGTGGGTGAGGATGCCGGCGATCGACGACACCGCGACGAAGGCCGAGCTGCCGTGGCGGGCCAGCGCCGGGGCGGCGGCCTGCAGGGTGACGAAGGTGCCGGTGACGTTCACGGCCAGCTCCCGCTCGAAGTCGGCCACCGACACCATGGCGAGCGGCCCGACGGCGTAGGCACCGCCGGCGTTGGCCACGACCGCAGCCAGCGTGCCGCCCTCCCCCGCCGCGGTCGCCACCGCGGCGGCCATGGCGTCGGGGTCGGTGATGTCGGCGGCGACGGCCTGGCTGCCCTCGGGCAGCTGCTCGAGGGCAGCGTCGAGCCGCTCCTGGGACCGCCCGCAGATCGTGACCCGCAGGCCGGCCCGGGCCAGGTGCTGGGCGCAGCCCAGGCCGATGCCGGAGCCGCCGCCGGTCACGAGGGCAGCGCCCTCCCAGCGGGGGGTGGTGGGAGTGGGGTCGGTCATCGTGGCCTCCGGGGGCTTGGCAGCGGATCGACCGGCGACTATATATGTATCTGCATTCATTTATTGACCCGGGGGACCATT
>DATGRC010000094.1:0-4268 GCA_035303865.1 Acidimicrobiales bacterium
AGAGGCCGGCCTCCACGACGCAGTCGTCGCCGAGGGAGATCCCGATGCCGGCGTTGGCGCCGAGCAGGCACCGCTCGCCGACCGAGATCACCTCCTTGCCGCCCCCCGACAGCGTGCCCATGATCGAGGCGCCGCCACCGACGTCGGAGCCGTCGCCGACCACCACGCCCTGGCTGATGCGGCCCTCCACCATCGAGGTGCCGAGGGTGCCGGCGTTGAAGTTCACGAACCCCTCGTGCATCACCACCGTTCCCTCGGCCAGGTGGGCGCCGAGGCGGACCCGGCTGGCGTCGGCGATCCGCACGCCCTTGGGGATCACGTAGTCGGTGAGGCGGGGGAACTTGTCGACGCCCATCACCTCGAGGGGGGTGCCCGCGGCCCGGGCCCGCAGGCGGGCCTCGGTGAGCTCGTCGGCGGCCACCGGGCCCCGCTGGGTCCACGCGCAGTTCGTGAGCAGCCCGAACAGGCCCTCCAGGCTGATCGTGTTGGGCTGCACGAGGCAGTGCGACAGCAGCTGGAGGCGCAGCCAGGCGTCGTAGGCGTCGACCGGCGCGGCGTCGAGGTCGGCGATCGTGGTGCGCACCGCCACCACCTCGACGCCCCGCACCGGGTCCGCCCCGAGCGCGGCGGTGGCGGAGGCCCCGAGCGCGGCCTCGGCGGCTGCCGGATCGAGCCGGGTGGTGCCCGGCTCGCCGGGACCGGCGCCGAGGGCGGGGGAGGGGTACCAGGCATCGAGGACGCGCCCGTCGGCGGCCAGCGTGGCCAGACCGTCGGCGTGCGCAGCGCGGGGGGAGGTCACGTCGGTCACGACCCCAACCGTAGGCTGCAGCCGTGGGCCCCGACCTCCTCGCCGAAACCGCCGCGCTCGTCGACATCCCCTCGGTCAGCCACCACGAGGCGGCGATCACCGACCACCTCGAGGCCCGGCTGCGGGCCCTGCCCCACCTGGAGGTGGAGCGCATCGGAGCCAACCTCGTCGCCCGCACCCACCTGGGCCGGGACCGGCGGGTGGTGCTGGCCGGCCACACCGACACCGTGCCGCCCAACGGCAACGAGCGGGCCCGCATCGACGGCGACGTGCTCTGGGGCCTCGGGGCCGCCGACATGAAGGGCGGCCTCGCCGTGATGGTGGCGCTGGCCGAGACCGTGCCCGACCCCGCCGTCGACGTCACCTGGATCTTCTACGCCGGCGAGGAGGTCGAGGCCGAGCACAACGGCCTGGGGCACCTGGCCCGTGACCGCCCCGAGCTGCTGGCCGGCGACCTGGCGATCCTCGGGGAGCCCACCGGGGGCGACGTCGAGGCCGGCTGCCAGGGCACGATGCGCCTCGAGGTGACGGTCCTCGGGGCCCGGGCGCACACCGCCCGGCCGTGGATGGGCCGCAACGCCGTGCACCGCCTCGGCGCCGTCCTGCGCCTCGTCGAGTCCTTCGAGGAGCGCCGCCCGGTCATCGACGGCTGCGAGTTCCGCGAGGCCCTCCAGGCGGTGGCCGTGTCCGGCGGCGTGGCCGGCAACGTCGTGCCCGACCGGGCCACGGTCACGATCAACCGCCGCTTCGCCCCCGACCGCACCCCCGAGGAGGCCGAGGCGGAGGTGCGGGCCCTGCTCGCCCACGCCCTCGAGCCCGGCGACGAGGTGCGGGTGGTCGACGTGGCGCCCGCCGCCGCCCCCGGGCTCGACCAGCCGCTCCTCGCCGAGCTCGTCGCCCGCTACGACCTCACCGTGCGGGCCAAGCTCGGCTGGACCGACGTCGCCCGCTTCGCCGCGCTCGGCGTGCCGGCCTGCAACCTCGGTCCGGGCGACGCCGCGCTCGCCCACGCCGCCGACGAGCGGGTCACCCGCGACTCCCTCGAGCGCTCCTTCGCCGTGCTCCGGGGCCTGCTCACCGACCCGCCGGCCTGACGTCGCGGCGCCCGGCGGTCGATCAGTCGAGCGGCGCCGGCACCGCCAGCACGGCGGCCCGCGCCGCGCCGGCCACCTCCTCCACCGGGGGTGTGGTGTCGAGCTCGATGGCCGAGGGCCAGGGATCCGCGGACGCCGCCATCGCCGCGGCCACCGCCTCGTCGGCGTCGGAGGGGTCGCGCCCCGCGGCGGCCCGGGCCCGGATGCGGCCCGCCGCCACCTCGGCGGGGGCGACGCAGCGCAGCTCGATCAGGTCGCTCGTCGTGGCCGCAGCCAGCGCCTCCGCCCAGCGTCGGTGCTCGGCATCCGTCCACGACGCGTCGAGCACGACCGTCCGACCTCGCTCGAGGAGCGGCCGGGCCCGCTCCAGCAGGGCTCGGTAGGTGGCGTCGGTGGCCTCCCGGGTGTAGATGCCCGTCCCGAAGGCCGCCGCCCCCGAGGCCTGCGGGTCCAGGCCGGCCAGCTCCTTGCGGACGACGTCGGAGCGCAGCACCTCCCACCCGGCCTGCTCGCCGAGCGCCGCGGCCACCGTCGACTTGCCGGTTCCGGGCAGCCCGCCCACGAGGACGAGCCGGACGCGGGCCGCCTCCAGGTGCCGGCGGGCCATCACGAGCAGCGCTCGGGCCTGCTCGGCGGCGCCGGCCACGCCCTGGTCGGCCCGGATGGCCGCCACCTTGGCCCGGACCTGCGCCCGATAGGCGATGTGGTGGTCGGCCAGCGACGGCGGCCAGTGGTCGCCGGCCAGGTCCCGGTAGGTGCGCAGGAACCGCTTGCCGAGGTCGGGGCGACCGAGGCGCTCGAGGTCCATGGCCAGGAAGGCCACGTCGGCCAGCACGTCCTCGTGGCGGAGGGCGTCGTCGAACTCGAGGCAGTCGAGCACGCGCGGGCCGTCGTCGAGGCAGAAGATGTCATCCGCGAGGAGGTCCCCGTGGCCGTCGCAGGCCCGCCCGGCGGCCACCCGCTCCTCGATCAGCGGGCGGCGGCCCCGCAGGTAGCGGACGGCCAGGGTGTCCACCGCCTCGACCTCCTCGGCGTCCACGAACCGGCCCTCGTAGACCCGCAGCCCGGCCGTGTTCGCCGCCCACCGCCCGGCCAGCGCGTCGACGCCGGCCGCCTCGTCGGCCGCCGCGCTGCGCTCGGCGGCGGCGTGGAAGTCGACGAGCAGCCGGGCCAGCGCGTCGAGGTGCGGCTCCACGTCGGCCCCCTCGAGCACGAGGCTGGTGAGGCGCCGCTCGGCGGGCATCCGGCGCATCACGACGAGGTGCTCCACCACCTCGCCGTCGGGCCCGACCACGTCGGCCACGCCGAGGTACACGTCCGGCGCCAGCCGGCGGTTGAGCTCGACCTCCCGGTGGCACGCCGCCCGGCGCGCCTCGAGGGTGCGGAAGTCGAGGAACCCGAGGTCGACCGGCTTCTTCACCTTGTAGGCCCGGTCGCCGAAGAAGAACACCACGCCGGAGTGGGTCTCGGCGTGCCCGGGGGCGAACGGCCCCGGGCCGGCGGGGGCGCTCAACCGGCCCCTCCCGGGGCGACGTGGTGGGGGAGCGGGTGCAGCGCGCTCACCCCTCCTGCCACACCCGCGCGGCGAGGACGAGCGTCCACGCACCGGTGACCACCACGCCGATCACCGTGAGCGCCGTCAGCCACGCCGGCACCTCCTGCGTCGCGCCGTCGACGGCGGGGGCCTCGGGCGTGAACGGGGCCGCCAGCTGGGTGTCGGGGGTGACCACCTCCGGCTCGGGCGCGGCCGGCTCGCTGGTGGGGGCGGGCGGCGGCGCCGGGGCCGTCGAGCCTGGCGCGGGCGCGGTGGCCGGCGGCGCCTCGGTGGTGCTCGAGGCGGCGGCGGCGGGGTCTGCCGCGCCGTCGGCCGTGGCCGTCAGGCGGTGCATCGCCGCCGCCAGGTCGATGCGGCCGAACCCGAAGGTGGCGTCGCGCCCGGCCGGCCCCAGGTCCACCGTGGTGGCGAGCAGCCGATCGATCGCCGCCTCGGGGCCCAGGCCGGCGCTGCGCAGCAGGGCGAGCGCGCCGGCCACGTGGGGCGCCGCCATCGAGGTGCCGGCGAGGCAGGCGTAGCCGCCTGGCCCGTCGCCGAGGTACGTGGAGACGATGCCCCGTGGCTCGCCGCCGGTGGCGCAGTCGGCCGGGTCGTCCTCCTCCTCGCCCCCCGGGGCGGCCACCGGCCAGCGAGCACCTTGGAGGATGCTGTCGTTGCGGTTCGAGTACGAGGCGCGGGTGTCGTCTCGGGTGGTGGCCGTGACCACCACCGCCGGCGTGCTGCCGAAGCCCGAGGGGAGGATGGCGTCGTTGCCGGCCGCCACGACCGAGATGACCCCCTCGGCCCAGGCCTCCTCGATGGCGTCGCAGAA
>DATGRC010000095.1:0-7270 GCA_035303865.1 Acidimicrobiales bacterium
GGTCTTGGCGATCCACGGGTACACCTTGTGGCCGGGCAGCTGGCCGCCCTCGCCGGGCTTGGCGCCCTGCGCCATCTTGATCTGGATGTCGTCGGCGTTGGTGAGGTACTCCGACGTCACGCCGAACCGGCCGGACGCGACCTGCTTGATGGCGCTGCGCCGCAGGTCGCCGTTGGGGTCGGGGGTGAACCGCTCGGGGTTCTCACCGCCCTCTCCGGTGTTGGACTTGCCGCCCAGACGGTTCATCGCGATGGCGAGGGTCTCATGCGCCTCGGCGGAGATCGACCCGTACGACATCGCGCCGGTGGAGAACCGCTTGACGATCTCGCTGACCGGCTCGACCTCCTCGATCGGCACCGGCGGGCGCACCCCGGTGCGCAGCTCGAAGAGGCCCCGCAGGGTGGCCAGCCGGCGAGCCTGGTCGTCGACCTTGCGGGTGTACTCCTTGAAGATCTCGTAGCGCTTCGTCCGGGTGGCGTGCTGGAGCTTGAACACCGTCTCCGGGTTGAAGAGGTGGTGCTCGCCCTCGCGGCGCCACTGGTACTCGCCGCCGATCCACAGGTCGCGGTGGGCGGCCGACTCGGGGCGATCGAGGTGGGCGAACCGGTGGCGGATCGCCACCTCCTCGGCGATCTCGTCGATGCCGACGCCGCCGATGCGGCTCGTGGTGCCGGTGAAGTACTCGTCGACCACCTCGGAGGACAGGCCGATCGCCTCGAAGACCTGGGCCCCGGTGTAGGACGCGACGGTCGAGATGCCCATCTTCGACATGATCTTGAGGACGCCCTTGGTGCAGGCCTTCACGTAGTTCTTGTGCGCCTGCTTCTTGGTCACCCCGGTCAGGGCGCCCTGGTCGATCAGCACGTCGATCGTCTCGAACGCGAGGTACGGGTTGATCGCCGCCGCGCCGTAGCCGAGCAGCAGCGCCATGTGGTGCACCTCGCGGGCGTCGCCGCACTCGACGACGAGGCCCACCCGGGTGCGGGTCTTCTCCCGGATGAGGTGGTGGTGCACCGCCGACACGAGCAGCAGCGACGGGATCGGGGCCAGCTCCTCGTTCGAGTAGCGGTCCGAGAGGATGATGATCTTCGCCCCGTCGGCGATCGCCGCGCTCACCTTCGCCCGCACGTCCTCGATCGCCCGGCGCAGGCCGTCGCCGCCCTCGGCCACCGGGTAGAGGCCGTCGATGGCGAAGGGCTTGAAGCCCGGCTTGTCGCCGTCGTCGTTGATGTAGAGGAGCTTGGCCAGCTCGGCGTTGGTGAGGATCGGGTACGGCAGGTTCACCTGCCGGCACGACGCCGGTCCGGGCGCGAGGAGGTTGCCCTCGGGGCCGAGCGTGGACGCCATCGAGGTGACGAGCTCCTCTCGGATGGCGTCGAGCGGCGGGTTGGTGACCTGCGCGAACAGCTGCTGGAAGTAGTCGAACAGGAGCCGCGACCGGTCCGACAGCACCGCCACAGGCGTGTCGGTGCCCATCGACCCGATCGGCTCGGCGCCGGTCCGGGCCATCGGGCCGAGGATGATCTTCAGCTCCTCGGACGTGTACCCGAACGTGCGCTGGTGGCGGACCACCGACGCGTGCTGGGGGACCAGGAAGTCCCGCGGCGGCAGGTCGTCGAGGTGGACGAGGCCGCGGTGCAGCCACTCGCCGTAGGGCTTCTGCGCGGCGAGCGCCTCCTTGATCTCGTCGTCGTCGACGATCCGGCCCTGGCTGGTGTCCACGAGGAACATGCGCCCGGGCTGGAGGCGGCCCTTCTGCACCACTGTCGCCGGGTCGATCGGCAGGACGCCCACCTCGGAGGCCATCACCACGAGGCCGTCGTCGGTGACCCAGTAGCGGGAGGGCCGCAGGCCGTTGCGGTCGAGCACCGCGCCGATGACGGTGCCGTCGGTGAACGCGATCGACGCCGGGCCGTCCCACGCCTCCATGAGCGTGGCGTGGAAGCGGTAGAAGTCCCGCTTCCAGTCCGGCATCGACTCGTGGTTCTCCCACGCCTCCGGGATCATCATCAGCACGGCGTGGGGGAGGGAGTAGCCGCCGAGGTGGAGGAGCTCGAGCACCTCGTCGAAGCGGGCCGTGTCGGAGCTGCCCGGCGTGCAGATCGGGAAGGCCCGCTCGAGGCCCTCGATCAGGTCGCTCTCGAGCAGCGCCTCGCGGGCCCGCATCCAGTTCTCGTTGCCCATCACCGTGTTGATCTCGCCGTTGTGGGCGACGAGGCGGTACGGGTGGGCCAGCGGCCACGACGGGAACGTGTTGGTCGAGAACCGGGAGTGGACGAGGGCGAGGCAGGAGTCCACCCGCTCGTCCTGCAGGTCGAGGAAGAACTCGCCGACCTGGTCGCTGATGAGCATGCCCTTGTAGACGAGGGTGCGGGCCGACAGGCTCGGGAAGTAGACGCCCTCGCCGTCCTCGTCGATCTCGTGCTCGATGCGCTTGCGCATCACGAAGCACCGGCGGTCCAGCTCGATGCCCGACAGGGGCCGCTGGCCCTCGGCGACCGTCACGAACACCTGCTCGAAGGTGGGCTCGGCGTCGCGGGCCTGGCTGCCGATCATCGAGTCGTCGACCGGCACCGGGCGCCAGCCGAGGACCTGCAGCCCCTCGGCGAGGGCGATCTTCTCGATGGCTCGGCGGGCGGCGGCCGCGCCCTCCGGCGAGCGGGGGAGGAACCCGATGCCGGTGGTGTACTCGCCGGCCGGGGGCAGGTCGACGCCGGCCACCTCCCGGAGGAACGCGTCGGGCACCTGGATGAGGATCCCGGCACCGTCGCCCACGTTGGGCTCGGCGTTGGTGGCCCCCCGGTGGTCGAGGTTGCACAGGGACTGGAGGCCGAGCTCGACCATCCGGTGGCTGCGCCGACCGTGTATGTCGACCACGAAGGCCACACCGCACGCGTCGTGCTCGAAGGCGGGGTCGTAGAGACCCTGGCGGGCGGGGAGGCCCGACAGGGCCCCACGGGTCGCGGGCTGCTTGGGCATTCGATTGTCCTTGCCGTGGAGCGTCGGAACGGGGTGGATCTGGTCCAGAGGCTCCTGCGGTGGGACGTCGTTGGCCCGCGCAGGGGAGGAACAACGTAGCGGGCCGGCGCGCCCCACCACCAGCCGATACGCTCCCCGCCCGGAGCCGGAGGGTCGGGAGGCGCACATGGGCGAGGCGCGAGGGGCGCAGAGCACGGCGACGTCGGGCCACGCGCCGCCGCCCGACGACGTGGTCGTCGCCGCCTACCGCACGGCCCGGGCGCTGATCGACGAGGCCGAGGCGCGGGCGGTCGAGATCGTCGCCGCCGCCGAGCGGCGGGCGCGCGCCCGCGAGCAGGATGCCGAGCTGCTGGTGGGTCGGGCCCGCCGGCTGCTCGAGGTGGCCGAGCACAAGGCGGCGCTCCTCGTCGCCGAGGCCCGCCGGGCCGGGCCGGAGGTCATCGACCTCACCGACGCCGCACCCCCGCTGCGGGTCACCGCGCCGCCCAGGGTGAGATCGGGCAGCGGCGTCGAGCAGCTCGTGGCCGCGGCGATCTCGCAGGCCGTCGACGAGGCGTTCGGCCCCCGCCGCCGCGCAACGGGCGCAGCGACGCCGCGCTGACGGCTCCGCCCCGGGGCCCGTCTGGCGCGCTCGGCCGGGTCGGTGCCTACGCTTGGGTAACCACGACCACGACCTTGGGGGAGTTCCTATGGCTGGATCTGTCATCCTGGCCGGCGCCCGCACGCCGATCGGCAAGCTGTCCGGAGCGCTGGCGGGGTTCTCCGCCGCTGAGCTCGGTGGCCTGGCCATCAAGGAGGCCCTCGCCCGGGCCGGCCTGTCGGGCGAGCAGGTCGACTACGTCTTCATGGGCCACGTGCTCGGCGCCGGCGCCGGGCAGATCACGGCCCGGCAGGCCGCGGTGAAGGGCGGCATCCCGATGACGGTGCCGGCGTCGACGATCAACAAGGTGTGCCTGTCGGGCATCAACGCCATCCACCTGGCCGACCAGATGATCCAGCAGGGCGAGGCCGACATCGTCGTCGCCGGCGGCATGGAGTCGATGACCCAGGCCCCGTACCTGCTCCCCGGCGCCCGTCAGGGCTACCGCCTCGGCGACCAGAGCGTCGTCGACTCGATGATGTACGACGGCCTGTTCTGCGCCTTCGACGCCTGCGCGATGGGTGCCGGCACCGAGAAGTACGCGGCGTCGGCCGGCCTCGCCCGCGAGCCCCAGGACGAGTTCGCGGCGAAGTCGCACCAGCGCGCCGCCCGCGCCGCCAAGGACGGCCTGTTCGACGAGGAGATCGTCAAGGTCGAGATCCCGCAGCGCAAGGGCGACCCGGTGATCTTCGACACCGACGAGGGCGTGCGGGGCGAGACCACCGTGGAGTCCCTCGCCGCGCTGCGGCCCGCGTTCGACAAGGCCGGCAACATCACCGCCGGCAACGCCTCCCAGATCTCCGACGGCGGCTCCGCGGTGATCGTGGCGTCGAAGGCCGCCGCCGAGAAGCTCGGCGTCGAGCCCCTCGGCGAGATCGTCGGCTACGGCCAGGTGGCGGGCCCCGACGCCTCGCTGCTCACCCAGCCCTCCCGGGCCATCCTGGCCGCCCTCGAGCGGGTCGGGAAGAAGGTCACCGACGTCGACCTCTTCGAGCTCAACGAGGCCTTCGCCGCCGTCGGCCTGGCGTCGATGCAGGACCTCGGGATCACCGACGAGATCACCAACGTGAACGGTGGGGCCATCGCCGTCGGCCACCCGCTCGGCATGTCGGGCAACCGCATCACCCTGACGCTCCTGCTCGAGCTGAAGCGCCGCGGCGGCGGGCTCGGCGCGGCTGCGCTCTGCGGCGGCGGCGGCCAGGGCGACGCCATCCTCGTCAAGGTCTGATCCCCCTCCGGGTCGTCTCGGTGCCCCCGCTGCGGCGGGGGCACCGGCGCGCCCGGGCGGCGCTCGGGAGGTGCCCGATCGGCCGCTTCGGGTGCGCTCGACGCCGTTCTTCCCCGGAGGGGAAGGCGGGCGGGCTGTTTGACAAGCGACCGGGGCGGCACATCAATGTTGCGCCGTATGCCCAAGTACCTCGTGATCGTGGAGTCGCCGGCCAAGGCCCGCACCATCGGCGGGTTCCTCGGCCCGGACTACCTCGTCGACTCCTCGATGGGGCACATCCGCGACCTCCCCGCCAAGGGCCTCAGCGTCGACGTCGAGAACGACTTCGCCGTCGAGTACGAGGTCCACCCCAGCAAGAAGGACACGATCAGCCGCCTGCGCAAGGCGCTGAAGGGGGTGGACGAGCTGCTGCTCGCCACCGATGAGGACCGCGAGGGCGAGGCCATCTCGTGGCACCTGCTCGAGGTGCTCAAGCCGACCGTGCCGGTGCGGCGGATGGTGTTCCACGAGATCACCCCGTCGGCCATCCAGCACGCCATCGAGAACAGCCGCGGCCTCGACCACGGCCTCGTCGACGCCCAGGAGAGCCGCCGCATCGTGGACCGGCTCTACGGCTACCCGGTGTCGGAGGTCTGCTGGCGCAAGATCCGCCAGGGCCTCTCCGCCGGGCGCGTCCAGTCGCCGGCCGTGCGCCTCGTCGTCGAGCGGGAGCGCGAGCGGATGGCGTTCGTCCCGGCCTCGTACTGGGACCTGTCGGCCGCGTTCCCCACCGACCCGGCGTTCACCGCGGCCCTCGCCGCCGTCGACGGGAGCCGGGTGGCCGGGAGCCGCGACTTCGACAGCCAGGGTCGCACCAAGCGCGACGACGTCGCCGTCCTCGACGAGGCCGCCGCCCAGCGGCTGCGGGAGCGGCTCGAGGGCCGGCCGTTCACCGTCACGAGCGTCGAGACGAAGCCCTACACGTCGAAGCCGAAGCCGCCGTTCATCACCTCGACGCTCCAGCAGGTCGGCGGCAGCCGCCTGCGGATGAGCGCCCGCCAGGTGATGAGCATCGCCCAGGGCCTCTACGAGGAGGGCTACATCACCTACATGCGGACCGACAGCACCACGCTGTCGGACACGGCGATCCGCGCCGCCCGCCAGGTGATCGAGCGGACGTTCGGCTCGGAGTACCTCCCCGACGCGCCCCGCACCTACGCCAAGAAGTCGAAGAACGCCCAGGAGGCCCACGAGGCGATCCGGCCCGCCGGCGACACGTGGCGCAGCCCCGACCAGCTCCGGGGCGAGCTGCGCGGGGACCAGCTCCGGCTCTACGAGCTCATCTGGCAGCGCACCCTCGCCTCCCAGATGCCCGACGCCCGCGGCCACACGGTCACCGCCCGGATCGGCGCCACGACCGCCGACGGCGTGGAGACCGAGTGGACCGCCTCCGGGCGCACGATCACCTTCCCAGGCTGGCAGGCCGTCTACGGCTACGGCGGCGACGACGCCAGCGACCGCGGCGACGAGACGGCCAAGCTGCCGGCGCTGTCCGAGGGCCAGCAGCTCCCGGACCCCGCCATCGACGCGGAGGGGCACAGCACCCAGCCCCCGCCCCGCTACACCGAGGCCACGCTCGTCAAGCGGCTCGAGGAGCTCGGCATCGGCCGGCCCTCCACCTACGCGTCGATCATGCAGACGATCCAAGACCGCGGCTACGTGTGGAAGAAGGGCCAGGCCCTCGTGCCCACCACCGACGCGTTCGCCGTGGTCAACCTGCTCGAGCGCCACTTCACCCACCTCGTGGACTACGAGTTCACCGCCCGGATGGAAGACGACCTCGACGAGATCGCCGGCGGGCGCCAGCAGCGGGTGCCGTGGCTGCGGCGGTTCTGGTTCGGCAACGGCCAGCCCGGCCTCGTCGACCTCAAGGCCAAGGCGCTCGAGGAGGCCGACGCCGAGGCGATCAACACGATCCCGATCGGCGTCGACGAGAACGGCGAGCCGATCGTCGTCCGCAACGGCAAGTTCGGGCCCTACGTCAAGCGGGGTGAGGACACGGCCTCGGTCCCCGACGACCTGCCGCTCGACGAGCTGACCGTCGAGAAGGCGCTCGAGCTGCTCGCCGCCCCCAAGGGCGGTCAGCTCCTCGGCACCGACCCCGAGACCGGCCTGCCGGTGTACGCGAAGCAGGGCCCCTTCGGCCCCTACGTGCAGCTCGGCGACGCCGACACCCTCCCCGAGGGCACCAAGCCGAAGATGGCGTCGCTCTTCCAGACGATGACGCTGTCCACGATCACCCTCGACGAGGCGCTCCAGCTGCTGTCGCTGCCGCGGGTCGTGGGCGAGCACCCCGAGGGCGGCGAGATCGTGGCCAGCAACGGCCCCTTCGGGCCGTACGTGAAGTGGAAGGACGAGACCCGCAGCCTCGAGCGCGAGGAGCA
>DATGRC010000096.1:0-8464 GCA_035303865.1 Acidimicrobiales bacterium
CCCAGCTCGAGCGCCCCCTCGACGGTGTCGAACAGCGCCTCCTCGCCGGCGGCGTGCCCCTCGGTGCGCTTCAGGCCCCGGCGGGTGGCCCACCGGCCGTTCCCGTCCATCACGCACGCCACGTGGGCCGGGACGCGGGACAGGTCGATGTCGGACGGCGGCACGGGCAAGAACCTACAGGGACGCCCCGGGCCGACCGGAAGCCGCGGGCTCGTCGCCCGAGCCGGCGGGTAGGGCTGGAGCCGTGTTCGACCTCGAGCGGTGGCGGGCCCGGTTCCGGTGGCTGGACGCGGCCCTGCGCGTCAACGAGCGGTTCGCCGCGGTGGGCGGCGGCCCGCTGGCCGCGTCGATCGGGCTGGCCGGGTTCCTGTCGCTGTTCCCGCTGCTGCTGGTGGCCATCGCCGTGGTGGGGTTCCTCTCGTCGGGGCGGGCCGACTTCGCCGACGACGTGGTCGCCTCGCTCGACCTCGACGGCCGCACCGCCGAGGTGGTGCGCGACGTGCTGGCGGCCGCCGAGGGGTCGCGGCGCACCGCGTCGATCGTCGGTGTGCTCGGCCTGCTCTGGAGCGGGCTCGGGGTGGTCGGCTCGCTCCAGCAGGCCTGCAACGCGGTGTGGCAGACCGTGGGCCGCGGGCTCGTCGACCGCGCCGTGGCGCTGGCCTGGCTGGTCGGCGCGGGGCTGCTGTTCGTGGCCACCACCGCCCTCGGACCCTTGGCCGGCATGGTGCCGGGCCCGGCCGTGATCCCGGTGGTGGCCGGGGGCCTCGTCATCAGCACGGTCCTGTTCACCTGGACCTACACGTTCCTCGGCAACCAGTCGGTCCCGGCTCGGGCCCACCTCCCCGGGGCGGCGCTCGTCGCCGTCGGGGTGGAGGTCCTGAAGCTGATCGGTGGCGTGTGGGTGCCGCGGGCGGTGGCGTCGTCGTCGGCGCTCTACGGCTCGCTCGGCGTGGTCTTCGCGGTGCTGGCGTGGCTGCTGCTCTACGCCCGGCTGTTCGTGTACGGGGCCGTGGTGAACGTGCTGCGCTGGGAGGCCGAGGCGGGCACGGTCACCGTCGACGTGCAGGTGCCGCGCATGGCCGGCGGGGTGCCGGTGGAGGCCAACCGGGGCGGCGCCGTGGTGGAGCGACCCCCGGCGTCGGCGGGCGACGGCTGACCCGCCGGGTCAGCGGTAGCGGGGGCGCAGCGAGGTGCCGACCACCTCGCCCTTGCGCAACACGGTGACCGGTCCGTCCTCGGACACCACGACCACCGTGGCCAGCGGGTCGTCGTAGCTGTACCGGCGGCTCGAGGTGTGGCGCATCCCCTGGAGGCCGTCGACGACGCGCTCCGCCTCGGGGCTGGGCACGAGCCGCACCCCGAGCTGGCGGAGCGTGCCGGCGGGGTCGAACACCGCGGCCCCGTCGACCTGGGCGAGGGCGTGGCGCAGCGGGGCCAGGCTCATCGGCCGGGTGATGTCGAGCGGCGGCGGCAGCGGCAGCCGGGCCTCGATGGCGGGGCCGATGTCGGTGTCGGGGCGCAGCACGAGGATCGCGCCGATGCCGTCGGCGCCGAGGTCGTGCACCGCGAACTCGAGCAGGGCCCGCAGCACCTCGGGGGCGGCGCCCTCGCCGCAGGAGCCGACGAGGTCGATCCATGACTCGATGTCGGGCTCGTGGTGCCAGTCGAAGCGCTCCCACCGCCACACGCCGCCGCGGTCGGCCACCCGGACGGTGCCGTTCTCGTGGCGCTGGACGACCGTGGCGTCGAAGGCCCGGACGAGCACGCTGAGGTCCCGCTCGGAGCCGGCCGGGCGGTCGAACACCACCCAGGAGCTGCGCCCCTCGGGGCGGCGGACGAGCCACGACGAGCGCCCGTCGGCGAAGCGGCGGGCCCAGTCGAGCGGCTGGGCCTCCAGGGGCCGCTCGAGGACCTCGAGGTCGGCGACGCGGGCCCACTCCTCGGGCGGGTTGCGGGGATCGATGATCGATCCCATCCGGGCCACCCGCCGCTCGTGCACCGGCGGGTGGATCGCGTGCCGAACCTCGTCGAGGAGCATCCCCCGGCACACCTCGTCGTCGCGGAACTCGTAGCCGGCCTCGGTCAGGTCCTCGGCCAGCCGCCGCAGCCTCGTCGCCCGCCGCGAGTCCTCCGGTCGTCGCGACTCCTCTCCCATGGCACAGCAGGTTACGGAACCGACCGCCCGCCGACGCGCCCTTGCGCGCGAGGTGTTGTCCCATCGTGTGCCAACATCCCGGGTCGTGGAGCGAGGAGGGGACCGATGGCCGACCTGCTGGAGCTGAGCGCTCGCATCATCGACACGGGCGTGGCCGACGAGCCGGTCAACCGCGTCACCCAGAAGCTGTCCGAGGTGAGCGACGACCTGGCGGTGATCGAGTCGTTCTCGCACGTGGTGCTGCTGCGCACCGCCGGCGGGGTCGTCGCCTTCGACACGAGCGGCGCCCACACCGGCGCGGCGTGCGTGGAGAGCCTGCGGGCCTGGACCGACGAGCCCGTCACCCACCTCGTCTACACGCACGGCCACGTCGACCACGTGGGCGGCAGCGGCGCGTTCGTGGCCGACGCGGCGCGCCGGGGCCACCCCCGCCCCCAGGTCGTCGCTCACGAGGCGGTGCCGGAGCGCTTCGAGCGGTACCGGCTGACCGACGGCTGGAACCTGGCCATCAACGCCCGCCAGTTCGGGTGGATCCCCCGTTCCGCGGGGCTCGGCATCGGCGGCATGCAGCGCTTCCTGCCCGACGACGTCGCCGAGCCGGAGGTGACCTACCGCGACGTGCTCCCCCTCGACGCCGGCGGCACGCCGATCGAGCTGCGCCACGCCCGCGGCGAGACCGACGACCACACGTGGGCCTGGCTGCCCGAGCAGCGGGCCATCTGCGCCGGCGACTTCCTGATCTGGCACTTCCCCAACGCCGGCAACCCGCAGAAGGTGCAGCGCTACCCCGACGAGTGGGCGGTGGCGCTGCGGGAGATGGCGGCCCTCGAGCCCGAGCTGCTGCTCCCCGCCCACGGCCTGCCCATCGCCGGGCGCGAGCGCATCGCCGGGGTGCTCGACGAGGTGGCCTCGGCGCTCGAGCACCTCGTGCAGGGCGTACTCGAGCTCATGAACCAGGGCGCCCGCCTCGACGAGGTGGTGCACACCGTCACCGTGCCCGAGACCGTGCTGGCCCGCCCCTTCCTGCGCCCCTACTACGACGAGCCGGAGTTCGTGGTCCGCAACGTGTGGCGTCGCTTCGGCGGCTGGTGGGACGGCGACCCCTCGACGCTGAAGCCGGCGCCCGCCGCGTCCCTGGCCGCCGAGCTGGCCCAGCTGGCGGGCGGGCCGATGGCGCTCGCCGAGCGGGGCCGCGAGCTCGTCGACACCGACCCGCGGCTGGCCTGCCACCTCGTCGAGCTGGCCGGCCTCGCCGCTCCGCAGGACCGCGACGTCCACGCCATCCGGGCCGAGGTCTACGAGCGGCGCCGCACCGGCGAGGTGTCGCTCATGGCCCAGGGGATCTTCGCGTCCGCGGTCCGCGAGAGCCAGGAGATCGCACCGCCCGAGGGGGCCTGAGCCCCGACCTCGGGGGCTCGGTGCCCCGGGGGGGTTTCCTCTGGTGGTCTCGGGGTAGTGGAGGGAGAGCCTTCCCCCTACACCGAGGAGAACACCATGGGCATCGGCATCGGACTGGTCCTGCTCGCCGCAGGCGCCATCATGGCCTTCGCCGTCGAGGTCGAATCGACCAACGGCTTCAACATCAACACGATCGGGATCATCCTGATGATCGTCGGCGCCATCGGGGTCATCGCCTCCATGGCCATCTGGGGCGGCCGCGGCACCCCGGTCGGGCGGCGTCGGGTCTACGAAGAGGACATCTGATCCGAACCAGGGCTCGCCCCTGACCCCGCTGGCTTCCTGTCACCGGCCACCGGCCGGCACCAGCACCCCGCGAAGCGCCCGTCCCCACCCGGGGAGGGGCGCTTGGTCGCGCCACGGGCCGAGCGCGGCGCCCGGTGGCCCACCCCTGGGGTGGGCGTGGCCTACGGTCGCAGCCGACGCACCGACGGGAGGGCGGGGGCATGGGACGCTTCATCGGACGCAGGCCGGACGAGACGGCGCGCCTGGCGCGCCGGGTGGCCGGGCACCTCGAGCCGGGCGAGGAGGTGATCGCCGCCGTGCTCCTGCAGCGCCCCGGGACGCTGTCCGCCGAGGTGAAGGGCGCCACCTCGGGTGCCGTCACCGGCGCCATCGGCGGCACGGCCTACGGTCCCGGGCGCGAGGACGCCGAGGACCGGGCCGACCGGGCCGGCTGGGTCGCGCAGTGCGAGGCCCTCGGGGTCGATCGTGCGCTGGCCGAGCGCACGATCCACTCGGCGCTCGTGCTCACCACGGCCAGGGTGCTCGTCGTGCGGCGGTCGTCGCTGACCCGCCGCCTGGGCGAGCCGATCGGGGCGTGGCCGGTCACCGAGGCCCACGTCGACGTGCCCCGCGGCGAGCAGACCCTCACGCTCCGGGTCGGCGACGCGCCGCTGCGCTTCGAGCTCCCCCAGGCGCACCGGTTCCTCCCCGACGTCTACCGCGAGCTGCCCGCGCTCGTGGCCCGGGCGCGCGCGCAGGCCACCGGCTCCTAGGCCGCGCCCCGAGCGCCGCTCGACCGACGGGGACGACCGCCTCGGCCAGCCGGCGGCCACCTCGTCTGGCGGAGCCCGACGGGCGCTGCGCTCAGGCGGCGGCGTGGGCGCGGGCCAGCGCCGCCACAGCCCGCTGCTCGTGGGCCCGGGCCTCGGGGAGCAGTCGGGTGAACGCGAACGAGGCGTGCACGAGGCCGGGCAGGTGCTCGTGCTGCACCGCCACCCCGGCGGCGCGCAGCGCCTCGGCGTAGACCCGCCCGTCGTCGCGCAGCGGGTCGTGCTCGACGGTGGTGACCAGCGCAGGGGGCAGCCCGGCGTGGTCGGCGGCGAACAGCGGCGACGCCAGCGGGTCACGGGGGTCGTGGCCCTGGAGGTAGGCGGCCACGTAGGCGTCCATCTCCGCCTTGGTGAGGCCGGGCCCGTCGGCCAGCTCCTGCACCGACGGCTGGGACATCGTGAGGTCCACCGCCGGGACGTCGAGCCACTGGAAGACGAGCGACGGACCCGAGCGGTCCCGAGCGAGGAGCGACACGACCGCCGCCAGGTTGGCGCCCGCCGACTCGCCGCCCACCGACACCCGAGCCGGGTCGACGCCGAGCTCACCGGCGTGCTCGACGAGCCAGCACAGCGCGGCGTAGGCGTCCTCCATCGGCGTGGGGAACGCGTTCTCGGGGGCCATCCGGTAGTCCACCGACGCCACCGTGCAGTCCGCCTCTGCGGCGATGGTGCGACAGCGGGGGTCGCGCTGGTCGAGGTCGCCGACGCACCAGCCGCCGCCGTGGAAGAACACGTGCAGCGGCCTGCCCGGACGGGCCTCGGCCGGCTCGTAGAGCCGCACCCGGATCTGGCCGCCCGCCACGGGGACCATCACGTGGCGGCTCGGCACCTTGGGGCCGGGGAGCATGAGGAGCCGGCCGAACCACCGGGCCTGCAGCCAACCGAGGTATCGCCGGGCCGCGTAGGTGTCGGGCTGATCGGCAGACAGCCGCTCCTCGGCGGCGAGGATCGGGCGCAGGCGGGGGTGGACCGGCATGGCCGGAAGCGTGGCACAGGCCAGCGGCGACGGCGGGCAGCACCTACCCTCGCCGGGCATGGACCCGGTGATCTCCGTGCGCGGGCTCGTGAAGACGTTCGGGAGCACCCGGGCGCTCGACGGCCTCGACCTCGAGGTGGCCCCCGGGGAGGTGCACGGCTTCCTCGGCCCCAACGGGTCCGGCAAGACGACCACGATCCGGGTGCTGCTCGGGCTCCTGCGGGCCGACGCCGGCGAGGTCCGCCTGCTCGGCGGGCACCCGTGGCACGACGCCGTCGAGCTCCACCGGCGCCTCGCCTACGTGCCCGGCGACGTGAGCCTGTGGCCCAAGCTGACCGGCGGCGAGATCATCGACCTGTTCGCCCGCATCCGCGGCGACGTCGACGAGCGCCGGCGCGACGAGCTGATCCAGCGCTTCGAGCTCGACCCCACGAAGCGGGCTCGCACCTACTCGAAGGGCAACCGGCAGAAGGTGGCGCTCGTGGCCGGGCTGGCCTCCTCGGCCGAGCTGCTCGTCCTCGACGAGCCCACGTCGGGGCTCGACCCGCTCATGGAGGCGATCTTCCAGGACTGCATCCGCGAGCTGCGCGACGAGGGCCGCACCGTGCTGCTGTCGAGCCACATCCTCGCCGAGGTGGAGGCCCTCTGCGAGCGGGTGAGCATCATCCGCGCCGGCCGCACGGTGGAGTCCGGGTCGCTGGACTCGCTGCGCGAGCTGACCCGCACGTCGGTCACCGCCACCACCGAGCGACCGGTGGAGGGCCTCGGTGCGCTGCCCGGGGTGCATGACCTCGAGGTCCGCGCGCAGCTGGACGGCGACACCGAGGTCCGGTTCCAGGTCGACACCGCTCAGCTGGGACCGGCGATCGAGGTGCTGAGCCGGGCCGGGATCCGCACGCTGCTCAGCCAGCCCCCCACCCTCGAGGAGCTGTTCCTGCGCCACTACGGCGACCAGCTGGAGCCCGACGAGCTCGTCGACGACGCCGGCTGATGACGTCCCTCGTCGGCACGGGGGCCCTCGTGCGCCTCGTCGTGCGGCGCGACCGGGTCCGGCTCCTCGCCTGGGTGGCGGCGATCGTGGCGCTCGTCGCCGTGACCGCGGCGAGCACGAAGGGCCTCTACCCCACCCAGCGGGACCTCGACCTGGCCGCCGCCGCCGTCCGGGACAACCCGGCGGCGCTGGCCTTCAACGGGCCCGACCAGGCGCTCGACACGATCGGCGGGCAGATCGCCTACCAGGTCGGCGCCTTCGGCTTGGTGGTGGTCGGGCTCATGTCGCTCCTCCTCGTCGGGCGCCTGACCCGCACTGAGGAGGACAGCGGCCGCCTCGAGCTCGTCCGGTCGATGCCGGTCGGTCGCGACGCTCCGCTGGCCGCCGCCCTCGTCGTCGTCGGCGGGGCTCAGCTGCTGACCGCCGCGGGCGCGTCGGCGTCGCTCGTCGCGCTCGACCAGGAGGTGCACGGCTCGGTCGTGTTCGGGCTCGGCTTCCTCGGGGTGGGGTGGGTCTGGATGGGCCTGACCGCGCTCACCGCGCAGGTCGCGGAGAACCCGCGGGTGGCCACCGGCGTGGCCGGCGGTGCGCTCGGCGTGGCCTACGTGGTGCGGGCGGCCGGCGACATGAGCGGTGGCGGCCTGTCGTGGCTCTCGCCGATCGGCTGGGCCCAGAAGGCCCGGCCCTTCGCCGGCGAGACGTGGTGGCCGCTCGTGCTGCTGCTCGCCGTGGCCGCCGCGCTCGTGGCCGCCGCTGTGGTGGTGGCCGAGCGCCGGGACTTCGGGGCCGGGCTGGTGCCGCCCCGCCCCGGTCCGGCGCGCGCCGCCCCGGGGCTGCGCAGCCCGCTCGCGCTGGCCGTCCGCCTGCACCGCACGGCCATCGCCTGGTGGGCGCTCGCCACCGCGCTGCTCGGCCTCGTGTACGGGTCGCTGGCCGAGAGCATCGAGGACTTCATCGGCGACAACGAGGCGATCGCCGACATCCTCGCCTCGCTCGAGGGCGTCAGCCTCGTCGACTCCTACCTGTCGACGTCGCTGCTCATCACGGCGCTGCTCGCCGTCGGCCCCGCCCTCCAGGTGGCCGGTCGGATGCGCGCCGAGGAGGCCGACCTGCGGGTCGAGCCGCTCCTCGCCACGCAGCTGTCGCGGCCCCGGTGGATGGGCGCTCACGTCGCCCTCGCGCTGGGGGGCGCCGCCCTCGCCCTGGCGCTCGGCGGCCTCGGCCTCGGCGTGGGCCACGCCGCCGTCGGCGGCGGGACCGGCCAGGTGGCGGAGCTGACCGTGGGGGCGCTCGTCTACCTCCCGGCGGTCCTCCTCCTCGCCGGGCTCCCCGTGCTGCTGTTCGGGGTCGCGCCGCGCGGGACGGTGGGCGGCTGGCTCGGCCTGGCGGTGGCCTTCGTGATCGCCATGTTCGGCGAGCTGCTCGAGCTGCCCCAGCTCGTCATGGACGTGTCGCCGATGCAGCACGTCCCGCCGGTGCCGGCCAGCGGCGTGCGGGTGCCGCCCCTCGCCGTCCTCGCGGCGCTCGCAGCGACCACGATCGCGGCGGGGTTCGTCGCCTTCCGCCGGCGGGATCTGCGCCCCGGCTGAGCGGTCCTTGACCCGCGGGTCAAGGTCGGCTTGGCTGCACGGTGTGGGGGACACGATCGACATCGACATCGACGCGCTCAAGCGGAAGTACGCCGAGGAGCGCGACAAGCGGCTGCGACCGGACGGCAACGACCAGTACCTGCGGCTCGAGGGGACCCTGGCCCGCTACCTCGACGACCCGTACACGCCGGTGCAGCCCCGGGAGCCCAAGCGCGACCACGTCACGTTCGCGTTCGTGGG
>DATGRC010000097.1:0-2209 GCA_035303865.1 Acidimicrobiales bacterium
GCCCGCAACATCCCCCAGGCCCATGCCGCGCTGGTGGCCGGCCGCTGGGAGCGCTCCAGGTGGGAGGGCGTGGAGCTCGCCGACAAGACCCTGGGGATCGTCGGCCTCGGCCGCATCGGGAAGCTCGTGGCCCAGCGGGCCCTCGCCTTCGGGATGCGGGTGGTGGCCCACGACCCGTTCGTGGCCCCCGACCGGGCCCGGCAGATCAACGTCGAGCTGATGGACCTCGACGAGCTCGTCGCGGTGGCCGACTTCCTCACCCTCCACGTGGTGAAGACCCCCGAGACCCTGAACCTGATCGACGCCGAGCTGCTGGCCAAGGCCAAGCCGACCCTGCGGATCGTCAACGTGAGCCGCGGCGGCGTCATCGACGAGGCGGCCCTGGCCGACGCCATCCGCGAGGGGCGCATCGCCGGCGCGGCGCTCGACGTGTTCGCCACCGAGCCCTGCACCGAGTCGCCGCTCTTCGAGCTGCCCCAGGTGGTCGTCACCCCGCACCTGGGGGCCAGCACCGTCGAGGCCCAGGATAAGGCCGGCGTCACGATCGCCGAGCAGGTCGTGCTGGCCCTGGCCGGCGAGTTCGTGCCCTTCGCCGTGAACGTGAGCGCAGCCGAGGCGTCGAGCACCGTCCGCCCGTTCCTGTCGCTGGCGGAGCGGCTCGGCCAGCTCTACGGCGCCCTCGCCGCGTCCGTGCCCGACGTGCTCGAGGTGGGCTACGAGGGGCAGCTGGCCGACTCGGACACCCGGATCCTCACCCTGTCCGTGCTGAAGGGCGTGTTCGGTCGGGTCAGCCACGAGCCGGTGAGCTACGTGAACGCCCCCCGCCTCGCCGAGGAGCGCGGCGTGGAGGTGCGGGAGTCCTCCAGCGCCACGTCGCACGAGTACATCAACCTGATCACGATCCGCGGCGGCGAGCACAGCATCGGCGGCACGCTCGTCGGCCTCCGGGCCGAGCCGCGCATCGTGATGGTCGACGACCACTCGGTGGACGTGCCGCCGGCGGAGAACATGCTCGTGGTCCGCAACGACGACAAGCCCGGCATGATCGCCGCCGTCACCGGCGTCCTGGGCGATGCCGGGATCAACATCGACGACATGCACCTCGGCCGCTCGCCCGAGGGCACCGCCGCGCTGATGGTCCTGGCCACGGACCAGAAGCCGAGCGAGGACGTCCTCGCCGCCATCCGGGCCCTGCCCGGCGTGGTGTCGGCCACCGCCCTCTGAGGCGGGCCGCCGCTCAGCGCTTGGCCGGCCGCAGCCCGTCGGCCGCCGCGGCGCGCTCGTCGGCGTAGCAGCGGTCGGGCTTGGTGCGGGCGTAGCTCAGCCCGCCCGGCACGTGGAAGATCTTCGAGCTGAGCTTGCCCTTCACCGGGTGGCTGGTGGGGCACACGTCCCCCCGGGGCTCCACCCAGGCCCGGGCCGGGGCGGTCTTCTTGGCGGCCCGCTTGGCCGGCGCCTTCGCCGGCGCGTCGCCGCCGCGGTCGCCCTTCTGCTTCGCCCGCGGCGCCGTGGCGCCGCCCTTCGCGGCACGACTCGCGGCGGCGCCGGTCGGGGCCTTCTCGGCGGGCGCCCGCTTCGCCGGCGCCTTCGTGGCCGTCGCCCTCGGGGCCGCCTTCCGGGGCTCACCCGCGGCCGGAGCGGGCTGGGCCGCCACGGCCGGCGGGGCGCTGGCGGCCGGCTCGACGTCGGGCTGGGCGACCTCGCGGGGTGACGGCGCGGGCCGGGCCGCCGGCGCCACCGGCGCGGTGGGGTCCGGCTCGAGCCGCGGCCACGGGGTGGGCACGGCCCGGGGGCCGCCGGCCGGTGTCGGCTCCGGCCCCGCACCCTCCCGGGCGCCGAGGGCCCTGGCCAGCGCGACGACCAGGCCCGTGATGACGCCGACCAGCAACCCGAAGCGGAACGACCGTCTCAGCACGAATCGGACACTAGCGGCCAACCGGCCGCGGTCGTGCCTTGACGGCCCGCCCGCGGGAGCGAGACAATCGCGTCGCATGTCTCGCGCCTTCCCCGCCGACATCCTCCTTCTTACCTAGGCGAGCGCCGCCCACATCACGGCGCTCGCCCTTGACGACCTCCTGCCGGTGGCAGGGGGTTTTTTGTTGCCTGAGACCGACCCCACCCACCCAGACCCACCCACGAGCACAGACCAGCACTGCGGAAGGAACCCCCGATGGCCCCGGACCCCGTGATCCCGAAGAAGATGCCCTTC
>DATGRC010000098.1:0-11444 GCA_035303865.1 Acidimicrobiales bacterium
CGAGTCGGGCACCGAGACCCTGTTCCCGCTGCACGCCGCGTTCGTGACGAGCGACCTCGACGTGACCGAGGTGGCGGTCTTCGACGCCGCTGACCTGAGCGGCTACACGCTGCCCGTCGACTCGTGGGTCACCGTCACCGAGTCCGCCGGCTCGGTCGCCTTCATCGGCGCCGGCACCGGGGACTTCGACCCCCGGGCGTCGTTCCAGACCCTCTTCGAGGGCGTGAGTGCCTTCGAGACCACCTGGTCGGGGTTCGCCGGCAGCGGCTTCCAGCTCAACGGCAACGGCAGCCAGGTGTTCCCGCCCCAGTGCTGGGAGGCCGACAAGACCGTGATCTCCGAGGGCACCCCGGCACCGGGGGCGGTCGTCACCTACCAGGTGGTGCTCACCAACACCGGTGACGACGACCTCGCGAGCCTGCGGGCCGTGGACCACCTCGACGAGGTCCTGGCCCACGCCGCGTGGGTGGGCGACCAGGTGGCCAGCGCCGGGACCCTGGTGTTCGACCCCGCCGAGGAGACGCTCACCTGGACCGGGGACCTGCCCGTCGGGGCGCCGGCGGCATCGCCAACGTTGCCTCGGTGACCGGGATCCCGCCTGCCGGGCCCCCGGTGGAGGCGCCGTCCAACGAGGTGGTCATCGAGGGCCCCGAGCGGAGCCCGGACCTCACCCTCGTGAAGACGGTGGCGCACCACGACCGCGACGGCGACGGCCGGGTCGCGGCGGGGGAGCGGCTCACCTACTCGTTCGAGGTGACCAACACCGGCAACGTCACCCTCACCGCGGTGACGGTCGACGACCCGATGCCGGGCCTGTCCGCCGTCGCCTGCCCCGGTGACGTGCTGGCCCCCGGGGAGGCGATGACCTGCACCGCCACCTACACGGTCACCCCCGCTGACGAGGCCGTCGGGTGGATCGTCAACACGGCCACGGCCCGCGCCGACGGCCCTCCCGGGGTGCTCGGCCAGGTCGTGTCGGCTCCGTCGACGGTCACCACCGACGTGGCCGGCCCGGCGCCGAGCGGCTCGCTGCCCCGCACCGGCGGCCCGGCCAGCGAGCTCGCGCTGGCCGGTCTGGCCCTCGTGCTCGTCGGCTGGGCCGTCACCCGGCGCCAGCGCGACGTCGTGGGCCGGTGAGGCACCGCCGCCCGGCCCCGTAGGCTCGTCGTCGTGCGCGTCGTCGGCCTCCAGCGCTACCCGGTGAAGTCCCTCCAGGGCGAGGCTCTCACCGAGGCCGACGTCGGTCGCCGGGGCATCGTCGGCGACCGGGCCTTCGCCCTGCGCGACGCCAGCACCGGGGTGATCCTCACCGGCCGGCGCGACCCCGACCTGCTCTTCGGCACCGGCCGGCTCGACGGCGACGGCGGGGCCGTCGTCACGCTTCCCGACGGAACCGCCACCGCCGACGACCACGCCCTCAGCACCTGGCTGGGCAAGCCGGTCCACCTCGTCGCCGCGCCCGCCGCGGCGAGCACCTACGAGACGCCGATCGACCCCCTCGACGACCGCAGCGAGGTCGTCTCCTGGCAGGGACCGGTCGGCACGTTCCACGACTCGCGCCGCACGCAGGTGAGCATCGTCGCCACCGGTGACCTCGGCGACTGGGACCCCCGCCGGTTCCGGGCCAACGTGCTCGTCGAGGCGCCCACCGTCGACCACCTCGTCGGCCAGCGGGTCCGGCTCGGCACCGCGGTGCTCGACGTGGTCAAGCAGATCGACCGCTGCGTGATGGTCACCCGCCCCCAGCCCGGCCTCGAGCGCGACCTCGACGTGTTCAGGCGGATCCGCGACGAGCGCGGCACCCACCTCGCCGTCGGCGCGCTCGTCGTCACGCCCGGCCGGGTGGGGCTCGGCGACGCCCTCGAGCCGGTCGGGGCGCCGGCCGAGCTGACCGCCGCGCCGGGGGCGTGAGCCCGCCACCGGCCCGACCGGCGCGATCTGCCAGGCTCGGGGGATGCGACTCGACCGGGTGTGGCTGACCGACGTCCGGTCCTACGCCAGCGCCGAGATCGAGCTGGCCCCCGGCCTCACCGCGCTGCTCGGCGACAACGGCCAGGGCAAGACGAACGTGCTCGAGGCCATCGCCTGGCTGGCCACGCTCAGCTCGTTCCGGGGCGCCCCCACAGAGGCGCTCGTGCGCCGCGGCGCCGACCGGGCGATCATCCGCGCCGAGGGGGAGCGCCAGGGTCGGCGCATCCTCATCGAGGCCGAGATCGTGCCCAGCGGCCGCAACCGGGTGCTCGTCAACCGCCAGCCCCTGAAGCGGGCCCGCGACCTGCTCGGCGTGCTGCGGGTGACCGTGTTCGCCCCCGACGACCTCGAGCTCGTGAAGGGCGGGCCGGCCGAGCGCCGCCGGTTCCTCGACGACGCCCTCGTCGCCTCCCACCCTCGCTACGACGCGCTGCGCAGCGAGGTCGACAAGGTCCTGAAGCAGCGCAACGCGCTGCTCAAGAGCGCGAACGGCCGGCTCGACGAGAGCGCCGCGGTCACCCTCGACGTGTGGGACGCGAAGCTCGCGGAGGCCGGCGGCAAGCTGGCGTCGGCCCGCCAGAACCTGCTCGCCCGGCTGGCCCCGGTGCTCAGCGACACCTACGACGCGGTCGCCAACCGCCCGGCCGAGGTGACCGCCACCTACGTGGCGGACTGGGCCGGCCTCGGGCTGGCCGAGGCGCTCGCGGCCGCCCGGGCCGACGACCTGCGTCGGGGCGTGTCGACCGTGGGTCCGCACCGCGACGACGTCGAGCTGTCGATCGGCGGGCTGCCGGCGCGGACCCACGCCAGCCAGGGGGAGCAGCGCTCCCTCGCCCTGGCGCTGCGCCTCGCCGCCCACCACGTGATCACCGAGGTCACCGGCGCGGCCCCCGTCCTGCTGCTCGACGACGTGTTCTCCGAGCTCGATCCCGACCGCAGCGACGCCCTCCTGGCCAACCTCCCAGCCGGGCAGACGCTGCTCACCAGCGCGTCGGGCCTGCCCCCCAAGGCCGAGCCCGAGCTGGTGCTCGAGGTGCGCGACGGCACGATCGCCCCGCTCCGCTCGCCGTCGCCCTGACCGGTTAGCGCGCCGCCCCGGGCGGCCGGGGTGGGTGGCGTCAGGGGAGGTTGGGAGCCGTCTTCGCCTTCGGGGCCGGCACCACCGGGTCCTGGGGCTTGCGGCCGGCGAGTGCGATCAGCACGTCCCCCGGCTCCGGGGTGATGAGGTGCTCGTCGGAGGGCACGACGAAGCGGTCGTCGCGGATCACGCCGAGCAGCTCGGCGCCGGGGTTGCGCTCCCGGTAGGTGTCCCAGTCGAAGGACTCCGACAGGCGGGTGGCCCGCAGCCGGTTCCCGGCGGCCAGGCGGCTCTCGATCGTGGCCACGTCGGGCCAGCGCAGCACCCGCCCCACCTGGTGCTCGGGGTCCTTGGGGGCCAGCATCCACGTGTTCGACCGCCCGAAGCGGCTGCGGAGCCGCTCGACGGCGAGCGCGTTCACCTCGTCGCTGGAGGTGAGGGCGAGCAGCTGGCCGATCCCGGTCAGGTCGAGCGAGTCCTGGACGCGGCTCGACAGGATCGAGCCGTGCACCGCCTCCTCACCGGCCAGGCGGGCGGTCACCACGCTGGCCCGCTTGCGGTCGACGAGCATCGTGCGCAGCCCGTGCTCGCGCAGCAGCTCGGCCAGCCGGCGGCTCCAGTCGTTGACCCCGACGATGAGCACGCCGCGGGGCTCCTCCTCGGCCACGTCGAGGCGGGTGCCGATCCAGCGGCCCCCGATGCCGTAGACGATGATCGTGCCGATCAGCACGGTCAGCACCGCCCCGGCGAAGCGGTCCGAGCCGGGGATGCCGGCCTCGTCGAGGCGGATCGTGAACACCGACGCGATGGCGGCGGCGACGATGCCCCGCGGGGCCACGGACGCGAGGAAGGCCCGCTCCTTCAGGTGCAGCTTCGAGCCGACCGTCGACGCGGCCACGGCGAGCGGCCGGGCCACGAGCACCGCGGCGGCGAGCAGCACGAGGTTGGCGACGAGGTCGTCGGCCACCACGCCGAGGTCGAGGCGGGCGGCGAGGATGAGGAACAGCGACGACAGGACGAGCACCTGGAGGCTCTCGGCCAGCTCCAGCACCTCGTGGAGGTCCACCCGGGTCTGGTTGGCCAGGGCCAGGCCGAGGACGGTCACGGCGACCAGGCCCGACTCCTCCTGGAAGTGGTTGGAGAGGGCGAAGGTGAACAGCACCATCGCCACCACCGCCGGCTGGCGGAGGTGGTCGGGGAGCAGGAAGCGGCCGAGCGCCACCACGAGGATCGCGGCGCCGGCCAGGCCGATCCCGGCGCCGATGCCGACGATGGCGAGCAGCGTGGTGGCGGTGTCGGCGTTCACGCCCTCGAGGCGCGACGCGAGGATCAGCTCGAACACGACGATGGCGGCGGCCGCGCCGATCGGGTCGATGATGATCCCCTCCGCCTGCAGGATGGCGCCCACCCGCCCGCGGGGCCGGACCTGCTTGAGCAGCGGGCCGATCACCGTGGGGCCGGTGACGATGAGGTTGGCGGCGATGAGCGCGGCGATGCCCCGGTCGATGTCGAGGACCCGCTCGGCCACCTGCCAGAGCACCACGAAGGTGACCGCCGCGCCGACGGTGCACAGCAGGAGCGCCGGGGCGCCGGCGTCGCGCAGCTGGCGGCGGCCCAGGCCGAGGCTGCCCTCGAAGAGGATGAGCGCCACCGACAGCGACACGGCCGGGAACAGCAGGTCGCCGAAGACCTGGTCGGGGTCGAGGGCGCCCGTCTGACCGGCCACCGCGCCCACCACGAGGAGCACGAGGATCGACGGGAGCTTGAGCCGAGCCGCCATCCACTGGCAGACGATGCCTGCCGCCGCGATGCCACCCAGCACGATCAGGGTGTCGTGCTCCACCGGCCCATCCTTACCCGTGCCCCACCCGATCAGTCGCGATGGTGACCGGGATCACACGGCCCGGCTGTCACTCGCCCGACGTAGCCTGCGGGGCGTGGTCGTCCGCCCGCTGCCCGGTGACGGTCCGGGCCCGCAGCCGATCGGCAAGGCCCTGGACACGGTGATGCGCAGCCTCGGCGCGCCACCGGCCAGCGGGGTTCACCAGGTGTTCGAGCGCTGGCACGAGGTGGTGGGGGAGTCCCTCGCCGCCCGCACCCGACCGGTGAAGATCGACGGGGACCGCCTCGTCCTGGCCGTCGACGAGCCGGCCATCGCCACCCACGTCCGGTTCCTGCAGGCCGAGCTGCTGGCCCGGCTCGACGAGCTCCTCGGCGAGGGGCGCGTCACCGCGCTCGACCTGCGGGTCGGGCGCGCGCGATAAGCCGCATGGCACAAGGGTTTTCGGCCTCCGCGATGCCGAGGAACCGGCCCGTCCCCTGGTAGACTCTCATCGTTGTGATTTCGGGGTCTGACCAGGGTTTTCGCGCCTCTGCGCCCCGTCCGCACCCCCGTCTCCGCCCCGCGCTCCGCCGCGTGCGCTCCACCACCTGAAGAGGTCGCCCTTCCGTGTCGTCCTACGGCGCCAACAGCATGCAGGTCCTCGAGGGCCTGGAGCCGGTCCGCAAGCGGCCCGGCATGTACATCGGCAGCACCGGCCCCGCCGGCCTGCACCACTGCGTGTGGGAGGTGGTGGACAACTCGGTCGACGAGGCGATGGCCGGCCACGCCACCCGCATCGACGTGACGCTCCTGGCCGACGGCGGGTGCCGGGTGGTCGACGACGGGCGCGGCATCCCCACCGACGTCAACAAGCAGCAGAAGCTCACCGGCGTTGAGATCGCGCTCACCAAGCTGCACGGCGGCGGCAAGTTCGGCGGCGACGGCTACAAGGTGTCCGGCGGCCTCCACGGCGTGGGCGTGTCGGTGGTGAACGCCCTGTCGAAGCGCCTCGTCGTCGAGGTGGACCGCGACGGCAAGCGCCACCGCATGGAGTTCGCCGACGGCGGCAAGCCGCAGACGAAGCTCGAGGTGGTGGGCCCGGCGCCCCGGGGCCGCACCGGCACCTCGGTCACGTTCTGGCCGGACCCGGAGGTCTTCGAGACCGTCGAGTTCAGCGCCCGCACGATCCTCGAGCGGCTCCAGATGATGGCGTTCCTCAACCGGGGCCTCGAGATCCGCTTCACCGACGAGCGCGAGGGCCGCGACCACGAGCGGGTCACGTTCAAGTACTCGGGCGGCATCATCGACTTCGTCAAGCACCTCAACGCGTCGAAGGACGCCCTGTTCTCCAAGGTCGGCTACTACGCCGTGGCCGAGGAGAACGAGGAGGTCGAGGTGGCGTTCCAGTGGAACACCGGCTTCAACGCCGACGGCATCCACTCGTTCGCCAACGGCATCAACACCACCGAGGGCGGCACCCACGAGGAGGGTTTCAAGGCCGCGCTCACGAGCGTGGTGAACAAGTACGCCCGGGGCAAGAACCTCCTGAAGGAGAAGGACCCGAACCTCCTCGGCGAGGACATCCGCGAGGGCATCACCGCGATCATCTCGGTGCGCCTGCGCGAGCCCCAGTTCGAGGGCCAGACCAAGGCCAAGCTGGGCAACACGTCGATGAAGACGCTCGTGCAGCGGGCCACCAACGACAAGCTCGGCCAGTGGTTCGAGGAGAACCCCACCGAGGCCAACAAGATCGTGAAGAAGGCGATCGCCGGCGCCCAGGCCCGCATGGCGGCCAAGAAGGCCCGCGACGTCATCCGCTCCAAGACGCTGCTCGACGGCGCCGGCATGCCCGACAAGCTGAAGGACTGCACGGCCAAGGACGTCGCCGAGCGCGAGCTGTTCATCGTGGAGGGCGACTCGGCCGGCGGCTCCGCCGTCACCGCCCGCGACCCGCACCGCCAGGCGATCCTGCCCATCCGGGGCAAGATCCTGAACGTCGAGCGGGCCCGGCTCGACAAGATGCTGAAGAACCAGGAGGTGCAGGCGCTCATCAGCGCCATCGGCGCCGGCGTGGGGGAGGAGTTCGACCTCTCCAAGCGGCGCTACGACAAGATCTGCATCCTGGCCGACGCCGACGTCGACGGCCTCCACATCCGCACGCTGCTGCTCACGTTCTTCTTCCGGCAGATGCGGCCGCTCGTCGAGAACGGCCACATCTACATCTGCCAGCCGCCGCTGTACTCCACCGAGGTCGGCAAGCAGAAGATCTACCTGAAGGACGACGCCGCCAAGAACCGGTTCCTGGCCGAGAACCCGAACCACAAGAAGGACTTCGTCCGCCTGAAGGGCCTCGGTGAGATGGACGCCGAGGAGCTGCGGGTCACCACGATGGAGGACGGGCTGCGCACCCTCCTCCAGGTCACCGTGGAGCAGGCCGCCCTGGCCGACGAGGTCGTCGCCACCCTCATGGGCGACGTCGTCGAGCTGCGCAAGCAGTTCATCGTGCAGAACGCGAAGGACACGAGGTTCCTGGACATCTGATGGCTGACGACACCACCCCGAGCAACGACGGCGCCGGCGAGCTCCCCGAGGAGGAGGGCACCGTCCGCGCGGCCATCGAGCCGATCGAGATCCAGGAGGAGATGGAGTCCTCCTTCCTGGACTACGCGATGTCGGTCATCACGATGCGGGCCCTGCCCGACGCCCGTGACGGCCTGAAGCCGGTCCACCGCCGGATCCTCTACGGGATGGACGTGCTCGGGGCCCGCCCCGACCGCTCCCACATGAAGTGCGCCCGGGTCACCGGCGAGGTGATGGGCAAGTTCCACCCCCACGGCGACGGCGCCATCTACGACGCGCTCGTCCGCATGGCGCAGGACTTCTCGCTGCGCCACCCGCTCGTGGACGGGCACGGCAACTTCGGTTCGCCGGACTTCGGTCCCGCCGCGTCCCGCTACACCGAGTGCCGTCTGGCCCCGATCGCCATGACGATGCTCGACGGGATCAACGAGGACACCGTCGACTTCGCCGACAACTACTCCGGCGACGAGCGCGAGCCCACCGTCTTGCCGTCGCGGTTCCCGAATCTGCTCGTCAACGGCAGCCAGGGCATCGCCGTGGGCATGGCCACGAACATCCCGCCCCACAACCTGGGCGAGGTGATCGACGCCACGATCCACCTGATCGACCACCCCGACGCCACGCCCGACGACCTGATGCAGTTCGTGAAGGGCCCGGACTTCCCCACCGGCGGGCTGATCATGGGCCGCCAGGGGATCATCGACGCCTATCGCACCGGCAAGGGCTCGATCCGGATCCGGGCCGTGGCCGAGATCGAGGAGTCCACCTCGGGCCGCACCGGCGACAAGATCATCGTCACCGAGATGCCGTACCAGACGTCGATCTCGGTCACCGCGGCCAAGATCGCCGAGCTCGTGCAGACCCGCCAGCTCGAGGGCATCGCCGACGTGAACGACGAGTCGGCCAAGGGCAACACCCGGCTCGTGATCCGGCTGAAGAAGGACGCGCCGGCCCTCGTCATCCTCAACAACCTGTACAAGCACACGCCGCTGCAGACGAACTTCGCCGTGAACACGGTGGCGCTCGTCGACGGCGTGCCCCGCACCCTCAACCTGGTGCAGGCGCTGCAGGCCTACGTCGACCACCAGGTCGAGGTGATCCGCCGGCGCTCGGCGTTCCGCCTGCGGGAGGCCGAGCGCAAGCACCACATCAACGAGGGCCTGCTCAAGGCGATCAACGTCATTGACGAGGTGATCGCCACGATCCGGGCCTCCGAGGACCGCGCCGCGGCGCGCGACGCGCTCATGTCCCCGCCCTTCGAGTTCTCCGAGGTGCAGGCCAACCACATCCTGGAGATGCCGCTCGGGCGCCTCACCCGCCTGGCCCGCATCGACCTCGAGACCCTCCTCGCCGACCTCGAGGCCGAGATCGCCGAGCTCACCCAGATCCTCGAGGACGAGGTGAAGCTCCGCCAGGTGATCAAGGACGAGCTGGGCGAGATCAAGGAGAGGTTCGCCGAGGAGCGCCGCTCGAAGATCACCCTCGACGCCGGCGACATGGACATCGAGGACCTGATCGACGACGAGGAGCTCGTCGTCACCCTGTCGGCCAAGGGCTACATCAAGACGGTCCCGGCCGGGGCCTTCCGGTCCCAGGGCCGCGGCGGCCGGGGCGTGGCCGGCGCCAAGCTGCGCGACGAGGACTACGTCACCCAGATCCTCACCACCACCGCCCACGCCTACCTGCTGTTCTTCTCGAACCTCGGTCGCGTGTACCGCCTCAAGGCGCACGAGATCCCGAAGAAGGAGCGCACCGCCCGGGGCACCGCGATGCCGAACCTGCTGCAGCTGCAGCCGGGCGAGCACATCCAGACGATCATCGACACCCGGGACTACGAGACGAACCGGTTCCTCTTCTTCGCCACCAAGCAGGGCCAGGTGAAGAAGACGAAGTTCAACGAGTACGACTCGTCGCTGCGCACCGGGATCATCGCCATCAACCTGCGCGACGGCGACGAGCTCGTGAAGGTGATCCCCACCAACGGGGGCGACGACATCCTCATGATCTCGCGGATGGGTCAGGCCATCCGCTTCTCGGAGGACGACGTGCGCCCGATGGGGCGGGCCGCCGCCGGGGTGCGGGGCATGAAGCTGCGCGAGGGCGACGAGGTGGTCAGCCTCGACACGTGCCGGGAGGACGTGGCGATGCTCATCGTCACCGACGCCGGCTACGGCAAGCGCACGCAGCTCGACCACTTCAACCGCCAGGGCCGCGGCGGCCAGGGCGTGCGGGGCATCAAGCTCACCGCCAAGAAGGGCCACGTGGTGGCGGCGTTCATGGTCGGCATCGACGACGAGATCTTCGTGATCAACTCGGCCGGCACGGTGATCCGCATGCCGGTGCGGGAGATCTCGAGCCAGGGCCGCGACGCCACCGGCGTGCGGGTCATGAACCTCGCCGAGGGCGAGACCGTGGCCTCGGTGGCGCCGGTGCTCTCCGCCGACGACGACGAGTAGCCCCTTCCGCAGGTGGCGGCCACCGGCCTAGCGTCGGTGGTCGCTTCCCCCGACCGTGCGTGGCGCGCCCTGGGGCGCGCCGACTCCGGAGAAGGGGGAGTGCCGATGCCGGCACGAGCTCGACGAGACGGCGGGCAGGCCCTGCCGCTGGGCCTCGCGGTGGTGGCGCTGGCCGTGGTGGTGATCCTGGCCCTGGTGCCGTTGGCCCAGGGCGCCGACGCGGCCGCCCGGGCCCAGGTGGCCGCGGACGCCGCCGCGCTGGCCGGCGCCGCCGAGGGAGAGGCGGCGGCCCGGGAGGTGGCGGCGGCCAACGGGGCCGAGCTGGTCCAGTGGCTGGCGGCCGGCCCCGACGTGTGGGTGGGGGTGCGCGTCGGTGACGCCGAGGCGGTGGCGCAGGCCCGCCGGGAGTGACCGCGGAGCGGGTCGGGCCGGTCACCGGGGCCGGCGGTGGCCTGCCCTACACTCGCTGCGATGCCCGACGAGCCGACGAGCGGTGCCGGCGACACGGGGTCGTCCTCACCTTCGTTCCGCGCCGAGCGGGCCGACGAGCCGACCTCTCTGGCCCCCCGCAGGGATCCCCGGCCGCCGCGGCCGACCGCGCCGGTGCCGTCGCGGACGGCGGCCGCCACCACCCAGGTGCCCACCGTTGGGGCGGAGCCGGTGGGGGAGCGGCCGCAGCCAGCGGGCCGGACCGAGCGGGCGGAGCCGCAGGAGCGACCGGCCCGGGCCCGTCGGGAGCCCCGCAAGGGGCGGGTGCGGGCCCGCAAGGTCCGTCGCATCGTCCGCCACGTCGAGCCGTGGTCGGTCCTCAAGATCTCGCTGCTGTTCTACGCCGCGCTGTTCGTGATCATCGCGGTGGCGTCGGGGATCCTGTGGAGCGCGGCTCGCAGCGCCGGCACGATCGACGACGTCGAGAGCTTCATCACCGACGTCGGCGGCTTCGGCACCTGCGAGCCGATCGACGGCGCCGGCTCCAGCGCCACCACCACGACGACCACGCCGGTCGGCGACGCGGAGCCGCCCGACCAGTTCGACCCCACCGGCACGGAGACGACGGTCGCCCCCGGCGAGCTGCCGGTCGACCCCGACTTCGAGGACGAGGACGGCGACAGCTGCCGGGAGGGCGAGCGCCTCGTCGGCGAGTTCCGCTTCGAGGACAGCAGGATCCGCCAGGCGTTCCTGCTCGGCGGCGTGGTGCTCGTGCTGGCCGGCTCAGCGCTGAACGTGATCCTGGCGCTGCTGTTCAACCTGATGAGCGACCTGACCGGCGGCGTGCGGGTCACCGTCCTCGAGGAGGAGCCGGCCGACCGGGCCAAGCGAGCGAACTCGCCCCGCCCGGCCCGCCGCGACTAACTTCGTCGCTCCCGACCACGTGTCACGGGGCTATAGCTCAGTCGGTTAGAGCGCATCCCTGATAAGGATGAGGTCCCTGGTTCGATTCCAGGTAGCCCCACCCGTTCTGACCTGGGAAAACGTCCCAGGAACGGCCTCCCCGAAGAGGCCAGAATCGGCCCCAGGCCGCGGCCAGGCCGCGAGA
>DATGRC010000099.1:0-24861 GCA_035303865.1 Acidimicrobiales bacterium
CGCCGAAGAAGAAGGGGGCCGTGCTGGCCGCCATCACGGCGCTCAAGCAGATCTGCAACCACCCGGCCGCCTACACCCACGACGACGAGCCGCTCGCGGGGCGCTCCGGCAAGCTCGCCCGCCTCGAGGAGATCATCGAGAACGTCTTCGCCTACGAGGAACGGCTGCTGATCTTCACCCACTTCGCCTCGTGGGGGCGGCGCCTGGCCGAGCACCTCACCCAGGTCACCGGCACGCCGATCCACTGCTACGACGGCAGCCTCGCCCGCGGGGCCCGGGACAAGATGGTCGCCGACTTCCAGGCGCGCGACGGCGCGGCCGCGCTGGTGCTCTCGCTCAAGGCGGGCGGCACCGGCCTCAACCTGACCGCCGCCAGCCACGTCGTCCTCTACGACCGCTGGTGGAACCCCGCCGTCGAGGACCAGGCCCGGGACCGGGCGTGGCGGATCGGCCAGACCCGCACCGTCGTGTCCCACCGCCTCGTGTGCCCCGGCACGGTGGATGAGCGGGTCGAGGAGGTCGTGGCCGGCAAGCGCCACATCGCCAACCTGGTGCTGCCCAAGTCGTCGTCGCTCGCCGACCTGTCCACCGACCAGCTGCGGGTGGCCCTCGGGCTCGACGCCGCGTCGCTCCTCACCGACGACGAGGAGCCCGAACCCGAACCCGAGCCCGTGCTCGCCGCCGCCGAGGAGGGCGCATGAGCGGTCCCCAGCCCCAGCAGAAGAAGCGTCGCCGCCGCCGGTCCAAGAAGAGCGCCCAGCAGCAGCACCAGGACCTCTGGCAGCTGGTCCCGGCGCTGCCGGACCCGGAGCCGATCCGGCCCTCACCGGACCCGCGGATGGTGATCCGCTCGCTCGGCGACCCGCCGCTCGCCGGCCAGGGCGCCGTGGCCGAGCACTACATCGGGGCGGTGGTGGACCGCGCCGCCGGCCTGGCCACCGCGCTCGCGGCCGCCGCCGGCCTGCTCGCCGACGGAGACGACGAAGACGACGACTGAGGGCTGATCGCCGCGCCCTCGGGCTGCGCCGGTGCCGGGGGCGGTCAGCCCACGTGGTCGAGGACGGCCGCCCAGCCGCCCTCGGTGGCGGCCGGGATCACCTCGGTGGCCAGCGCCAGCGCGCTCGGGTGGGCCACCGCCGGCACCAGCCGGACCGTGGCGCCCTGCAGCAGCTCGACGTCGTTCGGGCCGTCACCCAGCGCGAGGACCCGACCGGGATCGAGGCCGTGGCGGGCGCAGAAGGCGAGGACGCCGTCCCACTTCGACTGGCCCCGCGGCGCGACCGTGAACGAGGCCAGCCCCGGGTGGTCGATCGAGCGGTCCAGGTGCGGCTCGGCTCGGTCGAGCACCGCGGCGTGGGCTGCTTCGGCTGCGGAGAAGGGGATGCCGATCAGGCTGAAGCCGAGCACCGCCTCGCGGGCCACGACCTCCCGCAGCCCGTCGCCGCCGCCGACGGGCTCCGGGGCGGTGCCGGCGGTGACGCCGAGCATCGCCACGTGGCCGGGGTGGGTGTCGGGGGAGGGGCTGAGGAACACGTCGTAGCGCGGGTGGTCGACGTACACGACCGGGCTCAGGCCCACGCCGGTGAAGGCGTCGTAGACGGCCAGGGCCTCATCGGTGGGGAACGGCGCCCGGTGGAACCGAGCCCCGTCGTGCAGGTCCACACCGAGGGCCCCGTTCAGCACGACCGCCGGCGGGGTGAGGCCCACCCGGGCGAGCGGCTCGCGGGTGGAGGCCAGGCGCCGCCCGGTGGCCACGAGGATCGGCACGCCGCGGCGCTCCAGCTCGGCCCACGCGGCGAGCACGGCGTCGGGCACGTGGTCGTCCGTGTGCCAGAGCGTCCCGTCGAGGTCGGTGACGACGAGGTCCACGGCAGGCATCGGGGCAGTGTGGGGGCGGGGTCCCCCGACGGGCAACTCCGTTGCCGGCCCGGCGTCAGCGGCCCCTCGGCCAGTCGGCGGGGACCTCGACGCCGAGCTCCCGCAGCTCGGGCTGCCAGCCCGACTCGGGCGTCCAGCGGCGCACCACCCGGGCCGGGACCCCCGCGAGGACGGCGTGGTCGGGGAACGTGCCGCGCACGACCGAGCCGGCGGCCACCACCGTGTTGCGGCCCAGGCGGCTGCCGGGCAGCACCACCGCCCCCGCCCCCAGCCACGACCCGGCGCCGATCTCGACCGGGTCGTCGGCAGGCCACTGGAGCCGCACCGGCACGTCCGGGTCGGCGTACACGTGGTTCTGGTCGGTGATGTAGCAGCGGGGCCCGGTGATCACGTCGTCGCCGATGACGAGCGACCGGTGGGCGACGAGGTGGCTGCCGTGGCCGATCAGGCAGCGGTCGCCGATCCGCAGCGCGGGCGAGGACGCGCCGGCCGGCAGCGGCTGACCCGGGGCCATGCCCACCGACAGCGTGACGAGCGGGGCGATCGTGGTCTCGTCGCCGATGGCGATGTGCTCCTGGCCGGCGTGGTCGCCGGGCGGGAAGGTGATGATCGACCGGGTGCCCAGGTGGGCGAACCGTCGCCCGGCTGCGTGCTGCGGGCCGATGGCGCCCGCCCAGCGCATCCACGCCCACAGGCGGTGCACGATCGGGGCGGAGACGGCGTAGGCCCACCGGGTCAGGCTCACCGGCAGAGGATGGCCGACGCCGCCTCCCCGCTGCCACCGGCGGGGCGGGCGCTACGGTGCGCCGCCGTGACCGGCCCCCTGGAGATGCTCGAGGCGATGGCCCGCCAGGAGGTGGCCGTCGGACCGAACCTGCGCCACCTCGAGGTGTTCACGACCCGCGGGCTGCTCACCGTGCTCTGGCACGGGGCCCCCGACGCCGAGGCTGCGGTGGTGCTCTGCGGCGGCGCGATGGGCGGGCTCCTCGGGCCCGCCGACGGCCTCTACCAGTGGCTGGGCGAGGAGCTGACCGGACCAGGGTCCGGGATCAGCGTGCTGCGGGTGGGGTGGCGGCGACCCAACGACCTCGACCTCTGCACGCTGGACCTGCTCGCCGCCGCCGACCTCGCCTCCCGCGCCGGCGCCACCCGCTTCGTCACCGGCGGGCACAGCTTCGGCGGCGCCGTCGCCGTGCGCGCCGCGATGGCGCTCGGCGACTGGGCGCGCGGCGTGGTCACCTTCGCCACCCAGTCCGCGGGCTGCGAGGACGCCGGGGCGCTCACCGCGCCGCTGCGCGCGTACCACGGCGACCGCGACGAGCTGCTGCCGCTCGTGTCGAGCCAGGCGGTCTGCGCACTGGCCGGCGGGCCCGCCGAGGTCGTGCCCTGTGCCGGCGCTGGTCACCTGCTCACCGAGGCAGGGGAGCGGCTGCGGGCCGAGGTCCCGGCCTGGGTGCGCGACCGCTTCGCCGACTGAGGTCGCCCCCGGCCGCGGATCAGGGGTTGACGTAGATGCGACGAGGGGTGAGCAGCACCGCCACCCGGCGCTCGGCGGCGACCGTGCGGTCGAACTCCACCCAGTCGTCGTCGTGGCCGCCGCCGGCCGAGGCGTGGATCCGGCGCAGCAGCCGGGGCAGCTCCGACAGCGGGACCAACGGGTGCGGATCGTCGGGGCCGATGAGCTCGACCGTGCCCTCCGCCGCCACCCAGGCCCAACCGGCCCGCCACAGCAGGGTCGCTTGGGGCCGGGCTCGCAGGTGGCGCAGCTTGGCGGTGCCCGGGCGGCCCACGAACGCGGCGACCGGCTCCTTGGTCGTCGGGTGGTCGATCACCCCGGCGTTGACGACCGTCGACTGCACGAAGCCGTCCGCTCGCAGGGTGGAGAGCGTGGCCAGGCCGTGGTCGAGCGCCACCACCCCACGGACGTCGTCGATGGTGGCCATCGGCTCAGGGTAACGCTGGCGGGGTGGCTGGTGTCAGGGGGCCGCGGCGTCGGCGCGGGTGTTGCCCAGCCAGCTCGCGTAGAGCGCCGCGTAGGCGCCCCCGGCACCCACCAGCTCGGCGTGCGTGCCGACCTCGACGATCCGTCCGGCGTCGACGACCACGACGAGGTCCGCCCGCTCGGCGGTGGTGAGCCGGTGGGCGATGCTGACGACCGTGCGCCCCTCGGCCAGACGCTCCAGCGCGGCGGCGAGGCGCCGCTCGGTGTCGGGGTCGACGGAGGAGGTGGCCTCGTCGAGCACGAGCACGCCGGGGTCCGAGATCTGCGCCCGAGCCAGGGCCACGAGCTGGCGCTCGCCGACGGACAGGCTGGCGCCCCGCTCGCCGACCGGCGTGGTGACGCCGCCGGGGAGGTCGTCGAGCCAGGCCCCGAGGCCGAGGCTGCGGAACGCCTGCTCCACGTCCTCTCGGGTGGCGTCGAGGCGACCCAGGCGCACGTTCTCCTCGATCGTCGCGTCGAACAGGAACCCGTCCTGGGGCACGAGCCGCACCGCGCGGCGCCGGGCGGCCCCATCCACCTCCGCCAGGTCGATGCCGCCGACGAGCACGCGCCCGTGGGTGGGCTCGGCCAGCCGGCACAGCAGGTGGGCGATCGTGGTCTTGCCGGAGCCGGTCTCGCCCACGATGGCGGTGGACGTCCCCGCCGGCAGGTGCAGGTCGATGCCCCGCAGCACCTCCGGCCCCGTCCGGTAGGCGAAGCGGACGCCGTCGAAGGTGACCGACAGGGGACCGTCGGGGAGCGGCCGACCCGGGGACGGGTCGGCCACCTCGACCGGGGTGGCGAGGACGCCGAGGATCTTGCGCCACCCGGCGATGGCGGTCTGCGTCTGGTCGAGGATCTCGGTGAGCTCGGCCACCGGGATGAGCAGCAGGTTCACCAGGAACACGAAGGCCACCACCTCGCCGAGCCCGAGCCCCCAGCCGGGACCGTGGACGGCGGCGACGGCGACGACGGCGGCGAGGGCGAGCGCGCCGAAGAGGTCGGCCAGCGGGAACATCACCGAGAACCAGCGGGCGGCGCCCATCTGGGCCCGGTACTGGCGGTCGATGGCCCGCTGGACGCGGCGCCGGGCCCGATCGCCGAGCCCGTAGGCGCGGATCGCGGCCGCCCCCGACACGAGCTCGCCCACCTCCGACAGCGTCCCGCCCACGGCGGCTCGGACCTCGTCGTACGCGGCGAGCTGGCGGCGCTGCAGCGCCCGCAGGATCGGCAGGAGCGGGAGGAAGACGGCCACGGTGACGAGCGTCAGCTGCCAGGAGTAGGCGGCCATCACCGCCAGCGTGGTGATGAGGAGGATCGAGTCGACGATCCAGGCCATCGCCCCCCACTCGGTGAACTGGGCGAGCGTCTCCACGTCGCTCGTCACCCGGGCCACGAGCGCGCCGCGCCGGTGGTCGACGTGCTCGGCCACCGACAGGTCGTGGACGTGGGCGAACGTGCGGGTGCGGAGCCCGAGGAGGCTGGCCTCGGCGGCCCGCACGAGGCGCAGGAACGTGACCCGGCCGACGAGGTAGAGCACCACGATCAGCGCGCCGATGGCGGCGCACGCCGCCGCGACGAACCCGGGCCGGTAGCCGGCGTCGCCCAGGATCCCTCGGTCGAGGACCTGCTGGATGAGCACCGGCACGGCCAGCTTCCCGAGCGCGGTGACGAGCGCGAACGCCGCGGTGAGGCGCAGCCCCTGGCGGAGCTCGGGCGTGACGGCGAGCCCCCGCCGCAGCACGGTGACGGCGCGGGCGTCGCGGAGCAGGCGCTCCTCGGGGGAGGGCTCGCGCTGAGGTCGCTCGTGGTCGTGGCTCCCCGGCGGAGCGCTCTCGGCGAGGACGTCGATGACCGCGTCGTGGCCGTCGAGCTCGGGTGCGGTCACGCCGCCTCCTCCTCGTAGGCCTGCACGAGCGTCCGGTAGCCGGGCAGGGCGAGCAGGTCCTCGTGGCGCCCCGTGGCGGCGACGGTCCCGCCCTCCAGGTAGATCACGCGGTCGGCGAGCGCGATCGTCGACAGGCGGTGCGCGACGACGATCGTGGTGGCGGCCAGCGACCCGCGCAGCCCGTCGAGGATCGCTCGCTCGACGGTGGCGTCCACCGCTGAGGTGGCGTCGTCGAGGAGCAGGACCTGCGGGTCCCGCAGCAGCGCCCGGGCGAGCGCCAGCCGCTGCCGCTGGCCGCCCGAGAGCGTCACGCCCCGCTCGCCGACGACCTCGTCGAGGCCGTGGGGGAGGCGCTCGACGAACGTGCGGCCATGCGCCAGCTCGAGCGCCCGGCGCAGCGCCGCCTCGTCCACCTCCGCGCCGAGGGCGAGGTTGGCTCGGACGGTGTCGGCGAAGAGGAACGCCTCCTGGAACACCGGCACCACGGCGCGGTGCACCACCTCCGGCGGGAGGCTGGTGAGCGCCGCGCCGCCGAGGCGGACCACGCCGCTGGTGGGCTCGCAGAGGCCGGCGACGAGCTGGCACAGGGTGGACTTGCCAGCACCGGTGGCGCCCACCAGCGCCACGACCTCTCCCGGCGCGATCGTTGCGTGCACGTCGCGCAGGACCGGGTCCCGACCGTACGCGAAGCCGAGGTGCTCGAGCTCGACCGACAGCGGACCGGTGGGCAGCGAACCGCCCTGGTTCGGGGGCTCCGGCTCGGCGGTGCGGAGCACCCGCTGGATCCGGTCGTGGGCCACGACCGCTCGGGGGAGCTCCTCGAGGAGGAACCCGACGACCCGGAACGGGAAGGCGAGGAGCCCGAAGAGGGCCATCGCCTGGACGAGGTCGCCGATGGAGACGGCGCCGACCGACACCCGCCACGCCCCGACGCCGAGCAGGACGACGGTGCCGAGGTTCGGGAGCGCGTCCAGGCCCGGCTCGAACGAGGCGCGCAGGCGACCGACGGCCAGGCGCTCCCGGCGGAGCCGGTCGGCGGCGTCGTGGAGGCGACGCAGCTCGCGGTCGCGCAGCCCCAGCGTCTTCACGAGGAGGGCCCCCTCGAAGCTCTCGTGGGCGATGGCGGACACCTCCCCGACGTGCGCCTGGGCGGCGGCCGCCGGCGTCTCCACCCGACGCGTGTAGAGGTGGTTCAGGAGGGCGAGGCTCGGGAACAGCGCCAAGCCCACGAGCATGAGCGCCACGTCCACGAGCGCCAGCTGGACCATCGCGACGGCGATGATCACGACCACGCCGATCGAGAACGGCAGCGGCTGCATCGCCATCGTGGCCCGCTCCGCGTCGGCGTCGGCGTGCGCCATCAGCTCCCCGGCCGAGCGGTCGTCGAACCAGCGCAGCGGCACCCGCAGGTAGTGGTCGGTGACCCGCGTGAACCAGTGCACCTGCATCCGGCGCTGGGCCATCTGGCCGTAGTAGCGCCGCAGCACGACACCGGCCATCCGCAGGAGCGAGGCGACCACGATCGCCGCCGCACCGGCGGCCACGGCGGTGCCCGAGACGTCCCGCCCCGGGTCGAAGGCGGGGGCGAGGACCCGGTCGGTGACCCGGCCCAGCACGATCGTGCCGGCCACGGTGACCACGGCGTAGAGGGTGGCGCCGGCCACGGAGACGGCGAAGGACCGGGCCTGGGCGCGCGCCGACGCGAGGAGCAGCGAGGCGCCCCGCATGAGGATCGCTCGATCGGGCCGCACCCCGTCCGACTCGGTCACGGAGCGACCCTAGGAGCCCTCAGCCGTCCTTCCACAGCGAGATCGGGGCCCGGTCGCGGTCGCCCGCGAAGGGGAGCTCCACCCAGGCGCTCCGGCGGCTGGCGGACCAGTACGCAGCACACGTCAGGTCGAGCACGTCGCGGCCGAGGTGGGCGTCCACCTCGGGGGCCCGACCCCGGACCAGGTCCAGCGCGAACGCCTCGACCTGGGGCAGGTAGCCGAGCTCCTCGAGCTCGGGGACGACGCCGCGCGGCGCGGGGGGCAGGGGGACCTCGGCGCCGTTGCGCTCCACCCGCACCTCCGGCAGCAGCTCGAGGCGCACCACCCCGTCGGGGGTGACCGCCTGGGCGTCCCACACCGCTGCCCCCGACTGCCGCCAGCTGACCTCGATCCGGGCCCGGAGGCCAGTGTCGAAGGCCACCTCCACGTCGGCGTGCTCGTCGACCGGGTGGTCCGCCGCGCCCTCCAGCCGGGCTCGGACCTCCACCGGGCGGGCCGGGGCGGCGAGGGCCAGGGCCACGGCGATGGGATGGGCGCCGAGGTCGAAGAGGGCGCCACCGCCCCAGCCCTCGGTGAGGAAGTCGCCCCAGGTGGGTCGATCCTGCAGGGCCCGCACCTCGAGGAGCGTGAGGTCCCCGAGCTGGGCCCGGTGGTCGAGCGCGGCGCGCACGGCCGGGGCGTGGAGGAGGTTCTCCGCGTAGGCGATCGTGGCGCCGCGCTCGGCCAGGGCGACGATGGCGTCGGCGTCGACGAGGGTCGTGCAGAGCGGCTTCTCGACGAGCACCCCGGCGCCGGCTGCCACGGCGGCCTCGACCGCCGCCCGGTGGTGGGCGGGCGGCGTGGACACGATGACCCCGTCCACCCCGTGCGCCACCTCGTCGAAGGGCACCGCCCGAGCGCCGGTCAGCTCGGCGGTGGCGGCGGCTCGCTCCGCCGTGCGCGACGCGACGGCGACCACGCGCATCCCCGGGACGTGCTGGATGGCGGCGGCGTGGACCCCGGCGATCCAGCCGGCGCCGGCGAGGCCCACCCGGACCTGGGCTCGACGGCTCACCTCGGGGGCCTCAGCAGCGGGCTCGGCCGGTCACGGCGGTGGCGTCGGGTCACAGCCGCCGACGCTACCGCCGGCCCGAGCGGGACCGCCCACCGCCGTGGCGTGACGACCGGTGGGCCCCGCCGCGGGCCTACGATGCGGCCGGCGGCGGCGACGCCCGTCGCCGACGCCCACCACCTCTCCGTGCGCCTCCTCCGCTTCCTCCTCATCACGGTGCTGGCCAGCGGCGTCCTCGCCGCGTCCGGGCTCGCGCTCGTCCCGGCCGCCCGCCAGCTCAGCCAGGCCGGCAGCGCCGAGGAGACCCCGGTGGACCTCGGCCCCCTCGACCAGCGGTCGTACGTGTACGCCGCCGATGGCCGCCTCCTGGCCACGCTGAAGGCGGAGGTCGACCGCCAGCCGGTGCCGCTCGAGACGATCCCCTCGCACGTCGTCGACGCCATCCTCGCGGTGGAGGACGCGGACTTCTTCGCCCATCGGGGCGTCAACCTCCGGTCGATGCTGCGGGCGCTCACCGCCAACGTCGAGTCCGGCGCGACCGTGCAGGGCGGCTCCACGATCACCCAGCAGCTCATCAAGAACGAGATCGTCGGCGACGAGCAGACCATCGACCGCAAGGCCAAGGAGGCCGTGCTGGCCCGCCGGCTCGAGGAGACGATGTCGAAGGAGGAGATCCTCGAGCGCTACCTCAACACCGTGTACCTCGGGAACGGGGCCTACGGCGTCCAGGCCGGGGCCGAGACGTACTTCGGGGTGGGGGTGGCCGAGCTCGACGTCGCCCAGGCCGCGCTCCTCGCCGGCATGATCGCCAACCCCTCCCGCTTCGACCCGGTCCGCCACCCCGAGGCGGCCAAGGGCCGCCGGGACCTGGCCCTGCGGCGGCTCGTCGCGTACGGCCGGCTCACCGAGGAGGAGGCCGAGGCGCTGCGCGACGCGCCGCTGCCCACGCGGATCAACCAGGTGAACCCCACCCCCGACACGTACTTCGTGGAGGAGGTGAAGCAGCAGCTCCTGCGCGACCCGCGCCTCGGCCGAACCCGGGAGGAGCGCGAGTACGCCGTGTTCCGCGGCGGCCTGCAGATCCACACCACCCTCGACCCGCTCGCCCAGTTCCTCGCCACCGCGGCGCGCGACGAGGTCATCGCGGAGCTCGCGCCCGAGGGGGCGGCACCGGCCACGATCCCGATCGCGCCGCACCCGGTCACCGGCGAGGAGCGCTTCGCCACCGCAGCGGTGGTCTCGGTCGATCCGGCCACCGGGGCCGTCCGGGCGATGGTCGGGGGCAGCGGCTTCGAGGAGAACAAGTTCAACGTCACCACCCAGGGCCTGCGCTCCGGCGGCTCGACGTTCAAGGTGTTCGTGCTGATGGCCCTGCTCGAGGCCGGGTACGTGCCCGACGACTCCGTCGACGGCTCCGGCCCCTGCTCGTTCACGGGCATCCCCGGGCTCGACCCCGACCCGTACGTCGTGGAGAACTTCGGCAACAGCCGGGGCGGCGGGGGGACGATCACGCAGCAGACGCTGCGCTCGTCGAACTGCGCCTACGTCCGGCTCGGCCAGATCGTCGGCACGCGGCGGGTGGCCGAGCAGGCCCGGCGCATGGGGATCACCACCCCGATCCAGGACGTCGTGTCGATGCCGCTCGGGACCCAGGAGGTGTACCCGATCGACATGGCGGCCGCCTTCGCCTCGATCGCCAACGACGGGATCTACAACCCGCCCTACTACATCGAGCGGGTGCTGGACCGGAACGGACGGCTGATCTTCGAGCACGAGCCCAAGCCTCGCCGCGCGTCGTCCCCCGAGAGCGCCCGGCTGGCGGCCGACGTGCTCGAGAAGAACGTGCAGAGCGGCACGGGCACCCGGGCCCGCATCCCCGGGCACCACGCCGCCGGCAAGACCGGCACCGCCCAGAACAGCGGCAACGGCTGGTTCGTGGGCTTCACCCCGCACCTGTCCACCGCCGTGTGGATGGGCTCGCCGGCCGACAACTACGAGGTGCGCATCCGCGGCGTGGGGATCACCGGCGGCAGCTACCCGGCCGAGATCTGGGGTCGCTACATGCGGGCCTGGCACCAGGACAAGGAGCCCCGGGACCACCCGGACCCGCCCCGCACCCGGCCCGGCCGCTACCTGCGGATGGACTCGGTGCAGGACCCCCGCTCCGGCGGGTCGCGCCCGCGCCGGCCCGCGGGCACCACGACCACCACCGAGGCCGCCCCGACCACCGAGGCGGACCCGGCCACCACGTCCACGCCGCCGACCACGGCGCCGCCCGCGCCCACCACCTCGACACCATCGTCGACGCCCACCACCGCCGCGCCGCCCGGCGGCGGTGACGGGGGCGACGACGGTGGCGACGGCTGAGCGCACCCGTAGGGTCGACAGGCGGGCGCACGCGCCCGTGCGATGATGCGAGAGGGCTGGACGCCGGCCCGGACGAGGAGCGCAGGTGAGGTCACGATGAGCCGGTGGGATCCGCTGCTGGCGGTCCAGGAGCAGGACACGACCGCGGACCAGCTGGAGCACCGACGTCGCACGCTGCCGGCGCGGGCGTCGCTGGAGCGGGTGATGGAGGAGCTGGCCGAGCACGAGCGGGTGCTGGCCGAGGTCGAGGCCCGCCGCCACGCGCTCGCCCGAGCGCAGCAGCGCCTCGAGGACGAGGTGACCGCCCTGCGGGAGAAGGCCGCCGAGCACGAGCGGACCCTCTACAGCGGCAGCGTCACCAACCCCCGGGAGCTGCAGGCCCTGCAGGACGAGATCGCCGCGCTCGAGCGGCGGGCCTCGACCCTGGAGGACGAGGTGCTCGAGCTCATGGAGCAGGCCGAGCCCATCGACGCCGAGCTGTCCGCGCTGGCTCGCACCCGGGCCGAGCTCGACGGGCGAGCCGAGTCGCTGCGGGCGGAGATCGCCGAGGCCGAGGTGGAGATCGACGAGGCCCTGCAGGGCGTGCGCGACAGGCGAGCCGAGCTCGTCGAGTCGGTGGAGCCGGACCTCCTCGCCGAGTACGAGCGGCTGCGGGCCAACCTCGGCGGCATCGCCATCGCACCGCTCGTGAACGGGCACTGCGGCGGCTGCCACCTCGCCCTGTCCGCCGTCGAGGTCGATCGGATCAAGCGACTCCCCAGCGACGAGCTCGTGTACTGCGAGGAGTGCGGGCGGCTCCTCGCTCGCTGAGCGCCCGTGGTCCTCTGGTTCGTCGCCCCCTCGGTGTTCGTCGTCTGGGCGGTGTTCCGCAGCCCGGGGGCGGACTACCGGACCGTGGCGCTCGGGGCGCTGCTCCCGCTGGTGGAGCTGCCGTTCGGGGAGCCCCGCCTCCTGCACAGCGTGACCGGCGCCGCGCTCGTGATGACGGTGGTGATGGTCGCCTTCCGGGGGCGACGGCTCGTCCAGCGCCGCCTCCTCGGCCTGCCGATCGGGATCCTCGTGCACCAGGTCCTCGACGGCGCCTGGACCGACACCCGCGGGTTCTGGTGGCCGTTCCTCGGCTGGTCGTGGTCCGACGCCCGGCTGCCCGAGCTCGGCCGAGGTTGGCTGAACGTCGGCTTCGAGCTGGCCGGCCTCGCGGCGGCCGCGTGGCTGTGGCGCCGGTTCCGGCTCGACGAGCCGGAGCGCCGCCACACGTTTGTGACCACCGGTCGGGTGGGCCGGGACGTGGTGCCGTGAGGCGCGTCGTGCCGACGGAGCGGCGGCCGTGCTGATCGTCGTCCGCCACGGGCGCACCGAGGCCAACGCGTCGGGCTTGCTGCTCGGACGGCGCCTCGACCCCGGGCTCGACGACCTCGGCCGCCGGCAGGCGGCCGCCCTGGCCGGCGTCGTCGCCGGGGCGGCGCGGGTCGTCACGAGCCCGCTGCGCCGCGCGCGCGAGACGGCCGCCGCCCTGGGCCTGCCGGTCACCGTCGACGACCGCTGGGCGGAGATCGACTACGGCGCCTTCGACGGGCGCCCGGTGGCCGAGGTGCCCCAGGAGACGTGGGCTCGCTGGCGCGCGGACCTCGACTTCACGCCACCAGGCGGCGAGTCGCTGCGCCAGCTGGCGGCCCGCATCCGGCCGGCGTGCGAGGAGCTGCTCGAGGAGGCGGCCGACCACGACGTCGTCGTGGTCACCCACGTGTCGCCCATCAAGGCGGCGGTGGCCTGGGCGCTCGGGGTGGGCGACGACGTCGCGTGGCGCATGTTCTCGGCGCCCGCGTCCGTGACCCGCATCGCGGCCGGTCGCTCGGGGCCCTCCCTCCACGGCTACAACGACGTCGCCCACCTGGCCGGCCTCCGCGAGCCGGGCTGACCGGGCCGCGGCGCGGGGTTTGCCGGGGGGCGCAGGCGGGAAGCAGGTCGGCGCACACCCGCACCGCCGATCCCCTCAGGAGCCCCTCATGCGCATCACCGCCGGTCTGCTCGCCTCCGCATTCGTCCTCTTCGCCTTCGGCGCCCTCGGCCTCATCGGGTCGTGGGGCGTCGTCACCGGCACGCTGCTCGCCCTCGTCGGCGGCGTGGGCCTCGTGATCCACCTCGAGGAGCGGGACCGCTCCTCGGCCGGCATCGCCGCCTTCCTCGAGCCGCGCTGACGCCCCGGCGTCGCCCCCGGCGGTGGGCTGCGACGCCGATCTCCCGGACGCGGCGGTGTGCTCCGGGACCTGGGCCCCGACGGCAGCGCCCGGCACCATGGTGCCGGGCGCTGCCGCGTCGACGCCGGACGGGGCGCCGCGGGGCGTACACTCGTGGGTGACGGTGAGCCGGTCAGGTGGCCGCGGCGTGGCGTGACCACGTCGAGGAAAGTCGGGGCTCCGCAGGGCAGAGTGCTGGCGAGAGCCAGGACGGGGTGACCTGTCGGTTCAGGGCAACAGAGAGCAGACCGCCGATGGCCTTCGGGCACAGGCAAGGGTGAAAGGGTGCGGTAAGAGCGCACCAGCGTCGGGGGCGACCCCGGCGGCTCGGTAACCCCCACTCGGAGCAAGGTCGAGCGTGGGACGGCTGGCCCGGCCCATGTCCCCAGGTGGACCGCTCAGATGGATGGCCACCACCTCGGCGAGCGCGAGCGACCCGAGGCACAGAACCCCGCTTATGGCCGGCTCACCGTCACCCCACCGGGTCAGAAGCTCAGCGCGCTGAGCTCGGGGTACCAGGCCTGCGCCCGGCGCACGGCCTCCTGCCAGCGCTCCCGGTCGGTCGGGGCGGTGGGCTCCACCGTGGCGCGCGGCGGGCGGGCGTCGGCGACGTCGTCCCAGCCGTCCCAGGTGCCGACGGCCATCCCGGCCAGGTAGGCGGCCCCGAGCGTGGTGGCTTCGCGGACGGCGGCCACCTCGACCGGGCGCTCGACGGCGTTGGCCAGCGCCTGGACGAACGTGGGGTTGTCGCTCATGCCGCCGTCGATCCGCAGCCGCTCGACGCGGCACCCGGCGTCGGCCTCGGCGGCGTCGAGCAGGTCGGCGCCGCGCTGGGCGACGCCCTCCAGCACGGCTCGGACGATCTCGGGTCGGCCGGTGCCTCGGGTGATGCCGAGGAGCGTGCCCCGGGCACCGTGGTCCCAGTGGGGGGTGCCCAGCCCGAGGAGCGCCGGCACGTAGAGGACGCCGTCGGTGTGCTCGCACCGGGAGGCCACGTCGTGGCTCGCCGCCGCCGTCTCGATGAGCCCGAGGTCGTCGCGCAGCCACTCCACGTTGGTGCCGGCCGAGAGCATCACCGCTTCGAGCCCCCAGGTGATCCGGCCGTCCTGGCGCCAGGCGACGATCGGGAAGCAGCCCTGCTCGCCCTGGCGGGCGAACGCGGGCCGCTCGTCGCCGAGGTTGAGGTCGAGCATCCCGCCGGTGCCGAAGGTGGCCTTGGCCATCCCGGCCCGCACGCAGCCCTGGCCCACGAGGCTGGCCTGCTGGTCGCCCACGAGCGCCGCGATCGGCGGGGCGCCCGGGAGGGCGGATGCCTCACCGACCACGCCGACCGTGTCGACGACGCGGGGGAGCGCGGCGGGCGGGATCCGCAGCTTCTCGAGGACCGGCTCGGTCCACCCCGACCCGTCGGGGGCGAGGAGCCCGGTGACGCCGGCGTTGGTGGCGTCGCTGACGTGGAGCGCCCCCTCGGAGAGGTGCCAGGCCAGCCAGGAGTCGACCGTGCCGACGCACAGGTCGCGGGTGCGGTCGGGGTCGTGGGCGTCGAGGAGGAACGCCCACTTCGTCGCCGACGCGTTGGGGGCCAGGTGGATGCCCTCGCCCCGGAGGACGAGGCAGGTGCCGACGGTGCGCAGGTCCTGCCACCCGATGCACGGCCCCACGGCGGCGCCGGTGGCTCGGTCCCAGACCACCGCTGACGCCCGCTGGTTGGTGATCCCCACCGCCACCACCGGGCCGGCCTCGGCGAAGACGGCGTGCGCCAGCTCGAGGGCGGCGGCCCGGATCGCCTCCGCGTCGATCTCGACGAGCCCGGGCTCCGGGGTGGAGGGGAGCAGCGGCTGGTGGGCCTCGGCCGCCACCGAGGCGTCGGGCCGCACCACCGCCGCCCGCAGCCCGCTCGTGCCCACGTCGATCACCAGGATGCTCATGGCCGCGTTCTAGCAGTCGGCCGCCGTCCTCGGGTCGACCCGAGCGCGGCCCCAGCCCCGCCGAGGGCCGCGCCGGCCACCGCCGCGGCGGGCAGCACCTCGGCTCGCAGCGCCTCGCCGGCGACCCCCCGGACGGCCACACCGAGCGCCGCGACGAGCAGGAGCACCGCTGCGCCGACCACCGGGCCGACCGCCAGCCGTCCGCCGGCGTGGGCGGCCATGGCGCCCCCCACCACCGACCCGGCGCCGGCGATCACCGCCAGCGCGACCGCGGCGGGGGCGGGGAGGCCGTCGTGGAGGAGCGCCTCGAGGGCCTGGGCCACGAGCGCCGCCGGCAGCGCCACGGCGGTGCCGGCGCCGACCCCGGCGGCGACCGCGCCCCAGGCGCCCATCAGTAGCCCGCGTCGCCGAACGGGGAGGGGAGCCCGAGCTTGCCCGGGTTCAGGATCCCGTTCGGGTCGAGCGCCGCCTTGGCCGCCACGAGCACGTCGAAGGCCGGCCCCAGGGCGTCGGCCACGAACCGGCTCCGGTTGAGCCCGACGCCGTGGTGGTGGGACAGCGCGCCCCCGGCCCGGAGCACCGCGGCGGTGCCGGCGTCCCACACCGCGCGGTAGTACCGGTCCCGGTCCTCGGCGGCGACGGAGCCCGCGAAGGTGAAGTAGAGGCAGCCGCCGTCGGGGTAGCTGTGGCTCTGGTGGGCCGACGCGGCGACCGTGCCCTCCACGCCCCGCAGGGCCTCGATCGTGGCCCCGTAGATGCCGGGCAGGTCCCGCCAGCGGCCGGCCACCTCCATCGTGTCCACCACGTAGCCCCGGCCGATGAGCGCCTCGAGCGCGGCCACGTCGTTGCGGTGCTCGAGCCAGTGCGCCACGTGGGCGTCGTCCTCCCGGTGGCCGTCGGCGCCCACCTCGGCCACCACCTCCATGGTGGCGTCGACCAGCCCGACGTCTCCCTCGTCGAGGACGAGGAGCAGCGCCCGGTCGCCGGTGCGGTAGGTGCGGTCGGCTTCGGTGGCGTCGTAGAGGCGCAGCACGGCAGGCGTGGCGCCGCGCTGCACGATGCGCCGCATCGCCGCCAGGCCGTCCTCGAACGAGGCGAACCCGTAGGCCGCCCGGCGCTGGTGGCGGGGTGCCGGGTGGAGGCGCAGACGGGCCCCGGTGATCACCCCGAGGGTGCCCTCGGAGCCGACGAAGAGCTGGGTGAGGTCGGGCCCGACGGCCGCCCGCGGCGCGCCGCCCGTGGTGACGCGCCGCCCGTCGGCCAGGACGACGTCCAGGCCGAGGACCATGTCCTCGATCTTCCCGTACCGGGTGGAGAGCTGGCCGGCGGACCGGCAGGCGAGCCAGCCGCCGACGGTCGACAGCGAGACCGACTGCGGCCAGTGGCCGAGCGTGACGTCGTGATCGCGGCGCAGCTCGTGCTCGAGGTGGTCGCCGAAGGTGCCGGCGGCCACGTCGACCACGAGGGACGTGGCGTCGACGTCGCGCACCCCGGCCAGGCCGCAGAGGTCGAGGACGACGCCGCCGTGCACCGGCACCGACGCGCCGCAGACGCCGCTGCGCCCCCCGGCCGCGGTGACCGGGACCCGCGCCTCGTCGCACAGCGCCAGCACCTCGGCCACCTCGTCGGGGGAGCGGGGCGACACCACCGCCGCCGCCCGGGCCGCCACCTGCCCCTCCGTGGCCCAGATCATCGCCTGGGGCCACCAGTCGCGGCTGGCCTCGGCCGTGGCGGCCGGGTCGGTCGTGACGGTGGTGACAGAGCGGAGCCGCTCGAGGAGCGCTTCGGGCACGGGGGCGGCCGCGGCGGCGAGGCGGGCCGTGGCCGCGGCCGGGTCGGGGAGCGCGATCGGGGCGGTGGGCGCTCCGGGTCCGGGGGCTGGGACCTCCTGGGGTGCGGTCATCGGTCTCCTCGTGGCTCGGCGGCGTCGGCCGACGCCTCGTCAGCGGGCGGGGACGGGGGTGGGTGGCAGGCCGGCGGCCGCCCGCTCGGCGTCCACGGCCTCGACGTAGCGGCGGGCCTGGTCGCTCGCCTCGTCCGAGCTCCACCCCAGCTCCGGCGCGATGAGCGCGGCCACGTCTGCGGCGGCAGCCGCGCTGGCGTCGCGGGCCTGGAGCCGGGCTCGGGTGCGCCGGCTCAGCACGTCGTCGACGGTGCGGGCCATCTCGTGGCGGACCGCGTACACGGCCTCGGCCCGCAGGTAGGGGAGGCCCTCGACGAGCGGCTTCCCGAGGGACGGGTCCGCCTCGACCATGGCCTGTACCACCCGGGCCTCGGTGCCGTAGCGCCGTGCGAGGTGCTCGTCGATGCCCGGGTCGAGCGGCCCGGCACCTCGCAGCGGCAGCGAGCGGGTGCGGCAGCGGCGGGCCCGACGGGGCAGGTCCTCGAGGCGCCGGACGACCGCGGCCATCGTGTCCTCGGCCATCTCGCGGTAGGTGGTGAGCTTCCCGCCGGTGATGGTGACGACCCCGCTGTCGGACACCTCGACGCGGTGCCGCCGCGACAGGTCGGCGGTGCGGCCCGTGGTGGCGGCCTTCACGAGCGGGCGCAGCCCGGCCCAGGTGCCGAGCACGTCGGCTTCGGAGAGCGGCTCGCGCACGGCGCCGTTGATCGCGCCCAGCAGGTAGGCGACGTCCTCGGGGGTGCACGCGGGGTCGTCGAGCGGGCCGTCGTAGTCGGTGTCGGTGGTGCCGATGTAGGTGAGCTCGAAGGTGCCGTCGCCCTTCGGGAGCCACGGCACGACGAACACCGAGCGCCGGTCCTTGGGGACGGGGACCACCACGGCGATGTCGTTGCGCACCTTCTCCCACGGGACGGTGATGTGCACGCCCTTGGCCGGTCGGATCGTGTCCGGCGCGGCGCCCTCGTCGAGGCCGCGGACCTCGTCGGCCCACACCCCGGCCGCGTTCACGACGACCGCGGCGCGGACCTCGATCCGGTGGCCGTCGGCGGCGACGACCGCGCCGGTGCAGCGGCCCCGGTCGTCGTGGCGGAGCTGGACCACCCGAGCGTGGTTGGCCACCACCGCCCCGAAGTCGAGCGCCGCGGTGCGGGCGAGGGTCAGCGTGAGCCGGGCGTCGTCGGCCTCGGCGTCGTAGTAGAGGTACGCCCCGGCCAGCCGCTCGGCCGGGAGGGTGGACATGTGGGCCACCGCCTCGTCCCTCGACAGCCGCTGGTGGAGCTTGCCGATGCGGGCGCCGCCGGTGAGGTCGTACATCCACATGGCGGAGCCGAGCGCCCGGGCCACCTTGGCGTTGATCAGCCCGTCCTTCGAGAAGATCGGGATGAGGAACGGCAGCAGCCCCACCAGGTGAGGGGCGTTGCGGCGCAGGCGCTGCCGCTCCCGGAGGGCCTCGTAGACGAGGCGGACGTCGCCGCTCTGCAGGTACCGGAGCCCCCCGTGGACCATCTTCGAGGACTTCGAGCTGGTGCCCGAGGCGAAGTCATGCGCCTCGACCAGCGCGGTGCGCAGCCCCCGGCTCGCCGCGTCGAGGGCGACGCCGCAGCCGGTGACGCCGCCGCCGACGACGAGCACGTCGAAGGTGTGATCGGCCAGCGCCTGGAGGGAGCGGGACCGGTCGAAGGTGCCCAGCGCCATCAGCCGCAGCCGCAGGCGCCGCCGCAGCACCCGCCTCCCGCAGGGACCGGGCTCGGCGGGGTCGACGACGGCCGGGCGGAGCCGACGCTGGCGAACACCGAGAGCAGGCGCGCGGTGTCGGCGTGGCCGGCCGGGCAGGGCGCGGGGGCGTCGGCCTCGGCCATCGGCCGGCGGGCCTCGAAGGTGGTGCCGCAGGTCCGGCACCGGTACTCGTAGGTCGCCATGGGGGCGAGCCTAGTGCTGGGGTGCGCACCGCCCTCGGCGACGCCTCGGGCGGCGGAGGCGGCCCGCTGGGTCAGCCGACGGGGTGCGCGGTGAGCGGCTCGGTGGCCTCGCCCCGCAGGACCCGGATGGCCAGCTGCCCGTTGGCCAGGCTGGCCTCCACCCCGGCGCCGAAGCCCTCGGGGAGGTCGAGCTCGCGCTCGTAGCCGCCGTAGTCCCACTCCTTCACGAGGTAGTCGCGCGGCCCGGCGCTGCGCAGGTGCGCCCAGAAGCGCAGGCGGCACGGCTGGCCGGGGTGCAGCTCGATCGTGACGTCCTCGGGCTGCACGGCCGGCAGCGGGGCGACCACCACGAGCGCCTCCGGCGCCTCGTGGACGTTCACCGCCACCGTCTGCACCGGCATCGTCTCCTCGTGCCGGGCGGTGGCGTTTCGGACCTCGTCGTGGCTGGTGGGCTGCTCCATGGCCGCTGTGGTACCCGAGGTCCCCGCCGCGCAACCGGCGGCCGCCGCCCGTGGCTGCCGGTTGCGCCGGTACCGCCCCGTTCGCGGCGATCAGCCGGGATCGTCCCGTTGCCCGACCCGGGGTGGTCGGGCACACTCGCTTCGACCGCGGGGAGCGCGGGCGTCGAGGCGGGGGGCGAAGACGACCGAGGAGGCCGGGGTGGATCGGGTGCGGAGTCGAGAGGCACTGCTCGAGGACCTGGCCGGCAGCGCGGACGCCGCCGGCTCGCTTAGGGGGCGGCTGCTCCGGACCCGTGAGGTGGCCCTCCTGTTCCAGGTGTCCGAGCGCGCCGTCACCGACTGGGCCCGGCGGGGGCGGATCCCCTCGGTGCGGACCCCCGGGGGGCACCGGCGCTACCCGGCGGACGAGGTGTGGGCGCTCCTGCGCCGAAGCGAGGCGGGGGACGCGCCCGTCGAGTGACGATCCGCCGGCCGCTGACGTGTCGTCGGTCACGGGTTTGCATCGCCGAGGGCTCGCCGCCGAGACTGCGAACGACCCGCCCCTCGTCACGAAGAGCATCCCCCCGAACCATGGACCTCGCCTGGCGCCGCCACTCGGCCTGCCGCGGACTGGACCCCTCGATCTTCTACCCGGAGGACGACGAGGACGCCGACGTCGCGAAGGCGGTGTGCAGCCAGTGCTCGGTGCGGGAGACCTGCCTCGAGTTCGCCCTCCAGGGCCGGGAGAAGGAGGGCGTCTGGGGCGGCGCCACCGAGCGGGAGCGCCGACGGATCCACCGTCAGCGGCGACGCGCGTCCTGAGCCCGGCGGTACCGTCCACGCCGTGGCAGCGATGACCTTCGCCGAGCACGGCGGCTGGCCTGCGGTCCTGGGTCGCCTCACCGGGCGCGAGGACCTCTCCCGCGAGGCCGCTCGCGCCGCCATGGCTGAGATCCTCGACGGGGCGGCCAGCCCCGCGCAGATCGCCGCGTTCATGGTGGCGCTGCGCATGAAGGGCGAGTCGGTCGACGAGCTGGTCGGGATGGTGGAGGCGATGCTCGAGGCCTCGACCCCGGTGGAGGTGGACGTCGACGGACCGCTCGTCGACATCGTCGGCACCGGGGGCGACCGGGCCCACACGATCAACGTGTCGACGATCGCCTCGCTCGTCGTCGCCGGCGCCGGCGGGCGCGTGTGCAAGCACGGCAACCGGGCCGCCTCGTCGTCCTGCGGGTCCGCCGACCTGCTCGAGGCGCTCGGGGTGGCGATCGAGCTCGGCCCCGAGGCCGTGGCCGCCTGCGTGGACGAGGCCGGGATCGGGTTCTGCTTCGCGCCCCGCTTCCACCCGGCGATGCGCCACGCCGGTCCGTCGCGGCGCGACCTCGGCATCCCCACCGCCTTCAACATCCTTGGCCCGATGTCGAACCCGGGGCGGGTGCGGCGCTACGTGATCGGTGTCGCCGACGAGGCGGTGGCCGAGCGGATGGCGGCCGTGCTGCGGGCGAACGGCGCCACCCGGGCCCTCGTCGTCCACGGTGGCGACGGGCTCGACGAGCTCACCACCACCGGGTCGTCGCGGATCGTCGAGCTGCGCGACGGCGAGATCGCCCGCTGGGAGCTCGACCCGGCGGACCTCGGCCTGGCCCGGGTGGGGCGGGAGGCGCTCGTCGGCGGGGACCCGAAGGTCAACGCCGACCTGGCCCGCCGCGTCCTCGCCGGCGAGGCCGGTCCCCACCGCGACATCGTGTGCCTCAACGCCGCCGCCGGCCTGGTCGCCGCGGGGGTCGTCGACGAGCTGGCCGACGGGCTCGAGCGGGCCCAGCAGGCCATCGACGACGGTCGGGCGGCGCAGGCGCTGGACGCGCTCGTGACCGTCTCCCAGCGCGAAGCCGCCACCGCCTGACCCTCCCCGCCCGCCCCGCCGGGGCGTGACGCTGGACACGCTCGATAACGATCGTTATCCTGGAGACCCGATGCCTGGCACCGCGATGGCCTCCCCGCACCCGGACGACGATCCGATCCGCGCCGAGCTCATCGCGGCCGCCGCCGAGGTGTTCGCCGAGAAGGGCTACGACCGCGCCGGCGTGGCCGAGATCGCCCGCCGGGCCGGCTACACCACCGGCGCGATCTACGGCCGCTTCAAGGGCAAGGCCGACCTCTTGCTGGCCGCCATCGAGGCCCGCTCCGACAGCGAGCTCGACACGCTGTTCAACGAGCACCGCTTCTCCGGCCGCGTCACCGACATCCTCACCACCGTCGGCTCCCACCTCGTCACCGACGAGATGGGCACCGAGGGCGCGCTGCTGCTCGAGGCCTTCGTGGCTTCCCGCCGCGACCCCGAGGTCCGCCGCCTCATGCAGGCCTCGCTCGACCTGCGGCGGGACCGCCTCACCGACCTCGTCAACGAGGCGCAGGCCACCGGCGCGATCGACCCGGCCCTCGACGCCGAGGCGGTCGTGCGCTTCTGCCACGCCGTGGGCTTCGGGTTCCTGCTCCTGCGCGCCGTCCAGATCGACCTGCCCGCCCCGGGTCCCTGGGAGGACCTGATCGCGCGGCTCGTCGACGCGCTCGACACCACCTCGTCGAACGCTGCTGACACCGACCCATCGACACACCACAACACCCCCGGGGGAGATGCGGAATGACCACCAACGAAGAGATGCTCGGCCGGGCCGACGTGAACGACCTGGAGGCGATCCTGTCGATCACGGCTCCCGACGTCGACGAGCTCGTCCACACGGTGCGAGACAACGCCGAGGCGATCTTCACGTGGGACTACGAGAAGGGCGCCCGGCCGGCGCTCAACAAGCTCTACGAGAAGGCCAAGAACGCCCAGTGGAACGGCGAGACCGACCTCCCCTGGGACACGGAGGTGGACATCGAGGAGGTCGTCGCCAACGCGCCGCGCGACCCCAACCTCGACCCGGTGTTCGTGGCCGCCCAGCAGCCCGGCCAGCCCCTCGCCAACTGGACCGAGAAGGAGTGGCAGAAGCTGCGCATGGAGTCCCAGAACTGGACCCTGTCGCAGTTCCTCCACGGTGAGCAGGGGGCGCTGATCTGCACCGCGAAGATCGTCGAGACGGTGCCGTGGATCGACGCCAAGTACTACGCCGCCACCCAGGTGATGGACGAGGCCCGCCACGTCGAGGTGTTCGCCAAGTACCTCGACACCAAGCTCGACGGCCACTACCCGCTCAACGCCCACCTCGGCATGCTCCTCGACGACATCATCGAGGACTCCCGGTGGGACATGACCTACCTGGGCATGCAGATCATGGTGGAGGGCCTCGCCCTCGCCGCCTTCGGCTTCATGCACCAGCTCACCAACGAGCCGCTCCTCAAGCAGCTCCTCCGGTACGTGATGAGCGACGAGGCCCGCCACGTGGCCTTCGGCGTGCTGTCGCTGAAGGAGTACTACGGCGAGCTCACCGACGCCGAGATGCTCGAGCGCCAGCAGTTCGCGTTCGAGGCGGCCGTGCGGATGCGGGACCGCTTCCTCCAGCAGGAGGTGTGGGAGCGCATGGGCGTGGACGTCCGCAAGATGATCCGTCTCCAGCTCGAGCACGGCGGCGACAAGAACGAGGACGTGTTCCAGCAGCTCCTCTTCTCCAAGATCGTGCCGAACTGCAAGAAGCTCGGCCTGCTCGACCGCAACGACGGCTGGCTGCGCAAGAAGTTCTCCGAGATGGGCGTCATCCAGTTCGAGGACTGGACCGACACCGGCGACGAGTACGACGCGTTCAGCCTGGAGGCGACGGCCGCCGAGAGCGCCTAGGCTCTCCGGCACACCCCTCTTCTTCCAGATCGGGGGGCGCAGGGCCCGGCGCTTCGGGGGGAGCGCCGGGCCCTGCTCTGTCCGTGGGGCGAGGCAATGCGTCCCATCTCCCCGCTCTCGAGGCGATGCGACCCACATGTGGGACGCATCGCCTCATCCTCGGCGCCGCGGGACCTATTGCCTCGCGGCGCGTGCGGGTTGGGGGCGAGCGCGGTGGGGCCGTACCCTCGGGGCGTGAGGCGGTATCGGTGCCGGAGCTGCGGGAACCTGACTCGGTTCGACGTGACCACGTCGTCGCGGGTGCGGGCCTTCCACCACTACACGGTGGGCGGCGAGCTTACCGTCGAGGACCGGGAGGTCCTCGAGGAGGTCGTCGAGTCGGTCGAGTGCCGGTGGTGCGGGCCGACCGGGCAGGTTGAGGAGCTGGCCGAGGGGGCTGTCACACCTCCTTCGTAGGATGCGCCCCATGGGAGCATCCTCGCTGTACATCAGCTGCGACGAGTGCGTGATGGAGGGCACCTCTGCCTGTGCCGACTGCGTCGTCACCTTCCTCTGCGAGCGCGAACCGGGGGATGCCATCGTGATCGACGTGGCCGAGGCCCGTGCGCTGCGGCTCCTCGAGCGCAGTGGGCTGGCTCCCGCGCTTCGCCACCAGCGCCGCACCGGCTGATCCCCTTCGCGTGCAGCGCACCAATTCTGCGCTGCTACCGTGCGCCGCGGAGGTGGCCGAGCCGGGGACATCGCCCCCCGGGGACTCACGCGTGCAGAAGCTTCATCTGGTCGGCGTCACCACAGCGCGAGACGCGCTCATCCTGAGCGTTCGCCGTGGCGCGCGCTCGGGCAGCTACCTGCTCCCCGTCGATGAGGCGCTCGCCGAGGCGGTGCAGGAGGCGCTCGAGCGCCGAGACGAGCCCGACGCCGCCGCGGGCGACGCCGACGAGCAGCCCGCCCGGGCCGAGAGCGCGCTGTCGGTCCGGGAGATCCAGGCCCGGCTCCGCCAGGGCCGCTCTGTGGCCGACGTGGCCGCCGCCGCCGGCGTGGAGGAGGCGTGGGTGGCCCGCTTCGCGCCGCCCATCCTCGCCGAGCGGGCGCAGATCGTGGCGCGGGCCCTCGCCCTGCCCCTGCACCGGCCCCGGCTGGGGGACTCCGCCGTCCCCCTCGGCGACGCCGTGCGCCGCCACCTCGCCGAGCGGGGCGTGCAGCTGACCGCGCAGGAGTACGCCGAAGCGTGGTCCGCCCACCAGACCGGCGACGGGCGGTGGGTCGTCGAGGTGGCGTTCCGGTCGCGCGGGGCGCCCCGCCGCCTCCGCTACGACTACGACCCCGCCGAGGCCACGATCACCACCACGGACCGGACCAGCGCCCAGGCCGGGTACGTGGCTCCCGATGAGCCCGCCCCCAAGCGCGCGAAGAAGGCGGCGTCGAGCGCGGGCGGTGCTCGCAGCACCACGAAGGCCGGCTCCCGCACGGCCAAGGAGCGGGCCCGGGCCGCGGCGGAGCTCGAGCGCGCCGCATCGACGCGCTCGGCCGCCGCCCGCACCCGGAGCCGCCGGGCCAAGCCTGCCGGTTCCGGCTCGGCGTCCACGCCCCGCCGATCGGGGTCGGCGTCGCGCTCGTCGGCGCCCGCTGGTCCCGCGGCGCCGTCCCCATCTCGTCGATCGGGCTCAGGCCGGGCCGGGCCCGCCGGTTCCGGTTCGGCGTCCGCGCCCCGCCGGGCGGGGTCGG
>DATGRC010000100.1:0-7138 GCA_035303865.1 Acidimicrobiales bacterium
CGGGAGCAGGCACGCCGCGGGGTCGAGCGGGTCGCAGGCCGGGTTGAGCGGGTCGGTGAGGTCGAGCGGGTCGGGCAGGTCGTCGGGGAAGGCGCCGAGGAGCTCGAGGACGAGCTGCAGGACCTCGGCGGGGTCGGTGGGCAGGTCCTGCGCGGCGGCGGGGTGGGCGGGCGGCGCCAGCGCCGCCACCACCGTGGCCACGAGGGCGACCACCGCCGCGCCGATCCGCCTCGAGCCCCCGCTGCCTCGCACGGGAGCGAGTCTGCCACCAGGGGACGAACCGGGACGAACCGGACCGCGAGCGCCGGCGGCCGGGACCAGTGGTAGGAAGGGCGGGACGCCGCTGGAGGGAGCCACATGGAACGTCTCACCGGGCTCGACGCAGCCTTCCTCGCCTTGGAGACGCCCCGGTCGCCGATGCACGTGGGGAGCCTGGCCGTGTTCGACCCCTCGACGGCCGAGGTGCCGTGGTCGCTGGAGCGGATCATCGAGGTGTTCAGCACCCGCCTGCACCTGGCCCCGCCCTTCCGGCGGCGCCTCGTGCCGGTGGCCTTCGGGCTCCACCACCCAGTGTGGATCGAGGACCCCGACTTCGACATCCGCAACCACATCCGGGGGGCCACGGTCCCCGCGCCGGGCGGCCCCGACGAGGTCGCGGCCGTCGTCAGCGACCTCGTCGCCCGGCCGCTCGACCAGCGCCGACCGCTCTGGGAGGTCTGGGTGCTCGACGGGCTCGAGCACGGCAACGTGGCGCTCGTCAGCAAGGTCCACCACGCCGCCATCGACGGGACCTCCGGCAACGAGCTGCAGGTGGCGGTGCTCGACCTGTCGCCCGAGATCGAGGTCCACGAGCCGGAGGAGCCCTGGGAGCCCGAGCCGGTGCCCACCGAGGCCGAGCTGCTGGCCTACGCCGCCGCGTCGCTGGCCCGCCAGCCGGTGCGGGTGGTCAAGGCGCTGCGGCGCACCACCCAGGCTGCGCTCGACGTGCGCCGGATGGGGCAGACCTCGAGCGCGGCGACGCTGCCGGCGGCGCCGTTCACGGCGCCGCGCACGTCGTTCAACGCCGCGCTCACCCCCCGTCGCAGCTTCGCCTACACGTCGCTCGACCTGCGTCAGGTGAAGGCGATCCGCCAGGCCACGGCCTGCACGGTGAACGACGTCGTCCTCGCCATCTGCGGCGGGGCGCTGCGCCGCTACCTGGCCGCCCGGGGCGAGGTGCCCGAGGCGCCGCTCGTGGCGATGGTGCCGATCTCGGTGCGCACCGCCGACGAGCAGGGCGCGCTCGGCAACAAGGTGTCCCCCACCTTCGTGCCGCTGGCCACCGACGTCGACGACCCCTGCGAGCGCCTCCGGGTCATCCACGAGGTGATGGACGAGGCGAAGGCGCAGCACGAGGTCATCGGGGCGGACACGCTGCAGGAGTGGACCGAGTTCGCGGCGCCGGCCCTGCTCGGGCGGGCGGTGCGCCTCTACACCCGGGCCCACCTGGCCGACGCCCACCGCCCGGTGTTCAACGTCACGATCTCCAACGTGCCCGGGCCCGGGTTCCCGCTCTACTCGGCCGGGGCCCGGATGCTGGCCGCCTACCCGATCGGGCCGATCTTCGACGGGGGCGGCCTGAACATGACGGTGATGAGCTACCTCGACCAGCTCGACGTCGGCCTGCTGGCCTGCCCCGACCTGGTCGACGACGTGTGGGAGGTGGCCGACCACCTCCACGCCGAGCTGGCCCGGCTCGTCGAGGACTTCGGCGTGGCCGACGTGGACCTCGCCGCGCTGTCGCGGGTGGGCTAGGGCCCGGCCCGGTCCAGCTCGGCGGCGATCGCCGCCGCCACCTCGGCGGCGTGCGCCTCGTCCCGGTAGGGGTGGCGCGGCCAGAAGAAGCCCTTCAGGCCGTCGCCCTTCGTGCGGGGCACGACGTGGACGTGGAGGTGGGGCACGCTCTGGCTCACCACGTTGTTCGCGGCCACGAAGGTCCCCTGGGCGCCGGTGGCGTCGCGCACGGCGACGCTCAGGCGCTGCACCCGCTCGAAGAGCGGCCCGACGAGGCCGGCGGGGAGGTCGGGCAGCGACACCACGTGGTCCCGGGGGACGACGAGCACGTGCCCCGGGAACAGCGGCCGGACGTCGAGGAAGGCCACGGCCACGTCGTCGTCGAGCACGACGTGGGCGGGCAGGTCACCGGCGACGATGCGGCAGAACGTGCAGTCGACCGGCTCCACCGCGCCGACCGTACCGCCGCGCCCGCGCTCAGGCGGGGGACCGCTCGCCGCTCGCCACCCCGACGACGGCCACGAGCGGGACGAGGGCCAGCCCGGCCAGCGGGACCACGGCGAGGCCGGTGCGGACGCTCGCCGCGTCGGCGACGAGGCCGACGAGCGGGGGCACCACGAGGAAGCCGAGCCGCGACGCCCACGCCACCACGGCCACCCCGTGGCCGGTGGAGAGCCCGGGGAGGTTCCCGGCGGCGTGGAAGACGACCGGGAACAGCGGCGCGGCCCCCACGCCGGCCAGGGCGAACCCGGCCACCACCGAGGCGGTGGTGCCGACCAGCAGGCCGAGCCCCGACCCGAGCGCCACGAGCGCCGCGCCGGCCCGCAGCACCCGGACCGGGCCGTGGCGGTCGACGGCCCGGTCGGCGACGAGCCGGCCCCCGGTCATGGCGGCCTGGAAGGCGACGAACACGAGGCCGGCGGTGCCGGCCGCCGTGCCCAGCTCCTCGCGCAGCAGCACCGCGCCCCACGACGCCGGGGAGTCCTCGACCGCACCGGCCAGCACGAGCACGAGGCTGAGCACGAGCAGGGCCCAGCCCCGGCTGGGCCCGGCCCCGGCGGGGGGCGCGCCGGTGGTCGGCGACCCGGGACTCACCGCCGGGTTGGGCGGCGCCGGGTTGGGCGGCGCCAGGTCGGGGCCGGCCGGGGCGAGGTCGGCGCGGTCGGCGTCGTCGGGCCCGGGCAGGAGGTGGCCCCGGGCGACGAGCGTGGCCGCCCCGAGCGCCAGCCCGGCGGCGAGGAGGTGGGGGCGCAGGCCCACGCCAGCGCCGGCCGCGGCGCTGGCCGCACCGGCCCCGGCCACCGCGCCGAGGCTCCAGAGCCCGTGCATGGCGCTCACGATCGAGCGGCCGTAGCGGCGCTGGACCCGCAGGGCGTGGGCGTTCATCGCCACGTCCATGAGCGAGTCGAAGCACCCGAAGCACAAGAGGGTGGCGGCGAGCATCGGCCACGACCCGGCCAGCGAGACGGCCGGCACGAGGACCGCGAACCCGATCCCGCAGGTCGTGGCCACACGGGCGCTCCCCCACCGCCCGATGAGCGCCCCTGCGGCCAGGCCCGAGGCGAGCGCGCCGGCCGGCACGGCGGCCACGGCGGCGCCGAGCGCGGCGTTGGTGAGCCCCAGCTCGGCCTTGATGCCGGGGAGGCGGGGCACGAGGTTGGCGTAGGCGGCCGCGTTCACCACGAAGAGGCCGGCCACGGCGGCGCGCGCCCGGCGCAGCGGCTGCGGGGCGGCGCCTCCCATGGGGAGCGACGCTACCGAGGGCCGGCGCCCGTGCGGCCGGCCGGGCATCCACCACCGATCGGGCGCGGTCGGGTTCACTGGGCGTCGGTGACCCATCGGGCGACCATCACCTCGGGAGCGAGCCGCCGGCTCCGGCCGGCCGCCCCCACCTCGCCCGCCTCGCCGACCCGGCGCCGAGGGTCCCGCCATCCCATCGAGCCCACGGGAGCGTCTCCTTGACCGACCTCTTCGCCGACACGGCGCGCCTCGGCGCGCCCGAGCCCGCCACCGCTCCCACCACGGCGCGGACCACCCGGATGGTGCTCGACACGTCGGTGCTCATCTCCGACCCGGACTGCATCGCCGCCTTCCCGCACGCCGACGTCGTGATCCCGCTCGTCGTCGTCGAGGAGCTCGACCACCACAAGTCCCGCCTCGACGACGTGGGCCGGGCCGCACGGGCGGTGATCCGCTCGATCGAGGAGCTGCGGGTGGCCCACGGCGGCGACATCCGAACCCCGGTGCCGCTGCCCGGCGGCGGCACCCTCCGCATCGAGACGAACGGGCTGCACCTCAACGAGATCCGCGAGCACGGCCTCGACCCGGCCCGCAACGACAACCGGATCCTGGCCGCCAGCCTCGGCCAGGCGGCCCACGGGCCCACCGTGGTGGTGTCCAACGACGCCGCCCTGCGGATCAAGGCCGCCCAGCTCGGGCTCGAGGCGATCGAGCACGGCCGCCGCCGGGGCCGTCGCGGGCCGGAGCGCCCGATCGGGTGGTGCACGCTGGAGGTCAGCGCGGCGACGATCGACGCCATCTACCTCGAGCCCCACGGCATCGAGGTGGCCGACCTCCCCGACGGCGACGCCGAGCACGTCGCCGAGGCCCTCGGCCACCGCTACGCCGTGCTGCGGGCCGGCAGCCAGTCCGCCCTCGTCCGCCACGACGACGGCCGCCTGACCCCGCTCGGGCGGGTGCCGGAGCCGTGGGGCCTGCGACCCCGCTCGAAGGAGCAGCAGTTCGCGCTGGACCTGCTCCTCGACCCCGAGGTGCGCATCGTCGCCCTCGACGGCATGGCCGGCACCGGCAAGACGCTCCTCGCGCTGGCCGCCGGGCTGGAGCAGGTGGTGGAGACCGGCTGCTACGACAAGCTCGCCATCTACCGGCCGGTGGTGCCGGTGGGGAAGGCCGAGCTCGGGTTCCTGCCCGGCAGCCTCGACGAGAAGCTCGACCCGTGGATGACCGCCGTCCACGATGCGCTCGTGGCGCTGACCGAGGGGCGCAGCCACGCCGACGCTCGGGCCGTGCTCGACGAGCTGACCGAGCGGGACAAGCTGTCGATGGAGGCCGTCACCTACCTGCGGGGCCGGTCGCTGCACGGCACCTACGTGCTCGTCGACGAGGCCCAGAACCTCGAGCCCACCACGCTGAAGACGATCCTCACCCGCGTCGGCGAGGGCACGAAGGTGGTGTTCACCGGCGACACGAGCCAGATCGACGCCCCCTACCTGTCGGAGCACAACAACGCGGTGTCGGCGCTGATCGACGCCTTCGAGGGCGAGCGGCTGTTCGGGCACGTGCGGCTCTCGCACTGCGAGCGCTCCGAGGTGGCGTCGCTGGCCGCCCTGCGCCTGTAGGGACCGGGTCCGGCCCACCCGGGTGCCGTAGCCTCGGGGCCGTGGTGGCGCCCCCGCCCTCCGAGCCCGACGGCCCCACCGGGGCCGGCTCGTCGGACGCCCCCTTCGGCCTCGTCGGCGACCGGGCCGTCGTGGCCGAGGTGGCCGCTCGCACCGAGGGGGCCGCGGTCGCTCCGCCGCTCTTCGCGTCCCTGCTCGCGCTCGTCGACCAGACGGCCAGCCGCGTCCTCGACCACCCGATCCGACCCCGGGTGCGGGTGTCGCCCGCCGGGCTGCTGCGGGGCGAGGTCGACGTGCTGCGCATCGAGGTGCCGGCCGTCCTCGCCGCCGGCCTCGTGCTCGACCGCGTCGTGCTGCGGGCCGAGCGGGTGCGCGTCGCGCCCGGCCTGCCCCCTCGGCTGCGGGCCGGGCCGGTGACGCTGCGGGCGTACGTGGGCCAGGACCACGTGGACCGCTGGGTGCGCACGTCCCACCTGCCGATCACGCTGCGCCTGACCGAGGAGGGCATCGTGCTCACGACCGGGCTGGCCGGGTTCCGGATGACCGAGACCCTCGCCGACCTCGAGGTCACCGGCCCCTTCCTGCGCCTGGCGCCGCGGCGCATGACCGTGGTCGGGCTGCCGGCGCCGATCGTGCGGTTCCTGCGGGGCTACCTGCCGCTGCCCCCGCTGCCCCGGGGCGCCCGGCTCACCGAGGTGACCCACGGCGACGGCGAGCTGGCCGTCACCTTCGCCTTCGAGGAGGTGGACGAGCCGCTCACCCCGGACCTCGTTCGCCGGCTCGGGCTCACCACCCGGCTGCCGATCCCGGGCCTTCGCTGACGCCGACCTGACCATCCACCACCCCCGCGACCGCCCTCCCTACGCTCGGGTCGGGAGCACAGGGGAAGACGATGCGCAGGCGACCGCCGGTCTACGGCCTCGACATCGAGACGGACACGAGCGAGAACGGCCTCGACCCCGCCGTGGCCGCCATCGTCACGATCGCGCTGGCCGGCCCCGGGTACGAGGAGGTCTTCACCGGCCCCGAGGAGCAGATCCTCCTGGCCGTGGACGAGCGCCTCGAGGAGCTCGAGCCGGGGGTGGTGGCCACGTGGAACGGGGCCGCCTTCGACCTCCCGTTCATCGCCGACCGGGCCGAGCTCCACGACCTCGACCTCGGCCTGCGCCTCCAGCTCGACCGCCGGATCACGATGCGGCGGGCGCCGCTGCCCGGCCACGAGGGCGCCTACCGGGCGGTGTGGCACCACCACCGCCACCTCGACGCCTACCGCGTGTACCGAGGCGACGTGGGCCCCGCGCTGCGCATCTCGTGCTCGCTGAAGTCGATCGCCCGGTTCGTGGGCCTGGCCCCCGTCGAGGTGGACCGCGCCCGCATCCACGACCTCTCCAACGAGGCCCTCCACGCGTACGCGGCGAGCGACGCCCGTCTGGCCCGGGTGCTGGCCGAGCGGCGCTGGGCCACGGCGTCGCGCTGCATCGACAAGGTCGACCCGAGGGCGGTCGAGGACCCGGTGGCCCTCGAGGCGGCGATGCGCCGGCACCCCTCGTACGCGCTCATCGCCTGAGCGGACCCGGATCGGGCCTTTCGCCGGCCGGGGGCACCTGGCACGCTCTGGCCCACGGCGCCGCGCGCGCCGGCCGGCCCGGACGGGCCGTCGCGATCAGCGGATCGCCTCCTGACCGCACCTGTCGCGAGGTGATCCATGCGCACCCCCTCCTGCCCGGGGCACGCCCCCGCCCCAGAGCGCCCGCTGGTCCGGGTGGCCCGGGTGGTCGACGAGTCCGCCACCGGGACCCACGAGCACCTGGCCTTCCACGCCGTGCTCGACGACGACGGCTTCGACCTCGGCGTCCGCCCCCTCCCCACCGACGTCCACCCCTTCGCCGAGCTGGCCGGCCTCGTCGCCCCCGACCGCTGGGACGTCTTCGGCCTCCAGGTCCAGGGCACCGCCCACCACCTGGACGACGGCCGCCGCGAGCGCACCACCACCACGTTCGCCGTCG
>DATGRC010000101.1:0-12901 GCA_035303865.1 Acidimicrobiales bacterium
GCGCCGGGGTACCAGCGCCGGGTGAGCTCCTTGATCGTGGAGACGTCGACGGAGCGGTAGTGCAGGTGCTCCTCGATGGCCGGCAGGTAGGCGGCGAGGAACCGCCGGTCGGTGCCGATCGAGTTGCCGCACAGCGGCACGGTCCGGGGCTCGGGGACGTGCTCCTTGATGAACGCCAGCGTGGCCTCACCAGCCTCCTCCAGCGTGGTGGTGGACGCCTCGATGGCCGCGAGCAGGCCGCTGGCGGTGTGCATCTCCCGCACGACGTCCTCCATCGCGGCCAGCGCCTCGGGCGGCTGGTGGACCACGAGATCCGGTCCCTCGGCGACGACCTCGAGGTGGTCGTCGGTGACGATCGTGGCGATCTCGACGATGACGTGCCGCGCCGGGTCGAGGCCGGTCATCTCCAGGTCCATCCACACGAGCATCGCCGCACCCTACCGGCGGCCACCGACAGCCCTCCCCCGCGCCGCCGCGGCAGCGGAGGGGCCTAGCGTCGTCCCCTGTGAGCCACCGCGTGCAGATCCCCGTCCGTCGCCTCGACCCCGACCTGCCGCTGCCCCAGCACGCCCGGCCCGGCGACGCCGGCGTCGACCTCGTCGCCCGCGAGGGCGCCGTGCTGGCCCCGGGCGGGGGCCGGGCCCTGATCCCCACCGGCATCGCGTTCGCCCTGCCGCTGGGCTACGCCGGGTTCGTGCAGCCCCGCAGCGGCCTCGCCCTGCACCACGGCGTCACCGTCCTCAACAGCCCCGGGCTCATCGACTGCGGGTACCGCGACGAGCTGAAGGTGCTGCTCGTCAACCTCGACCCGAGCGAGCCGTTCGAGGTCCACCGGGGCGACCGCATCGCCCAGCTCGTGGTGAAGGCCGTCGGCGAGGTCGACTGGGAGCCGGTCGAGGAGCTCCCGCCCTCCGAGCGCGGCGGCGGCTTCGGCCACACCGGCCGCCGGTAGCGGCGCCGGCCGGTCGGCTCAGCCCCCCTCGTCGGTCCGGTCCACCCACAGCCGCAGCGCCCGGCCCTCGTCGAGCAGCTCGTGGCCGTCGGCCAGCTCGTGGTGCGCGTCCACCGAGGTCAGCACCGGCACGGTCGGGGCCGGGTCGCAGCGCACCTCGGCGGTCACGCGAGCGTCGTCCCAGGTGACCGTGAGGCACACGGTCCCGCCGATCGTCGCCGGGTCCTCGAGCAGCGCGAAGAACGCGCGGCCGGTGGCCGCCTGGAGGCGGCTGCGGGCGTCGTCGCTGCAGCCGAGCCGCCCCGCCACCACGCGGACCGTGGCCCGCAGGAGGGAGACGTAGTCCTCCTCGGCGGGCACGCGCAGCCGGATCACCGAGTCGGGAGCGGGCGCGTCGGTCATCGCCAGCATGCTGGCACGACCGCCGCCATCGCCGCGTCAGGGTCCGCGACGCCGCCGGAGGGCCACCGCCGCACCGGCGCCGGCCGCCACGAGCGCGCCCACGCCGCCGAGCACCGGCCAGGGCCCGGCCCCGTCGCCGGTGCCGCCCCCGTCCTCGGCTGGCGTCCCGGGGGCGGGCCCCGCCGTGGTCGTCGTGGCCGCGGTCGTGGTGGTCGTCGGCACCGGGTCGGGGCGGGGCTCGGCCACCTCCACGAGGTGCATCGGCGCGGCCCGAGGCGTGCGGCGAGCGGTGCCGAACGCCTGCGTCGAGGGGTCGTCGGGCTCGACGTACCACCACTCGGCCTGCAGCTCCTCCGGGCCGAGGTCCACGACGACGTAGCCGTGGCGGCTGAGCTCGACGTGCGACAGCGACGGGTCGAGCCCTCGCAGCAGCGCCTCGACGGTGCCGGCCGGCAGCGGGAGGCGCTGGCTGAACGGCCGGGAGGACACGCTCGGCGTGACCAGCTCGACCATCGCCGGCTCGCCGTCCGCCGTCGTGCCCGGGCCCTCCCAGGCCCAGGACGAGTGCACGTCGCCGGTGAGGACCACGACGCCCCCGGCATCGCCCGCCGCGGCCACGAGCGCCTCCCGCTCCCGCGGGTAGCCGTCCCACTGGTCGGGGTTGAGCGCCTCGCCCTCGACCACGAGGAACCCGGCCCGGGTCACCTGCTCGGCCAGCGCGGCCGACGGCATCGGGACCCGCAGCGGGTGGAGCATCACCTGGTTGGCCAGCAGCACCCACGGGGGCCGGTCGGGGCGGCGGAGCCGCTCGGTGAGCCAGGCCCGCTGCTCGTTGCCGAGCAGCTGGCGACCGGGCGCCGCCAGGTCGGCCGGGGTGGTGGCCTGGCGGTCCCGCTGGCGGCGGGTGTCGAGGACGAGGAGCTCGGCCAGCTCGCCGATCGCCACCGCCCGCCACGCGTCGACGCCGCCGTCGCCGCGCCGGCGGGTGCGGCCCGGCACCCACTCCTCGTGGGCCCGCATGGCGGCGGCCAGGCGGTCCGCCCACGGCCCGTCGCGGGCGTCGTCGTGGCCGGCGGCGCCGTCGCGCCACGCGTTGTCCGCCACCTCGTGGTCGTCCCAGACCGCCACCATCGGGTGGGCGGCGTGGAGGGCCTGCAGGTCCGGGTCGGCGCGGTGCTGGGCGTACCGGCGCCGGTAGTGGGTCAGCGTGGTCAGCCGCTCCGGCGGGTCGTGGGCCCGGACGCCGGCCTCGCCGTCCTCGTAGACGTAGTCCCCGAGGTGCACCACGAGGTCTACCTCCCGGTCGGCCAGGCACCGGTACACGGCGAACCGGCCGTCGCGGAAGCGGCTGCAGGAGACGGTGGCGATCCGCAGCCGGTCGACGGCACCGGCCGGCAGGGTGCGGGTCCGCCCCGTCGGCGAGCGGGCCCCGTCGGCGTCCTCGAACCGGTACCACCAGACGCCCCCGGCGGGGAGGCCGCTGACCTCGACGGTGGCGCAGTGGTCCGTCGCCGCCGTGGCGGCGACGGTGCCCTCGGCCACCACCTCGGTCAGGTCCGGGTCCGCCGCCACCGCCCAGCGCAGCTCGGCGTCGCCGGCCGCGGGGTCGGTGCGAGTCCACAGGAGGACGCCGTCGGCGGTGGGGTCGAAGGAGGCCACGCCCCAGGCGAAGCGCGCCTCGTCGACCTGGCGGCGAGCTCGAGCGACGGCGCGGCGGGCGGGCGGGGCGGCGGCGAGGGCGCCGAGCCGGGCCAGCACCTGGCGCCGGTCGATCCGGTCGTCGCTCACGGGTCCCGGGTGACGTCCACCGCGGCCTTGTCGGTCCGCAGCCCCAGGTAGCTCGGGTGGCGGAGGCGGCCGTCGTGAGTCCACTCGCCGTAGGCCACCTCGGCCACCAGCTCGGGGCGGACCCAGCGCGGGCCGCGACGCAGCTCGGCGGGCGGCGGGGGCGGGTCGAACGGGCAGACGTCGGTGGCCAGCGGTGCGAGCAGCCCCTCGAGGCGCCGCAGCTCCGCCTCCGTGAAGCCGGTGCCGACCCGGCCGGCGAAGCGCAGCGGCCCGCCGGTGCCGGGCGCGTCGTGGTAGCCGAGCAGCAGCGCCCCGATCCGCCCGGCCCGGCTCCCCTCGCCGGGCACCCAACCTCCCACCACGAGCTCCTGCTGCTGGCGCACCTTCACCTTCAGCCAGGTCCGCACCCGCTTGCCGGGCTCGTAGACCGAGTCGAGCCGCTTGGCCACCACGCCCTCGAGCCCCTGGGCTCGGGCCGCCTCGAGGAGCGCCTCCCCGTCGTCGTGGAGCGGCGAGCGCTGCCAGCGAGGTCCCGGGTCGAGCACCTGGTCGAGCAGCCGGCGGCGCTCGGCGAGCGGCAGGCCCATCAGGTCGGTCCCGTCGAGGTGCAGCAGGTCGAACACCACGTAGGTGACCGGCACCTCGGCCGCCTTGGCCGCCACGTCGGCCGGCCGGGTCAGGTGCATGCGCTGCTGGAGCCGCCCGAAGCTCGGTCGCCCCTGGGCGTCGGTGGCCACCAGCTCGCCGTCGAGGAGCGCCGCCCCCACCGGCAGCGCGGCGGCCAGGCCGGCCAGCTCCGGCCAGGAGGCCGTCACGTCGCGCTCGTTGGAGGACTGCACCCGCACCGAGCCGTCGTCGACGAAGACGAGGGCCCGCATCCCGTCCCACTTCACCTCGTAGCGCCACGGCTCGCCGAGCGGCAGCTCGCCGCTCGTGGCCTTCATCGGCACGAGGGAGCGGGGGAGGGGGTCGGGCGGCACCGGCTGGCAGGCTAGGGCCGTGGGCGACATCCCGGTCGACCAGCTCGAGGTGGAGGCGTGGGCCGTCCAGGACACGGGCCTGGCCCCGGCCCCGCCCCGGTTCCGCCGGCTCCCAGGCGCGCTGCGCCACCACCGCGGGTCGGGGCCCGCCTGGCCGCCCCGGGTGCGGCTGCGCCTCGCCGACGGCCACCTCGAAATCCCGGAGGTGGGCCGATGGCCGCTGACGGAGGTGCGAGCCACCCTCGTGGGGGACGGCCCGCCGCTGACCTTCGCCCTCGCCGTGCCCGACGGCACCAGGCTGCTGGCCACCGCCGCCACCGGCGACGCCCGCCGGCTCCTCGCCGCGCTCACCTGACCGCCGGCCCGCCGGGCGACGGTCCGATCCGGACGCTTCGGACACCGGCCCGGCCGGTGCCGAGCGCAGGAGTAGGTTGCGGCCATGTCGGGGGAGCGCGGCGGAACGAGCCCCGGCCGACGTCAGGCCGCGGCGATCGGGGTCCTGCTCGTCTTGGTGTACGTGGCGAGCGCCTGGCTCGGCAACGAGCTCGGTCAGGTCGGGTCCCTCACCGTCTGGTACCCGCCGGCCGGGCTGGGGCTCGCCGGGGCCATCCTCGTGGGGCCGGCGTCGATCCCGTACCTCGCCGTGGCCGAGCTCGTCACCGGCGCGGCGGTGTTCGGCGTCGACGAGCACTTCTCGTGGCTGCAGCTCGTGGTCAACGCGGTGGGGTACGCCGCCATCTGGGGGGCGAGCGGCGCGATCGTGCGTCGGGTCGTCGGGACCGAGCTGCGCCGCCTGGCCGAGCGGACGGTGTTCTGCCTGGGCGTGGCGATGGCCGCCTCCCCGCTGGCCGCCGCCCTCTGGGGGATCTCGATGCAGCGCTGGGCCGGCATCGACGAGCGCCCCTTCCTCCACGCCGTGGGGCTGTGGTGGACCGGCGACGCGGTGGGCGCCACCTCGGTGGCGCCCACGGTGCTCGTCGTGGCCTTCGCCGTGCGCAGCCGCCGCCGCGGCGTGACCTACCGCATCCTGCCCGACGACCCGTGGTGGGCCACGCTGCTCGCCCTGCTCAGCCCGGTCGGCGCGTCGCTGGCCGTGTTCCTCGCCGGGTCGGACGAGGTGCGCTTCCCGTACCTGATCTTCATCCCGATCGTGCTCGTGGGCCTCCGCTACGGCGTGGAGGGCGTGGCCATCGCCACCTTCGGGGTGACGCCGGTGGTCACCCTCCTCGTCGAGCACCTGCGACCCGACGTGCTCGACAAGGCCGAGCTGCAGGCGCTGCTGCTCGTCGGGATCGGCATCGGCATCGTCGTCGGCGCCGTCACCAGCGAGCGCCGGCGCCTCGGGCGGATGCACCAGGAGCTGAGCGCCGTCATCGAGGCGATCCCCGACCTCGTGACGATCGTCGACGAGGGCGGTGCGGTGACCTACCTCAACCCGGCCGCTCGGGACGCGGTCGGGCTGGGCCCCGACGATCGCCTCGACGGGCTGCGCGACGTCGACCTGGCCGGCAGCGCCGTCGGGCGCGAGCTGACCGCCGGGGCCCGGGCGGCCGCGCTCCGAGACGGGTCGTGGCGGGGTGAGGTCGTGCTGCGCCGAGCCGACGGCCGGGAGGTGATCGGCTCGCAGGTGACCGTGGCCCAGACCTCGGGGGACCACGGGCGCCGCGCCGCGTCGGTCGTGCGCGACGTGACCGAGCAGCGCCGCCTCGAGCGGGAGCTCGTGCGGGGCGCCCTCCACGACGACCTCACCGGCCTGCCCAACCGCACCCTCCTGTTCGACCAGCTGAGCCGCAGCCTCCGCCGCGGGGAGGCGGTGGCGCTGCTGCTCGTCGTCGTCGACCGGTTCGCGGTGATCACCGAGGGTCGGGGCCAGCGGGCCGGGGACGCCGTGGTGCAGGCGGTGGCCGAGCGGGTGGCGGCCGCCGTCCGGCCCGCGGACATCGTCGGGCGCCTCGGCGGCCACAGCTTCGCCGTGGTGCTCACCCCCGGGGTGGAGGAGCTCGAGCTCGTCGCCACCGGCGACCGCCTGATCGCGGCGGCGTCGGGTCCGGTGGAGCTCGACGGCCAGCGGATCCCGATCGCGGTGCGGGTGGGCGCGGTCCGCTCCGGACCCGAGCTCACCACCCCGGACGAGCTCGTGCGGGCCGCTGAGGTGGCGGCGCACCGGGCCGCTGAGCTCGGCGAGGACCGCACCGTCCTCTACTCGGGCGGTCTCGTCGACCGCGCCGGCGAGCTGCTCGCCATCGAGACCGAGCTGCGGGACGGGATCCACAGCGACCGGTGGGCCCTCGCCTACCAGCCGATCGTCGACCTGCGCTCCGGTCGGGTGGTGGCCTGCGAGGCGCTGATCCGCTGGACCGGTGCCGACGGCACGTCCCGCTCGCCCGTCGACGTGATCGGCCTGGCCGAGGAGACCGGGCTCATCGTCCCGCTCGGCGAGGCCGTGCTCGAACGGGCCTGTCGCGACGCGCAGCGCTGGGCGGGGGGCGACGCGCCCATCGGGGTGTCGGTGAACATGTCCGCCCGCCAGCTGGTCGCGCCGTCCTTCGTCCGGTCCGTCGCCTCCGTGCTCGGGCGCACGGGGTTGGACGCCCGGCTCCTCACGGTGGAGCTGACCGAGACGTCCTTCGCCGGCGACGTCGCCACGATCCGCCCGCCGCTCGACGCGGTCCACGGGCTCGGCGTGGACATCGCCATGGACGACTTCGGCACGGGGTGGTCCTCGCTGTCGCAGCTGAGCGGCCTGCCGATCACCACCGTGAAGCTCGACAAGTCCTTCATCGACGACCTGGCCACCTCCGCCCGGTCGCGGCAGCTCGTCGACGGCGTGATCACGCTGGCCCACGCCCTCGACGTGACGGTGGTGGCCGAGGGCGTGGAGTCCTCGGCGCAGGTCGCCGTGCTCACCGAGCTCGGCTGCGACCGGGCCCAGGGGTACCGCTTCGCCCGCCCCCTCCCGCTCGACGAGCTCCTCGAGCAGCTGGCCACCCGCACCAGCTGGATCCCCTGACGCCGGGCCCCGGGTCGCCGGCGGAGCGCGTACAGTCCGCCGCCGACCGCACGCCGACCGAGGGGATGGGGCACGATGGCAGAGTTGGTGCTGGCCGGGCAGGGAGCGCTCGTGACCGGTGGGGGCAGCGGGATCGGGCTGGCCTGCGCCCGCCACCTCCTGCGCGACGGCGCCTCCGTCGTGATCGCCGGGCGCAGCCGGGCCCGCCTCGACGCCGCCGTGGCCGAGCTCGAGGCCGAGGCCCCCGACGGGGCCCAGGTGGGCGCGGTGGAGTGCGACGTCAGCGACGAGGACGCCGTCGCGGCCGCCGTGGCGGCCACCGTGGAGCTGGCCGGGAACCTGACGCTGTGCGTGGCCTCGGCCGGGACCGGCACCGTCGGGCCGGTGCTCCGCCTGCCGGCGGACCAGTGGCGCCAGGTGCTCGACATCAACCTCACCGGCGCGTTCTTCACGCTGAAGCACGCCGCCGACGCGATGGTGCGGGCCGGGGGCGGTGCCTTCGTGGGGCTGTCGTCGATCGCCGCGCCGCTCACCCACCCGCACATGTCGGCCTACTGCGTCTCGAAGGCCGGCCTGGAGGCGCTCGTGCGCACCGCCGCCGACGAGCTGGGCCGTGCCGGCGTGCGCTGCAACGCCGTGCGGCCGAGCCTCGTGCCCACCGAGCTGGCCTCCCCGCTGGAGCAGGATCCGGCCGTCCTCGCCGACTACCTGGCCCAGATGCCGGTCAGCCGCACCGGCACGGTCGACGACGTCGCGTCCCTGGTCCGGTTCCTCTGCGGGCCCGAGTCCTCCTGGATCACCGGGGAGTGCATCGGCGTGGACGGCGGCCACCACCTGCGGCGGGGCCCGAACGTGGAGCACTGGGCGCGGATGCTCTACGGCGACGACGTCGTCGACGGCGATCTGGGCGCCGCCGACGGGGGCTGAGCCAGAGATCACACCCCCGAGGCTTTTCGCCCTACCGACCGGTAGGTAGGGTAGGGAGATGCTCTCGGACGACGTCATCCTTGCCGAGCTCGAGCCCACGGCGGCCGAGCTCCTCGAACGGCACCTCGCCAGCAGCAAGGAGTGGTTCCCCCATGCGCTCGTCCCGTGGAGCCGCGGCCGGGACTTCGAGCCCGACTACGAGTGGAGCCCCGACGAGGTCGACCTCCCGGCAGAGGTGCGCTCGGCGCTGTTCGTGAACCTCCTCACCGAGGACAACCTCCCCTACTACTTCCGCACGATCGAGCGGATGTTCGGCGGCGACTCGGCCTGGGGCGAGTGGTCCCGCCGCTGGACCGCGGAGGAGGGCCGGCACTCGATCGTGATCCGGGACTACCTCACCGTCACCCGGTCGGTGGACCCGGTGGCCCTCGAGCGGGCCCGGATGGCGCAGGTCCAGTGCGGCCAGGTGCCCGAGCCCGAGACGGCGCTCGACGGCTTCGCCTACGTGGCGCTGCAGGAGCTGGCCACCCGCATCGCCCACCACAACACCGGCAAGCTGCTCGGCCGGGGCGACAGGGCCGGCTACGACGTGATGAAGAAGGTGGCCTCCGACGAGAACCGCCACCACCTCTTCTACCGGGACATGGTGACCAAGGCCCTCGAGCTGGAGCCGTCGGGGATGGTGCTCGCCATCGAGCGCCAGGTGCGCACCTTCGAGATGCCCGGCACCGGCATCATCGACTTCGACGCCCACGCCAAGGCGATCGCCCGGGCCGGCATCTACGACTTCGCCATCCACCACGACCAGATCCTCGTGCCGGTCGTGCTGCGCCACTGGGGCATCGAGTCCCTCGAGGGCCTCACCCCCGAGGCCGAGGAGGCCCGAGCCTCGCTCGTGAAGCGCATCGAGCGCATCGGGCGGGCCGGTCGCCGCTTCGCCAGCCGCCGCCAGGAGGCGACGGCCAGCGAGGAGCCGGCGCTCGCCGGCGTCTGACGCCGCGCAGCTCGCCAGCGGTCAGCTCCGGAGGGTGACCGAGACCGCCGTCGACCCGAAGACCGGGGGCGGGGCGGGCACCCCCGCCTCGCCGGTCTCGTACTGGTCGAACGCCGTCGCCACGACCTCGCAGCGGTAGGCCACGCCGTCGCAGCGTACGTCGGACGCGCCCACCGCCCAGCACTCCCCGGCGTCGTCGCAGCCCACGGTGGACGCGTCCATCGCCCAGCACTCGCCCGCGTCGTCGCAGGACTCGACGGTGCTGCCGAGCTGGCTGAGGTCGGGGATCTCGAACCGTCGGGCGAAGCTGCCGTCCTCGTCGACCCGGGCGACCGGGTCGCGGTCGTCGAGCACCAGGCAGGGGCCGTCGTGCCCGACCATCGGGCGCTCCGCCAGCGAGACGCACAGCTCCAGCCACACCTCGGTCCCGACCGGGAACCCGCGGCCCGCGACCACGACGGCGTCACCCGGGGCGAGGTCGGTCGACGGCTCCACGCCGAGCAGCGGCGCTTGCGGCGGGGGCTCGTCGCCCCGGAAGGCCAGGGGCACGCTGGGCGGCACCGTCGTGCCGCCGAACCGCAGCGAGCACCGGCTCACCGCGCAGTCGACGTAGGTGCCCGGGGGGCCGCCGGGCAGGTACCGCCAGACCGGGATCTGCTCGTCGATCCGGCCCTCGGCGTCGGTCCGCAGCCCGAGCTCGGTGTGCGCTCCGGCCGCGTAGGGGTCGGGGGAGGCCCCCACCTCCACCCAGCGGCCCGTGGACCAGCACGCCGTCGGATCGCTGGCGCAGACCTGCACGTAGATCACCTCGTTCGGCGTGAGGCCGTCGGCCACCACCCGCACGGCCTGACCGTCGGCCAGGTCCGTGGCCGGCTCGACGACGATCGTGGGGATCGGGACCGGCGCGACGTCGGGGTCGAAGGCGAGGGGCGTGCCGCCGGAGCGGTCGTAGTCGGCGATGGCGCCGGCGGCGACGATGCAGCGCTCCGCCTCCGCCGCGCAGTCGACGGTCCCGGTGAGCGGGGTGGTGAGCACCCGCCGCACGGTGAAGGTCCCGGCGATGCGTCCCTCGTCGTCGGCGGTCACCGGCGAGTACGCCCCGATGTTGCAGGCCTCCACGCCGGCCCGGTCCTCGGGGGCGTCCCCGGCCGCCTCCTTCGCGCACTGGACGATGCCGACCGACTCGCCGGGCTCGAAGCCCTCACCGGTGACGGTGACGACGTCGCCGTCGCGCAGCCCGGTGCTCGGCGCCGCGGTGATCGGGAGCCGGATCGAGTCCTTGCCGTCGCGGGGTCCGAGCGGCGTGAGCAGCCCCGCCTGGAGCTCGGGCAGCTCGTCGGCGTCGACGTCGAGGCGAGCCTGGTCGTCGCCGTCGATCCCCTGGGTGGCGACGAGCCCGGCGACGAGCGCCGCCACCGCGGCGGCGGCCAGCACCCGGGACCGCCACGGGCGCGCCGCACCGCTCGACGGCGGCGCCTCGGCCAGCGGCCCGACGTGGGCGCGCACGTGGGCCTGCAGCCCGGCGGCGGCCGACCGGCCACGGGCGTCGAGGACGGCGAGGGCCGCCTCGTCGACGTCGGACGGCTCGATCCGGCTCGGCTCGTACCGCAGCTCCGGCTCGGCGCCGCGCTCGGTGGGGTCGTGGGGTCCGGTCATCGGTCCTCCTCGGTGGCGAGGCGGCGGGCGAGGGCCTGACGGCCCTTGTGGAGGTGGGCCTTGGCGGTGCCCTCGGCGCAGTCGAGGACGGCGGCGAGGTCGGCGATGCTGAGGTCCTCGAGGTAGTGGAGGGCGATCGCCGCCGCCTGGCGGGGCGGCAGCTCGCGCACGAGGGCCCAGAACCCGTCCACCTCGGGCGGCGGGGCCGGCAGCGAGCGCCGGTGCGCCACCCGGGCCAGCGCCCGGGCCTCGGAGGCGCGCCGCCGGCGCTGCGAGGTGGCCAGGTTGATCGCCACGCGGCGCACCCAGGCGCCGGGCTTGTCGTAGCGCTGGATCCGGGCCCACTCGCGGTGGGCCCGCAAGAGCGCCTCCTGGGCGATCTCCTCGGCGTGCTCGTGGCCGGCGACGGCGGTGGCCACGGCCACGATGGCCGTGAGCTCGCGGCGGTAGAAGCGCTCGAAGTCGACGTCGGCGACGTCAGCGGGGACGGTGGGGGCCAGCGGGACGACGGGCGCCAGCGGCGCGCTGCCGCCGTGGTCCTCGTTCGCCGGTCGCGCCATCGGCCTCGCCCCCATGACCACCCACACGTCTGGGCGGCCCGTCCGGTTTACCCCATCCGCCCGTCGCCAGCGCCCCCGACCGTTCTCGGGCCGTGCTCCTGGCCATGGCTCGGTTTCTGGCCCGAGAACGGTCGGGGGCGGACCCGAGCCCCCGCGGGACGGGCCGAGCGGATCGCCGCGGCGGGCGTCGAGATCGGGACGTTGGGCCCGAAGCGCGGGCGTTCGTCCCGACCTCCTGCACGAGTCGCCGAAGTGGTGCATGCTGTGGGCAGCGGGGCACCGACAAGCCCCGATGCGCAGAAGGAGCAGTGATGAGCCGTCGTCACCACGCACTGCAGCCCCCTCGGAGCGCCCGCCAGCTGGCGAAGCTGGAGAAGCGTCGAGCCCGCCACAAGGCGAACCTCGCGCTCCAGCTGGTGGACGACCCGGAGGACCTGGTGGTCGTCGACCCGAAGCCCGAGCGCATCCCGAGAGACGAGCCGAAGCCCAAGCGGCGCCGGCTCCGCCACTGGAAGGTGAAGGAGTGGAAGCGGCGCAACAACGAGCGGCGGCGCCGCAACGAGATCATCGAGGAGCTGTACCGCTCCGCCTGATCGAGCGGGCCCGGTCCGATGCGGACCGGGCCCCGTTCGTTCCCGGGTGATCCCACGACTGCCACCCGTGGCCGGTGGGTAGGGCTCGGCCGTCCCGTCGAGAAGGAGCATCCATGATCGGGTTCATCGTCTTCGGCCTCGTGGTGGGCGTCATCGCCCGACTGCTCGTGCCCGGCCGCCAGCGGCTCGGCATCGGCATGACCCTCGTGCTGGGCCTCGTCGGCTCCGTGGTGGGCGGCGTCGTGGCCAACGCCCTCGGCACCGGCGACATCTGGGAGCTGAACATCATCGGCTCGCTGGTGGCCATCGCGGCGGCCGTCGTGCTGATCACGATCGGCGAGCGCACCTCCGCCCTCCGCACCCGCACCCGCTGACCACGGCCGTCGGCGTCGGTCCCCGTGGGCCGCACGCCGATCGGCGCGGCCAGGCGCCCGATGCACCGCGCGTTCTCGGGCCGGTTCTCGGACCATGGCCGGGTTCCTGGCCCGAGAACGGTCGGGCGCGGCCGGTGGGCGGCGGTTATCGTGCGGCGGGGGCGTAGCTCAGCTGGTAGAGCAGCGGACTTTTAATCCGTCGGCCGCGAGTTCGAGGCTCGCCGCCCCCACGAGACCGGCGGCCCCGCCACCGCCCGATCGACCCGGTCCGGCGGCGGCGGGCCGCGGCGCCGCCACTACCGTGGCCCGCATGAGCGAGACCGGCGAGCCCCAGGCCGCACCGACGTCCGCGCCGCCGGACCTCTCCGCGGCCGTGCGCATCGAGCAGGAGCTCGACGCCGTCGAGCGGGCCCTCGAGCAGATCGACCAGGGCGTCTACGACGGCTTCGAGGGGCTCGACGGCGTCGGCGAGGCCGAGCCCTCACCGGCGCCGGCTCCCGCGTCGCCGGCCCCGCCGGTCCCCGCCCCGCCGGCGGACGCGGACGGGCCCGACGCCGGCGGCCCGACGCCCGGCCCCTCGCCCTCCCGGCCGTCGGCGGCGCCCGCCGCCGACGAGGCCGAGCCGCCCTCGCGCGCGGCCGGCTGAGGCGCTCGCGCCGGCCCGC
>DATGRC010000102.1:0-5378 GCA_035303865.1 Acidimicrobiales bacterium
AACAACGCCTACTGCCAGGACAACGAGATCTCCTGGCACGACTGGGAGCACGTCGACGAGGACCTGCTCGAGTTCACGAAGCGCCTCATCCGGCTGCGCCACGACCACCCGACGTTCCGGCGCCGCCGGTACTTCCAGGGGCAGCCGATCCGGGGCACCCTCGACCTCGGCTGGTGCACCCCCGACGGCAGCGAGATGACCGACGAGGACTGGAGCACCAGCCACGCCCGGGCCGTCGGGTCGTTCATCAACGGGCGGTCGATCACCGAGGTGGACCCCCGGGGCCGGCGCATCGTCGACGACTCGTTCCTCGTGCTCTTCAACGCCCACCACGAGCCGATCGAGTGGACCCTGCCCAGCCAGTGGGGCGGCCCCTGGCGGGTGGTGCTCGACACCACCGGCCAGCACGACGAAGCCGTCCCCGTCGGCGGCAAGCTCACTGTCTCGGGCCGCAGCGTCACCCTCCTCACCGACGCCGAGCCGGAGACCTAGGCGGCGCCGGTCAGCGGTCACGCCCCGGCAGCGTGTCCCGGGGAGGTGCGATGGGTAGGAGCGTCGCCATGAACATCCTCTCGACGCTCACCACCGACCACGACAACGTCGAGGCCCTCTTCAAGCGCTTCGAGGCCGCCGACCCGGGTGACGCCGAGACGCTGGCCCACTTCCGCGACCAGATCCTCGAGCAGCTGGCCGTCCACGCCGAGATCGAGGAGCAGCTCCTCTACCCGGCGCTGCGCGACGCCGCCGAGGACGAGGTCCTCGAGTCGCTCGAGGAGCACCACGCGGTCAAGGCCGTCCTCGCCGAGCTGGAGCGCATGCCCGCCACCCACGAGCGGTTCCGGGCGAAGATGGCCGTCGTCATCGACAACGTCCGCCACCACGTGGCCGAGGAGCAGGCCGACGACGGCCTCTTCGGCGTGGCCCGCAAGGCGCTCAAGCAGCCGGAGCTGGAGGCGATGGCCGAGCAGGCCGAGAAGGTCCGGGCCAAGGGCCCCACCCGCCCCCACCCGCTCAGCCCCGACCAGCCGCCCCTCAACGTCCTGCTGGCCCTCCCCGTCGCCGTCCTCGACCGGGTCGTCACCCCCGTCCGCCGCACCGTCGAGCGCGTCGTCCTCCACCGACCCGCCTGACCCCACGGCGAGGCAATAGGTCCCGCCCCGCCGGTCTCGAGGCAATGCGACCCGCATGTGGGTCGTCCTGCCTCATCCCCGCCGTTGTGGGACGCATTGCCTCGGGTGGGCGGCCTGCCGGGTGACGATTGCCTGAGCGCCGTCGCCGGGATCCGGCTCGGTCGTGGCGCGGCGGCCCCCGTAGGCTGGGCCCTGTGCCTGGCCGCTTCTACGTCACGACGCCGATCTACTACGTGAACGACGCTCCCCACGTGGGGCACGCGTACGCCACGATCAACGCCGACGCGCTCGCCCGCTGGCACCGGCTCATCGGCGACGAGACGTTCTTCCTCACCGGCACCGACGAGCACGGGCTCAAGGTCGCCCAGTCGGCCGCCGCCGCCGGGCTCACCCCGCAGGAGCAGGCCGACCGCAACGCCGCTCGGTTCCGGCAGACCTGGGACGAGCTCGACGTCTCCTACGACGACTTCATCCGCACCACCGAGCCCCGCCACCACGCCACCGTCCAGGCGCTCCTCCAGAAGATCAAGGACAACGGCGACATCGAGCTCGACACCTACGAGGGCCCGTACTGCGTGTCCTGCGAGGCCTACTACCAGGAGAGCGAGCTGATCGACGGCCGCTTCTGCCCGGTGCACACGGCCAAGGAGGTGTCGATCTTCAAGGAGGAGAACTACTTCTTCCGCCTGTCGCGCTACGAGCAGCGGCTGATCGACTGGATCGAGTCGGACCCCGAGGCGATCACCCCGGAGGGCAAGCGCAACGAGGTGCTCGGCTTCATCCGCCAGGGCCTGCAGGACGTGTCGATCACCCGCACCTCGCTCGACTGGGGCGTGCCGGTGCCGTGGGCCGAGGGCCACGTCTTCTACGTCTGGTACGACGCGCTCATCAACTACGCCACCGCCATCGGCTACGGAACGGACCCGGAGCGGTTCGAGGCGTGGTGGCCCCACGTCCACCACGTCATCGGCAAGGAGATCATCCGCTTCCACTGCGTCTACTGGCCGGCGATGCTGATGGCGGCCGGGATCGACCCGCCCCATCGGATCCACGTCCACGGGTGGCTGCTCCTCGGCGGCGAGAAGCTCTCCAAAACCACCCACGGGCCGGCCAAGCTCACCGACATCGCCCCGGCCCGGCTCGTCGAGGACTTCGGGGTCGACGGCGTGCGGTACCACCTGCTGCGCGACACCCCGTTCGGGCCCGACGGCGACTTCAGCTACGAGCGGGTCGTCGACCGCTACAACAGCGACCTGGCCAACAACTTCGGCAACCTCGTGTCCCGGGTGACCACGGTCGTCGACAAGAAGTGCGGCGGGGTCGGCCCGGCGCCCCGGCCCGACAGCCCGCTCGCCGCGGTGGCGGCCGAGGTCGTCGACGCCACGAGCATGGCGTGGGACGCCGTGCAGCCGTCGATCGCGCTGGAGCACACCTGGCGGCTCATCCACGAGACCAACTCGCTGCTCGAGGACGCCGAGCCCTGGAAGATGGACCCGGGCCCCGAGGTCGACGCCGTCCTCGGCGACGCCCTCGAGGCGGTGCGGATCGTGTCGATCCTGGCCAGCCCGGCCATCCCCCGCGCCGCGGCCGAGGCGTGGCGGCGCATCGGCCTCGACGGTCGCCCCGAGGACCGCCGCGTCCCTGACGACACCACCTGGGGCGCCTACCCCGGTGACCTCCCCGTCGAGAAGGCCGCCCCCATCTTCCCCCGCGTCAAGCCCTGACCCCACCGAGCCGCGAGCTCGCACCTCGAGCGCACCGCCTTCGCGGCAGCTCAGGTGGAAGTTCGCCTTTCGGGGCCTCGGGTTCGCGACCTCGCGTCTGAGGCGCGGCGGAGCTGCTGCGCGTCAGGTGCAGGTTCGGATCCTGGGGCTCGCGTGGGGGGAGACGCGGGGCGAGGGGGTGGGTGTGAGGGTCGGTAGCGTCGAGGAGGTGCGCTGGATCGACGACCACTGCCACCTCCACCGGGATCCGGAGCAGGGCGACGCCCAGGTGCGCGCCGCCCTCGAGGCCGGCGTGGAGCGGATGATCTCGGTGGGCTGCGACGTCGGGCAGTCGACCGACTACATCGACGCCGCCCGCCGCCACCCGGGCGTGGTGTTCGCCACGGCGGGGGTGCACCCTCACGACGCCAAGCACGGCATCGACGGGCTCGGCGCGCTCCTCGCCGAGCCCGAGGTCGTGGCGGTGGGGGAGGCCGGGCTCGACTTCCACTACGACCACTCGCCCCGCGACGTGCAGCGGGAGGTCTTCGCCGCCCAGATCGCCCTCGCCCACCAGCACGACAAGGCGCTCGTGATCCACACCCGCGAGGCGTGGCCGGAGACCTTCGACGTCCTCGAGGCCGAGGGCGTGCCCGAGCGCACCGTCTTCCACTGCTTCAGTGGCGGGCCCGACGAAGCGCGGCGCTGCCTCGACCTCGGCGCCGTCCTGTCCTTCAGCGGGATCGTCACGTTCCCGTCGGCCACCGACCTGCAGGACGCGGCGCAGCTGTGCCCGCTCGACCGGCTCCTCGTCGAGACCGACGCGCCGTACCTCACCCCGGTGCCGCACCGGGGCAAGAAGAACCAGCCGGCGTGGGTGACGCTCGTGGGCGGGTTCGTCGCCGAGCTCAAGGGCATCGACCCGGCCGACGTGGCCGCCGCCACCTGGGCCACCGCCGAGCAGACCTACCGCCTGCCCCCGTCCTGATCCGGCGCGACGGCGACGGGTCGCGCCTGCCCGGCGCCCGGCCCGACCACGCGGCGGTCGGTGGGCCCTCACCGAAGGTGGCGAGCACCGGGGTCGCGCCATCGCCGATCGCTGAGCACGAGCTGGGCTCACTGCCACGTCGCCGAGCCGGTGAGGTGGTGGGCCCCGACGGCGCCGTCGCTGTGCTGCTCCCGATCGCCCGACGTGCGCTGGCCGACCGTGAGGCCGTCGTGCCGGTGGATCGTCGTGTACCGACGGCGCCGCCGCGGCGTCGCCCCCGATCCCCGGCCGTGGGCTGCGCCGGCCGTGAGGCCCCGAGCGGGTGGTTCGTCGTCCACCGACGGCGCGCCGCCGTCGCCCTCGGCGGGCGTGGCGCTCGCCGCGCCGCGCTGTCGGCCGGCGCCACCTTTCGGTCCGGTTACGGCCGGCGCGCCGGCGGCGACACCGAGGGGGCGGGCCTTCTAGCAGACGCGCGGGCGGGCACGCCAGCACCGAGCGGTACCGCGGGTTACCGCTTGTGAAAACACACGCGTGATGTTTGCGTTCTCGTTACAGCCACTCGTAACGTCGCCGCCATGCGTTCTGGCAGACCGACCTTCGCCCCCCGGCACCTGGCCGGCGCCCCTCGGCGCCCGGCCCCGCCCGGGGCCCGTCGGCCGGCCCCCGCCCGGCACCTGCGCCCGACCGCCCCGATGGCCGAGGTGCCCGTCGTCGACCTCGACGAGATCCCGCCGCTGGCCCGGGTGCGGCGCAGCCGCCTCGCCTTCGCCGTGGCGGCCACCGTGGCCGCCGTGCCCGTCCTCGTCATCGACAACCTGCCCGCCACCGCCGCGCCCGACGAGGTCGAGATGGCCGGCGCCGTCCGCGACGCCGACGAGGCGGCGGCCGACGACCGGCGCGAGGCCCTGAGCGAGGACCCGACCACCACGACCGTCGCCGTCGCCGTCGAGGAGGAGGCGGAGGCCACCGCCGAGGAGGTCACCACCAGCGTGGCCGCCGAGACCACCACGAGCGAGGCGCCCGCCACCAGCGAGGCCGCCCCGCAGACCACCGCCGGCGCGCCGGTCGCGGCGCTGCGGGCCCCGGCGCCCACGGCGCCCCCCACCTCCGCGGCGCCCCCCACCTCCGCGGCGCCGACCACCACCACGGCGGCACCGGCCCCGCCGCCGACCGAGGCGCCCGACTTCGCCTACGGCGACCCGGCCGACCCCGCCACCTGGGACCGGCTCGCGCAGTGCGAAGCCCACGGCAACTGGGCGCTCAACACCGGCAACGGGTACTACGGCGGCCTCCAGTTCTCGCTCGCCACCTGGCAGGGCGTCGGCGGCTCGGGCTACCCGCACGAGGCCAGCCGGGAGGAGCAGATCCGCCGCGGCCAGATCCTCCAGGCCCGCTACGGCTGGGGGCAGTGGCCCTACTGCTCGGCGAAGCTCGGCTACCGGTAGCCCACCTACCCGAACCCGCCCGGCCGCGGGCCGAGGTGCGAGGCTGAGCCGGTGACCCACACCCCGACCGAGCTGCGGGCCCTCCTCGCCGCCCACGGCCTCGAGCCCTCCC
>DATGRC010000103.1:0-17138 GCA_035303865.1 Acidimicrobiales bacterium
CGGAGCGCTCGGCGCGCTCGACCGGGCCGAGGGGCTGGCCCTCGAGGGACGCTCCCGCGGCACCCTCGCCACGATCCGCACCGACGTCGCCGACCTGCGGGTCCAGCACGGCGACGTCGACCGGCAGGTCCTGCTCGACGCGCTCGACACCGTGCTCACCGTCGGGAACCTGCGGGCCGCCGGGCTGCTGCGGCTCCAGCTCGGGGCCGTCGACGCGGATCCCGTCCAGCTCGCCGAGGCGGCCCTCGACCTGTGGGAGAGCGACCGGGCGTGGGCCGCGGTGGCGGTGGCCCGGCTCGTCGAGCTCCTGCCCCGCTCCCACCCGCTGGTGCGGCTCGCCCCGGCGGCCGTCGCCGCGCTGCGCCGGGACTGGGGGAGCCCGCTCGGCGCCCGCGAGGCCGAGCTCGTCGAGCGGACGGCGGGCCGGGCCGACGACCCCCCTCCGGCCAGCTGGGCCGAGGATCTCCACCAGCACCTGCGGGGCGTGGTGACCGCCGCGCGCAGCGCCTCCGCCTGACCCGACCGGCGCTTAGCGGCCGCTTAGCGGGGCTGCCGTACGGTCGCGGCGGCCGGCGAGGGCCGGGCGCGACCACGGGAGGACCGATGCAGCGGAGGATCACCACGAGCCTGCTGGGGGCGGGCATTGTGCTCATCGGTGTCGGCGCCCTGCCCTCGGCGGCCGCCGAAGCCGACTGGTACGTGGAGGCCACGCCGTCCTCGGCGGCCGTCGGCGACCAGATCACGATCCGCGGCGAGCTGGAGTGCCCGGGCATGGACCCGGGCGGCGACGTGTACGTCATGGTCTACGCCGACCACCCGGACCTCCTGCTCCAGACGACCCTCGGCCACGGTCCCCTCCAGGCCGACGACACGTTCGAGCTCACGGTGACCGTCCCGGCGACGCTCGCCGACGTCATCGAGCGCACGGAGGTGGCCACGCCCCCCGGGGACTACCTGCTGGAGGCGTTCTGCAGCTACTCGGACACCGAGCCGAACAAGATCCGGGGCCCCTTCACCATCGTGGAGGGCGGCGGGCCGCCGACGAGCGCCCCCACCACCTCCACCCCGGCCACCACGAGCACCACCGCGGCGCCGCCGACGAGCGACCCGGTCCGGCCGCCGTTCTCGCCGCCGCCGTCGCCGCCGACTGACCCCGCGCCCTTCACGAGCGGACCGTCGGGGCCGGTTGCCGCCGGCGCCACGATCACCATCGACGAGGGCGGCTTCCTGCCCGGCGAGGACGTGCACGTCGTGCTCTACAGCACCCCGACGGTGCTGGCCACGCTGACCGCCGACGCCACCGGCGCGGTGCGGGGCGAGGTGACGATCCCCGCCGACACGGCGGCCGGCCGCCACACGCTCGTCCTCTACGGCGGCGCCAGCGTCAAGGCGCGCGCCCTCGAGGTGAGCGCGGCGCCCGGCCAGGCCGCGGCGCCGACCCAGACCCTGCCCCGCACCGGGACGGCGGCCACCACGTGGCTGGCCGTGCTCGGCATGGCGCTCGTGACCAGCGGCCTGGCGCTGGTCCGGCGGGAGCGGGTGCAGGCCGCGATCGAACGGCGAGCGGGCACCTGACCTCGCGCTCGGGTGGCCTTCCGCCGGCCACCCGAGCGCGTGGGCACAGCCCCCGGTCAGCCCTGCCGAGGCACTCCGCCAGCCTCGGCAGGGTCCCGGGGGGTTCGGGTCGGCGATCCCCGCCGAGCGCCAATACTGTGTGACGACCGGCACGTCGTCGCGGTGAGGCGACGACGGAGGGCCGGGAGGACATCGCGCCGCGCGGACGCGGTCGGACCGACACCGAGGGGACGAGCATGGCCATCGAGACGATCGCTGACATCATCCGCACGCACGGGGCCGAGCGGCCCGACGCCGTGGCCGTGGAGGTGGGGGAGCGGGCCGCCACCTTCGGGGACCTCGACCGGCGGTCGAGCCAGCTGGCCAACGCGCTGGCGGCGGCCGGCGTGCAGCCCGGGCACCGGGTGGCGTCGATCGACAAGAACTCGATGGAGTTCTTCGAGATCACCTTCGGCCTGGCCAAGATCGGCGCGGTCAACGTCGCGGTGAACTGGCGGCTGGCCCCGCCGGAGATGCGCCAGATCATCGACGACGCCCAGGCGCCGGTGCTGTTCGTGGCCCCCGAGCTCTACGAGCACGTCGAGAAGATCGAGGGCGACCTCACCACCGTCCGCACGATCGTCGCCCTCGGCGACCACCCCCGATGGGTGTCCTACGAGCGGTGGATCGCCGACCAGCCGGCCACCGACCCCGGCCACCAGGCCTCCGGCGGCGACGTGGGGGTGCAGCTGTACACCTCGGGCACCACCGGGCTGCCCAAGGGCGTGATGCTCACCAACGACAACTTCTTCAAGGGCGTGGCCGGCACCGCCGCCCAGTGGCGCTTCGACGAGTCCTCGGTGAACCTCGCCATGATGCCGACGTTCCACATCGCCGGTGCCGGGTGGGCGCTCGTCGGCCTCTACTTCGGGTGCCGCACCGTCGTGCTGCGCGACATCGACCCCGCGGAGATCCTGCGCGTCATCCCGGAGAAGGGCATCACCAACGCCTTCATGGTCCCGGCGGTCATCCAGTTCCTGCTCATGACCCCCGGGGTGGAGTCGACCGACTTCTCCACGCTGCGGGCCATCGTCTACGGCGCCTCGCCGATCACCGAGGAGGTGCTGCGCCAGGGCCTCGAGACCTTCGGCTGCGAGTTCATCCAGGTGTACGGCCTCACCGAGACCACCGGCGCCATCACCCAGCTCGACGGGGTAGACCACGACCCGGTCAGCAAGCCGAAGCTGCTGCGCTCGGCCGGCAAGCCGTACCCGTGGGTGGAGATGCGCGTCGTCGACACCGACACCGGCGAGGACGTGCCCGACGGGGTGGTCGGCGAGCTGTGGACCCGCTCCCACCAGAACACGATCGGGTACTGGAACAACCCGGAGGCCACCGCGGCCGCCCTCACCGAGGACGGCTGGTTCAAGACCGGCGACGCCGGCTACATCGAGGACGGCTACGTGTTCCTCCACGACCGGGTGAAGGACATGATCGTCTCCGGCGGCGAGAACGTGTACCCCGCCGAGGTGGAGAACGCGCTGATGAAGCACCCGGCGGTGGCCGACGTGGCCGTCATCGGTGTGCCCGACGAGCGGTGGGGCGAGGCGGTGAAGGCCATCGTCGTGAGGGCCGAGGGCACCGACCCCACCCCCGAGGAGCTCATCGCCTTCGCTCGCGAGCACATCGCCGGCTTCAAGGTGCCGAAGTCGATCGACTTCGCCGACGTCCTGCCCCGCAACCCGAGCGGCAAGCTGCTCAAGCGCGAGCTGCGCGCCCCCTACTGGGAGGGCCGCGACCGCAACGTGTGACGACGGGGGTCAGCCGGTGGCGCGGTTGCTGACCACGCCGCAGACCTTCTCGCGGTTGAGGCAGGTGCGGACCTCGCGCTCGAGGGTGGCCTGGTCCCAGGCCTGAACGAAGTCGGCGTGGACGCTGCGGACCCCACCGGAGGCCAGCTCCAGGCCGGACGGGTCGCCCCACACGGGGTAGTGCACCTCGAAGACGAGCTGCGGCACCGGCACCGGGTGGCTGGCCGGACAGGCGCCGGTCGCGCTGTAGGCCATGTGGGACTGGTGGTCGTCGCTGTCGAGGCGCTCGCCGTCCCAGCAGTCCGGGAACGCCACCCGCACCCCGAGCGGCGCCGTGCGCGGGCACTCGGGCGGGTCGCTGTGCAGCACCGGGGACGCGCCGCAGTGCCAGGCGGCCACATCCAGCGGCTGGGGGGCCGTGGCGGTCTGGTCCCCGGCCACGATGACGAGGCCCTCGGGGTAGGGCTCGACGGTCGACGGGTCCACGCCCACGCCGGGCCGGTAGTAGGCCACGCCCTTGGTCGGCGGGACCGGCTCGCCGTCGCGGAAGAGGGCGGGCGCCCAGTACGCGGCGGTGTCCTTGCGGTTCTGGCAGGTGGTGTCGGTGCCGACGAGCGACGCCGGGGTGCTGTGGGCGTCGGTCTCCCGGCTCCCGAAGAAGTCGTGCAGGTGGGCCCGACCGGGCTTGCCGTGGTGGACGATCGGGTCGTCGGGCGCGCTGTGGCTGTGCCCGCACTCCACCGTGAACTGCGCGACCCGCCCCTGCGGGCCCATCGCCCGCCCCCGGGCCGACACCGCCTCGCCCACCGGCCCGCCAACCGGCCCGTGCCCGCCGCGCCCAGCGTGGGCGTCGGTGCCCCCATCGCCGCCGAGGGCGTGGTCGTGGGCCGCATCGGGTGCGGTGACGTCGGTCGAACCGCCGTCACCGCATCCCGCCACGGATCCGATCACCGCGGCCGACACCAGCACGGCGGCCAGCCGGCGCGCCGTCGCCCCCCGGCGGCGGTCGGGGATCGGGGTCACGTCCCCTCGGGGCGCTCCGGGACCGTGATGGCGGCCAGGTCGACCGGGAACGGCACGTTGGTGGCCGGGCGCGGCGGTGCCGTCTCGGCGTCAGGCATGTTCGGCTGCGCGGGCGGCTCCGGCGTCGGCGCCTCCTCGTAGTCGATCGACGGCGGCCGCTCGGCGGCCATCAGCTCGAGCAGGTCGAGGGCGCCGGTCGTCCAGTCCGTCGCCGTGGGGTCGCCCTCGCAGGGGGCGAGGGCCTCGAGCTGCGCCGGGGCCGTCGTCTCGAACGTGTTGCCGCCGAAGCAGTTGCCCAGCGAGGCCAGGTCGTCCTGCAGGCTGCCGAGGGCCAGGTCGGCGAGGCCGGAGCCGCTCACCACGTTGTCGCGGATCACGTTGCCCACCGGGTCCCACAGCACGAGCGCCAGCTCCTCCTCGGACCGCTCCGGCAGCGGGTCGTCCCGGGTCTCGGCGCAGGGCCGCTCCCAGTCCTCCTGCGGCGGGACGACGTCGTTGGCCTCCTCCTCCGGGAACGGCACGAGGCCGATGCCGGTGCGCTCGTGGTCGAAGACGAGGTTCCGCTCGACGACGTTGCGGTTGCCGCCGGCGAGGAGGATCCCGTTGCCCATGCCGAGCAGGGCCACCGAGATGGCCGGCGTGTCGGGCTGGGAGTTCCCGTAGACGACGTTGCCGACGATCGTGGTCTCCCGCTCCGGGTAGCACAGCTCGTAGGAGCCGCTGTTGGGCACGATGCCGGCTCGGTTGTAGCGGAACGTGCTGTTGACGATGAGCAGGTTGCCGCCCGAGTTCGTGCCCGAGTAGCCGAGGCCGTTGTACTCGGAGAGCACGTCGTCGATGACGGCGTCGCACGGGTAGCACTGGCCGATGTAGATGCCGGCGTCGGGGCTGCCCGAGGCGTAGATGTGCTCGAGCTGGCCCTTCACCGCGTCGAAGGCGTACACGCCGTAGTCGCCGTTGCGGTAGGCGGTCAGGTACGACCCCCGGTACCCGGTGACGCCGGTCCAGAAGAACCCGTTGGTCGTGTAGTTCCGGGCGGTCATGTTCTCGATGGCCACGCCGTCGGCCAGCACCCGGATCCCGTTCTGGAGCTCGAAGCCGCCGTCGAGGATCACCTCGTTGCGGTCGAGGCCGCGGATCGTGAGGTTCTCGGTGGTGACGTCCACCGCCTCCTCGTAGACGCCGGGCTCGATGAGCACGAGGTCGCCCGGCTCGGCGGCGTCGACCGCGGCCTGGATCGTCTCGTAGTCGGTGGGGACGCGCAGCGTGCGCCAGTCGCCGTCGCCCTCGCCGCTGCCGCCGTCGTCGGCAGCCTCCGTGGTGGGGCTGGCGTCGCCGCCGTCGTCGTCGCCGCAGGCCCCGGCCAGCAGGCCGAGGGCGAGGAGCGCCGCGAGCACGCGGCGAGGCGATCGGATCCGGGTCATCGGGTCCCTCCTGGTCGGGATCATCCGGTCACCACGACGGTGCCCACCATGCCCTTGGTGGTCGTGCCGTGGAGCGAGCAGTAGTAGGGGTAGGTGCCGGGCTCGGTGAAGCGGTGGCGGTACTCGTCCCCGGGCGCGAAGCCGTCCACCTCGACGCCCCAGTCGTCGCCCTCCACCGGCAGCACGTTGTGGTCGTTGCGACCGTCGTTGGTCCAGACCACCTCGGTGCCGGCCGCCACCTCGATCGTCTCGGGCCGGAAGGTGTTGTCGATCGCCGACACCGCCACCTCCACGCCCTCGACGAGCTCGACGGCTACCTCGGCGTCGTCGCCGCAGGCGCCGAGCGCGAGCGCCGCGGTGGCGGCCAGCGCGGCGACCCCGGCGGCACGGGCGTGGCGCCGCGGCGGGCGGGTGGCCTCCGACGACCGGGCCCGGCCGCCCGCGCCGAACCGGCGCGGGAGCGTGGTCGCGACCTCGTTGCCGCCCGGGCGGAAGCGCATCGCCCCAGCATGCCCCACCGGAGGTGCCCGCCGTCACATCGACCGGCCCAGGGGATGCCGGCCACGGTGGCGAACCTGCACGAATGGTGCGAGATCTGCTCTGGTGGGGCGACGGTCGGGCGCGGCGCCGCCGGGGCCGCCGGTGGGCCGCGCTGGCGGCGGTGCTGCTGGGCCTCGTCGCCGCCCCCGCCGCGCCCACGTCGGTCGCATCGCAGCCGGCGCCGCCCCCGGCGGACGGGTGCGCCGGCGGGCTGCCGCCGTACGCCCCGGCGCCGGTGGCCGGGGTCGGGGCCACCGTCGACCACGAGATCACGATGTCCGACGGCGTGGTGCTGCGGGCCGACGTCACCCTCCCCACCGGGGTGGACGGCCCGGTGCCCGCCGTCGTCACGATCACCGGGTACAACAAGACCGCCGGCGCCCAGGCGTTCGGGTCGGCCGGCGGCGCCCTCGTGCCCCACGGCTACGCCGCGGTCGTGGTCGACGACCGGGGCACCGGCGGCTCCGGCGGCGCGTGGGACTCCTGGGGCGAGCGGACCCTCGCCGACTACCCCGAGGTGCTCGACTGGATCGTCGCCCAGGACTGGAGCGACGGGTCCGTGGCCCTGCTCGGCGCCTCCTACATGGGCATCACGTCGCTGTTCGCGGCGGCCAGCGGTCACCCGGCGGTCGAGGCGGTGTTCGCCATCGTGCCGATGGCCGACGCCTACCGGGACATCGTGTTCGCCGGGGGCGAGGTCAACACCGCCTTCATCCCGCTGTGGATGGGGCTCGTCACCGGCCTGTCGCTCGTCCCCGGTGCCGACCCGTCCACGATCGTCGAGCACCTGCTCGCCGTGCCCGACTTCCAGCTCGACACGATCGCCGACGCGCTGCTGGCCGGCAGCACCGCCTACGACGGCCCGTTCTGGCGGCAGCGCTCCCCGATCGAGGTGGTGGACCGGATCGACGCCCCCACGTTCATCGTGGGCGGCCACGACGACCTGTTCCAGCGGGGCGAGCCGCTCCTCTTCGAGGCCCTCGCCGCGGCGGGCAACGACGCTCGCCTCCTCATGGGGCCGTGGAACCACCTCACCACCGGCCAGGGCCTGCCCGCCGACGGCGTGCCCAGCCTCGAGGACCTCACGCTGCGGTGGTTCGACGCCCACGTGCGCGGCCGCGACACCGGCGTCGACTGCCTCGCCCCGGTGACCCAGCACGTGCTCGGCACCGGCCGGTGGGAGTCGGCGCCCACCTGGCCGATCCCGGACCTGCACGCCGAGCGCTGGCACCTCCGCGGCGGCGGTCGGCTGAGCCCCGAGCCGCCGCCCGCCCCGGAGCCCGCCGGCCAGTACCTGCAGCTGCCGCTCACCGGGGTGTGCACCCGCAGCGCCAACCAGTGGCTCATCGGGCTGCTCGGCGCCACCCCCTGTGCCACCGACAACCGCCTCGACGAGGCGCTGGCGCTCACCTTCACGACCGATCCGTTCGCCGAGCCCGTGCGGGTGGACGGCCCGATCCAGGCCGACCTGTGGGTGGAGGCCCCGCTCGGCGGCGAGGTGCTGGCGTCGGTCGCCGTCTCCTCGGTGGCCCCCGACGGCACCTCCACCGGCATCACCAACGGGCTGCTGCGGGCCAGCCACCGCGCCGTCGACCCGGACCGCAGCCGCTGGCTCGACGGCCAGTCGATCCAGCCGTGGCACCCGTTCACGGAGGCGGCCGTCCAGCCGGTGCCGCCCGGCGAGCCGGTGCTGCTGCCCGTCGAGGTCTTCCCCTCGTCCTTCGTCGTCCCGGCCGGTCACCGCCTGCGGGTCACCGTCGCCGCCTACGACGTGCCCCACGCCCTCCCGCCGCTGCCCGCCGCGCTGGAGACCCTGGCCGGTCCGGTCAGCGTCCTCGCCTCCCCCGAGCACCCGAGCTCGGTGGTCCTCCCCGTCGCCGGGCCCCGCTCGGTCCTGGTGCCGTCGGACCCGTCCGACCCGTCCGATCCCTCGGCGTCGCCGAGCTCGGCCGGCCCCGACGCCCCGGCCGACGGGCCCGAGCCCGCGGCGGCGGTGGGGGACCACGGGCACGACGGGGCACCGGCCGGCGGGGACCGCCTCCCCGTCACCGGGGCGCCGGTCCCGCTCGCCCTCGCCGCCCTCGCCACCGCGGTCGCGCTCGCCGCCCGGCGCCTCGCCACCCGCTGACGATCGGGCCGGGCGGCGCGCCCGGCGGCCGGCGGGCGCGGTGCGGCCCGGTCAGGGGGTGACGAGGATCTTGCAGTGCGCCTCGGGGTTGCGCAGCGCCTCGAAGGCGGCGGGGACCTCGTCGAGGCCGACCTCGCCGGTGATCATCGGGGACACGTCGATGTCGCCCTCGGCGATGGCCCGCAGGCACTCGGCGAACTCCATCGGGTCGTAGGCGAGGGCGAACTGGATGCTCAGCTCCTTGCTGATCCCGAAGAACGGGTTGATCGTGTCGTGCTCCATGCACACGCCGACGACGAGCAGGCGGGTGCCGACGGGCGCGTCGCGCAGCACGGTGTCGATGATCCCGGGCACGCCGATGGCCTCGAACACGACGAGCTGCCGGCCCCGGCCGGCCCGCTGCCACGCGTCGAACGCGTCCTCCTGTGCCGGGTCCACCACCTCGGTGGCGCCCATCTGGGCGGCGATGGCCCGGCGGGCGGGGGAGAAGTCGGCGGCGACGATCGTGTCGATGCCCTTCAGCCGGAGGGCGGCGATGCAGGCCAGCCCCACCGGCCCGCAGCCGAGCACGAGCGCGCCCTCGCCCTGGGCCACCCGCGACTTGTTGACGGCGTGGAGGCCGACGGCCATCGGCTCGGTGAGCGCGGCGTGGCGGGCGTCGAGGCCGTTGGGCACCGGCATGAGCAGCCCGGCCGACAGCAGCATCCGCTCGCCGTAGCCGCCGTGGACCTCGTTGCTGTACACGATCGGCGCGATGCCCCGGGGCGTCATCAGCACCGGCAGCGACGTGACGAGCGTGCCGGGCGGCGGCGCGTCGGTGTCGGGGCCGGCCTCGAGCACCTCGGCGGAGAACTCGTGGCCCATGAAGATGTCGCGGTCGAAGTCGAGCTCGGGGGCCGGCTCCGCGTCGGGGTCGGCCCCGAAGCCGGCGAGGTCGGGCATGCCCTTCATCTGCTTGCCCAGGTCGATCATCTGGGGCCCGTGGTCCACGAAGTGCAGGTCGGACCCGCAGATCCCGCAGGCCCTCACCTGGACGAGGACCTGCCCGAAGCCGGGCTGCGGCTCGGGGACGTCGTCGTTGACGTAGATCCGCCCGGACCTCAGTGCGGCGGCTCGCATCAGCGCTCGCTCCCCCCGCCGGCCGCCGCCTTGGCGTCGGCCTCCTTCTCCTCCACGTGCGTGGTGATCGCGTTGAGGATGGCCTGGCCGGCCCGGCCGAAGAGCTGGCCCCGGTTCTCCACCGCCCACTCGTGGCTGCGGCGCTGGGCGGACAGCTGGCCCGTGAAGTGCGGGATCACCCGCTCGGCGATGAGGCGGTAGCTCTCGAGCGTGGCCTGCGGGTGGGCCCAGTCGTGGCCGAGCATCAGGAACGTGCCGAACCCGCCGGACTGCTCGAGTAGGCCCTCGATGTACTCGATGGCGTCGTCGGGCGTGCCGATCACCACCCCGCCGCTCTCGGCGTAGGCCCGCACGAACCCCTCGGGGTCCTCGTCGGCGTCGACCTGGTTGGCGAGCGGCACGAAGCCGGCGCCGCCGCCGAAGTAGTCGGCGAACTTGCGCAGCCCGTAGGTGCAGTCCCGGATCGCCTGCTCGCGGGTCTCGGCCACGTGCAGGTTGCCGAGCACCCGCCAGGTGGAGCGGTCGGGCTCGGGCTGGCCGGCCTTGGCCGCCTGCTCGGTGACCACGTCCCACGCCTGGCCGATGGCGGCGAAGCCCTCGGCCACCGACATCGACAGCGACAGGAGCGACACCCCGTACCGCCCGGCGAGCCGGGGGCCCGACGGCGACACCATGGCCGCCACCGCCACCTCCGGGTGCGGGTGCTGGAACGGGCGCAGGTGCAGCTGGCCGTCGCGGATCGTGAACCAGTCCGTCTCCCGGCCGATCGGCTCGTCGCTCGTGAACAGGGCGAGGATCGCCTCGAGGCTCTCCTCCATCATCCGGCGCTGCTCCACCGGGTCGATGCCCATGATGTGGGCGTCGGTGGGCAGCGCCCCGGGGCCGGTGCCGACGATGAGCCGGCCCTTCGTGAGGTGGTCGAGCAGGGCGAGGCGGTCGGCGACGAGGAACGGGTGGTGGTACGGCAGCGAGATGACGCCGGTGCCGAGCTTGATGCGCTGGGTGCGCTGGGCGGCGGCGGCGATGACGATCTCCGGGCTGCCGATCAGCTCGTAGCCGCCGGAGTGGTGCTCGCCGAACCACACCTCGTCGTAGCCGAGCCGGTCGAGGGCCTCGGCCCGCTGGAGGTCGTACTCGAGGGCCAGCGTGGGGTTCTGGCCGACGGGGTGGAACGGGGCGAAGAAGGCGCCGAAGCGCAGCGGCTGGTCGGTCATGGTGTGCTCCAGTGCTCGGGCGGGACGGTGATCAGTGGGCGACGGCGGACAGCAGCTCGAGGATGGCGGCGTTGACCTCGGCCGGCTTCTCCTGCTGGACCCAGTGGCCGGCGCCGTCGACGACGCGGCTGAAGCGCAGGTCCTGCACGTAGCCGTCCATGAGGCCGGCCGGGCTCATGAGGTTCACCGGGTCGAGGGCACCGGTGAGGAACGCGGCGGGCATCTCGAGCACCCGTCCGTCGAGCTGCGGGGTGGTCTCCCAGTTGCGGTGCAGGTTCCGGTACCAGCTGATGCCGCCGGTGAAGCCGGTGCGGGTGAACTCGGCGATGTAGACGTCGAGCTCCTCCTGGCTCAGCCAGCCGGGCAGGCCCTCGGCCTTGGGGAGGCGGTCGACGAAGCCGGTGCCCTCCGGGGCGGAGAGCCCGGAGGTGTCGAGCTGCCCGCCTTCGGGGACGGTGAGCCCGGCCAGCATGCGGGTCATCGTCTCGGCCGGGTCGCGACCGAGGTCGGCGTCGGCCACGCCGGGCTCCTGGAAGTAGAGCATGTAGAAGAACGAGTCCCCGAAGGCCATCTTGAACAGCTCGAGCGGCGAGATCGGGCCCCGGGGGAGCAGCGGCACGCTCATCGCCATCACCGCCGCGCAGCGGTCCGGGTGGAGGGCGGCGACGCCGTTGACGACCATCGCCCCCCAGTCGTGGCCGACGAACGCGGCCTGCTCGTGGCCGGCCTCGTCGAGCAGGGCGATCAGGTCGCCGGTGAGGTGGTGGATGTCGTAGGCTTCGACCGCCTCGGGCCGCGAGCTGCGCCCGTACCCTCGCTGGTCGGGGCAGATCACCCGGTACCCGGCGTCGGCCAGGGCGGGGATCTGGTGGCGCCACGAGTAGGCCAGCTCGGGGAAGCCGTGGCTGAGCACGACGGGGAACCCGTCGGCGGGGCCGGCCTCCACGACGTGCAGCTCGACGCCGTTCACGGCGACGGTGCGCTCGACGGTGGAGGGGTGCGGGGCGGGTGCGGTCATGGCTCCTCGACGGTCAGGTGCTCGACGGGTGGGTGAAGCGACGGGTCATCACGGCAGCGATGGCTCAGGCGACGAGCGCGCCGTCGGGGTCGCCCTCCGGCTCGCCGTCGGGGTCGTCCTCGGGCACGCCGAGGCGGGCCAGGAGCTCGCGCCGTCCCGGCGCCTCGGGGCGCTGCAGCGGGTAGCGGTCGGGCTCGGCGGCCACCTCGGCGATGCGGGCCATGAGCTCGGCGTCGGCCATCAGCTGCGCCGGGGTCTGCAGCAGGTTCATGAACCGGGCGATGCCGCGGCCGATCACCGGGTCGGTGGCGGCGGCCGCGAACACGGCCCCGATCCCCTTCGCGGCGTCGGAGGCGGACCCGTCGCCGTCGCCACCGGAGCCGCGGCCGCCGAGCAGGCCCCGGCCGGCCGGGTCGGCGCCGAAGCGGTCCATCATCACGGCGTTGTCGAACCACGGCTCCACCTCGGCCCGGTTGAACGCCTCGTAGGCCCGGGCGCGGGCGACGGGGTCGTCGGGGTGCTCGGCGTGGGCGTCGGCCAGGGCCACGGCCTGCACCGCGGCCAGCGAGCAGCCCCGCCCGTAGATCGGGTTGGTGACGGTGTGGGCGTCGCCGACGGCGTGGAACCCGACGACGAGCGGCTCGCCGTCGTCGTCCACGAACCGCCGGAGCCGGTTGAGCAGCCCGGCCATCGGGCGCACGCCGCCGATGCCCTCGAGCGGCGGGGCCTCGTCGTTGAAGAACAGGTCGGGACCCGGGAGGAGCCGGCAGGCCTGCTCGAAGCGGTCGGGGTCGGACAGCGCGCTGCGCATGGCGCCGTCGGTGGTGCGCACGGCGAGCGTGACCGACAGCGTGTCGCCGTCGCCGGGGACGGCCAGGTACTTCACGTACCGGAGGTCGGCGCCGAGGCGGGGGTCGGGCGGCAGCTCGGCGGCGGGCCGGTGGTACCAGCGGGTGAGGTACATGAGGCCGCTCTCGCGGACCTTCTCGGGGACCTCCACGCCGAGCGGTGCCAGCCAGGCCGGCACGTCGCCGCGTCGGCCGGTGGCGGCGACGACCACGTCGGCCCGCAGCTCCTCCCCATCGGCGAGGCGCACGCCGCCGACGACGGGCCGCCCGGACCCGTCGGTGCCGTCGCCCACCAGGCCGGCCACCGCGGCGCCGGTGCGGATCGTGACGCCCTCCTGCGCCACCGCCGCCTTGCGCAGCACCCACTCGAGGGTGGAGCGGCGCACCACGATGACCTTGAGGTCCTCGTCGCCGGGCCGGGGCTCACCGAGGTTGGCCGTCATCGGCATCGTGATCCCGCCCGCGTCGAGCATGTCCTGCATCACGTCGGGGAACCGGTCCCGCAGCAGCACCTGGATGCGGGCGAGGAAGGCGTGGGTCTGGTGGACCTGCGGCGCGCCGGCCCGCTCGGTGGCGAAGGCCTCGGCGGCCGACGCGAGGGGGCGCAGCTCGTCGCGCTCGAGCAGGGTGACCTCGTGGCCGGCCCGCCCGAAGGCCAGCGCGGCGACGAGGCCGCCGACGCCTCCCCCCACGATCAGCACCCGCTCTGTCATCGGTCCTCCCCCGGATCCGGCATGGCAACGAGCGTTGCCACGAGCGTACGCTATGGTAACGGGCGTTGCCAACTTCTCCCGCGTCCCGCAAGCCGACCCGCTGGGTCGGGCTCACCCCCGACGATCGTCGCGCTGAGCGGCGGACGCTGCTGCTCGACGCCGCGTTCGAGCTGCTCGGCACCGAGGGCTGGGGCGGCACCACCGTGCGGGGGGTCTGCCAGCAGGCCCGCCTCAACCCCCGGTACTTCTACGAGTCCTTCGACGACCTCGACGCGCTCCTCCTCGCCCTCTACGACCGGCTCGTGGCCGAGCTCGGCGAGGAGGTGCTGCGGGCGGTGGCCGAGGCGGGCGACCACCCCCGGGCGCAGATGCGGGCGGCCATCGGCTCGATCCTCGCGTTCGTGGACGACGACCCCCGACGGGGCCGCGTCCTCTACGTCGAGGCGCTCGGCAACGAGGCGCTGAACCGGCGCCGCATCGAGACCGGCCACGCGCTCGTGGCGATGGTGGAGCAGGCCGGCGTCGAGCGCCACGGCCGGCCCCGCAAGGGCGAGCAGATCGGCCGGGTCACCGCGGCGATCATCGTCGGCGGCCTGGCCGAGCTGGTGGCGGCGTGGCTCGACGGCCGCATCGACGGGCCCCGCGACCGGATCGTGGAGGACGCCGCCGACCTGATGCTGGCCCTCGGGGACACGGCGGCCACGATCGCCGTGGGCCGGGCCAAGCGCCGCTGACGGCGCCCACGCTCGACGGCCCGTCGCTCAGTCGGCCACCTGGTACACCTCGACCACCTCCCAGCCCCCGGTGGGCACGAACCGCATCACGTAGTGCGTGGCGCCGCCGGGGTACGTGAAGGCGCAGTCCATGACCGGCTCGGGGACCTCCTCCTCGACGCAGCTCTGGAAGTCGTCGGTGGCGTCACGGCCGTCCCGGGCGAAGAGCTGGTCGAAGGCCTGGTCGGTCATGAGCTCGCGGGCGCAGGCCTCGTCGCCGCGGGTCCACGCGATGAACACGGCCTGGGCGGCCGGGTTGGGGTTGCCGGGGTCGCTGCCCGCCTCGCGGCACTGGGCCGGATCCGCGGTGACCGGCGGCGCGGCGGCGGTCGTGGTGGTGGCCTCGGTCGTGGTGGTGGTCGACTCGGTGGTCGTCGTCTCCTCCGCCGTGGTGGTGGTCTCCTCCTCGAGGGTGGTCGTGGTCTCCGACGTCGTGGTGGTGGCGTCGCCGTCGCCGTCGTCGTCGCGCAGGAGGAGGAGCAGCACGAGCACGATCACGATCGCCACGAGGAGGGCGACGATGATCCACAGGCGGCGGTCCCGGGGCGGCGGGCCCCACGGGGGTGGCGGCGAACCGGGCGGCGGGCCCTCCCCGCCCGCGTCGCCGGGCGCCGCCTCCGGACCGACCGGGGGCACCCCCACCACCGTCGGGTCGTGGGCCCCGCCGATCGCCTCGGTGTCGGCGCGGGTCGGTTGGCTCCCCTGGTCCGTCATGCCGCGAAGGTACCCCCGCCGGCGGCGTGGCGACCTCGACCCGGCGACCGGCCGTCGACGGCTGGCCCGAGGATCGCCCTCGGCCCCGGTGGCCGACCGGCCGGCCACGGCGCGGTAGCGTCGAACCTGCGGGCGGCGAACCGGGTCCTGGCGGGCGCGGTCGACGCACCCCTCGACGTACCACTGACCGCGGGAGACCCCTCGATGCCCACCTCTCCGACCCGACGCGTCCGCCGCGGCGGCGCGCTGCTCTCGGCCGCCGTCCTCCTCGGCGCCTGCCAGTGGGGCCTCACCTTCACGCCCGGCGTGGCCACCCAGGGCGGGACGGTGACCGTGAGCAACGAGGGCGGCGAGCCCTGCCCCGTCCCCGACGGCGAGGGCGGCGACGTGGCCGTCTTCGTGGTCTCGTCGGCCATGGCCGTGGCGGGCGAGCTCCCGGGCTCGCTCGAGGACCTGGAGGGGACGTCGGTCCACTTCGGCACCACCGACGCCGATGGCTTCTTCTCCCTCGAGGTGCCCGCGCCGGAGCGTCCGGGCGACCACCTCGTCGTGGCGATCTGCGGCCTCACGGGCGAGGAGGCGGGCGAGCCCATCGAGGGGATCCCGGCGTTCGGCTGGTACCTCGACGTCCTCGCGGTGGAGCGCACCTTCCGCCTCGACCTCGACGAGGCGGCGGTGGCCGACGGGGCCGCGGTGGTGGCCACGTTCCGGGGCTGCGAGTCCGACAACGACTTCGACCTGGCTGCTGCGATGGCGGCCCAGCAGGGTGGCGACGGGGACGACCTCGTGATCCTGCAGGCCGACGAGGATCCGGCGGAGCAGCTCCTCGCCGACCTCGAGGAGCTGCGCGACGACCATCCCGTGCTGGAGGTGTACGTCGACGACGAGCTCGTGACCACCGTGACGGCGGACGAGCGCTACCCGGCCGCCATCCCGGTGACGCTCACGCTCACGGGCGCTGGCACCCACGAGATCCGGGGGGAGTGCTCGTACCAGACGGTGGAGGTGGACGAGGACCTCCTGGCCGACCTGCTCGACGACGGCTTCGAGCCCCAGGCGCTGGGCGTCGCCGCGGTCGAGTACCCGTATGAGCTCGACGTGCTCGGCCCCCTCACCTGGGACTGGGTCGACGAGCCCCTCGTCGCCCGCGCCGCCGTCGAGGTGGTGGCCGGCGCGCCGGCGGGCGCGGGTGCCGACACGGCAACGCCTCCGGCTCAGCCGGTGGTGGCGGCCCCCGCCTACACGGGCTGATCCCGACGGCCCGCTGACTACAGCGAGGCGAGCCAGCGCTCGGCCTGGTCGGCGCGGCGGCGAAGCTGCTCGAGGGTGGCCTCGGTCACCCGCTCCACGCCGGCCAGGCGGTTGAGGCGGCCGTTGACCTCGCGGTGGCTCATGCCGGTGAAGCGCACCAGGTCCACGACCAGCTCGGCGTTGGCCTCCCGCAGCTCCTTCTTCACCTCGGTGAGCGGCCGGCCTCCGAGGTCGGCGGGCAGCGGCGCCGAGAAGCGGCCGCCGCCGGGCGGGGGCGGAGGCGGCAGCTCCACGTCGACGCTGGTGTCGGCCTCCTCCTCGTCGTCGCCCAGGTCGTCGTCGGTCTCGAAGACCGAGCGCTGGTCCTCCACGTCGAGGACCTGGGCGGAGAGCACCTCGAAGAGCGAGAGCTGCTCATCGGGCTCCTCGGGCACCTCGTCGAGGGCGGCCTCGTCCTCGGCCCGCGGCGCGTCGTCCTCGTCGCGGCGGTTGCGGGCCAGGCTGTGGCGGCGCTGCTCGGCGATCGACGCCGCCCAGGTGCGCAGGCGGGGGTCGTCGGGGATGAACAGCCAGGCCCGCTCCTCGGCCGCCCGACCGCCGGTGTGGCGCACGAAGCGGCCGACGGCCTGTCGGAAGAACAGCTCGGTGGTGGTCGTGGTGGCGAACACGCCGAGGCGCAGGCGGGGGATGTCGACGCCCTCGGACACCATGCGGACGGCCACGATCCAGGGCTGGGTGCTCTCGGCGAAGCGGGCGATGCGGCTGGAGGCGGAGGGGTCGTCGGAGGTGGCGACCACGGCGCCGACCCGGTGCCGCTGGTGGAGGAGCCGGGCGATGCCCTTGGCGTGGTCCTGGTCGGCCGCGATGACGAGGCCGGCCGCCGTCGGGTGGGTGCGGCGCAGCTCCATGAGGCGCTGGTGGGCCTGGTCGAGGACGGTGGGGAGCCACTCGCCGTCGAGGCTGAGGGCGGTGCGGAGCCGCTGGGCGGAGCGCTGCCGGTCGAGGTCA